>JAZRMG010000200.1:0-17766 GCA_045647345.1 Bacteroidaceae bacterium | reverse complement strand
GTAAGTGCGTAAGGCTCGATATTATCCTCGGTGAAGGTGATGGTGGGTACCGTAAGCTTGCCAGTGTTGGCAACCAAGGGGTCAGCAACCTCAAACTGATAACCTTCTACGACAACCTCGATCTCGTTGGCGGTGATGTCGGTAGCTGCTATTTTAACCATCAGACGGGGAGCGCCCTTGATGCTCACTTCGGCAGCTGCCGAACCGCGTGTAGAGAACTGGTTGAGCTCGGGCTCAGCCTCATAGTAGTAGGCGTTGTCGCTCATGATAAACTCAGCCTCTGAAGTGGCAGCTACAAGCTCCACCTTCTTTCCACCCATGACAGCCTTCACAGCCTTGGGTGCAGCGTTCATGTAGATGCGCATTTCGGTGCGCTTCTTAGGTTCAAAACCTTCAAAGTTTCCTGTCGTAGGAGCCACGGTGATGATGGCCTTTCCCTTCTTCACCTTGCTGCTCACCTTGGTTTCTACATACTCGCCCATGAGATAAGCCTGTGTGCGGCCATCGTCATCATACTCGGTGAAGCTGCTCTCACCATAGGGATAGAGGTCGTAGATACGGATAGTAGGATCAATCTCGTTGACATTGTTGTGTGGACGTGTGAGAGGCACGATAGCACCGGCCTTCACGAAGAGGGGCTGCTTCCACAGAGGAGCGTCGTAGCTATTGATGATGCGACCACCCTTGTAGTGCTCGCCGCTGAAGTAGTCGACCCACATGCCCTCGGGGAGGTAGATGCCGTGACGCACGTCGTTGCCCTCAGCATCGGCTGCGGTGTTCTGATAGATAGGAGCCACGAGGTACCAGGGACCAAACATGTACTGATACTGGGTAGCCTTACCCAAGGTGTAGTCGTTCTCCGTATCGAGGAACATGGCGCGTACCATAGGCAAGCCAAATACGGCCTCGCGAGCAATACTATAGGTATAGGGGGTGAGCACAGACTTCCACTTCAAATATGAGCGGTTGATGGATGTGGCAGGCTCGCCCAAAGCATGGGGATACTTCTCGTTGGATCCCCAACCGTCCATATTGAGGAGCATGGGTGAGAAGGTCTTCCACTCATAGTCGCGCACGTTGACGGGCACGTTGTTACCACCGAAGATACCGTCCATGTCGGATGATACGTTGGGCTGCCCCGAAAGACCTGAACCAAGGTATGTGGGGATATGGAAACGGATATACTCCCAGTTACCACCCGTCTGGTCACCACTCCAGAGACCTGCATAGCGTTGTGTGCCTGCCCAGCCGTCGAGGGTGATGATGAAGGGGCGTGCATCGTCGCCAAATTCGGGCATCACCTTAGCCACGTCGGCTACGCCATTGAGTCCGAACGAGTAGCCGGGACCTACCCAAGCCACGTCGGTCTTGAGGATACGTACGCCAGCGTCGCGCACCTCGCGAATAATGTCGCGCTGTAGCAAAGCCTCAACACCCTCCTTGGGATAGAGGCTTGACTGTGTCCACAGACCCAGCTCCACACCATGCTGACGAGCATATTCGCCAAACTGACGGAGGTTCTCGATGTTGCCCTCAAGTGTACCCGTCTGTCCGTAACCGGCACCATATCCATCATTAGGAAGGATCCATCCGAGAGGCATGTCGTGAGCCGCATAGCGGTCAATCACGGCACGAGCAGAGAACTGGTAGCTACTGTTGGTAGGCACACGTACCTCACCATTGCCTGAGACAGAAGACGATATTGCAGATGCAGCCACGCCACCGACCTGCTCACCATTGAGTGTTTCTCTAATGCCGCCATTGAACTTTTGGCTCTCCTTGTAGCGCTTGCCATCCTCAAAGGGCACGCCACCTTCGGCGGTCTCGGTCCAGTAGTCGCGGTTGTAAGCGTTGAGGTGTCCCTCATAAAAACCAAACTTGGGCAACAACACAGGGTTACCAGTGAGCTGATAATAATCGTTGAGCAACGCCACGGGACCCTCGTCTACCATCACGAAGAGATCAAGATAGTCACCATCGTGCTGCATCTTCACGGTGCCGTCAGCCTCGGAGTTGAAGTCATAGATACCCTTCTTGAAGGTATACCACATCACACCATAGCCATCGGTAGACCAGTAGAAAGGATTAGGTGAGGTCACACCGCCATCAACCCAGTTATTGGAGTTGATTACCTGTATCACCTTGCCACGGTGCGAGAAACGACCATTCTGCATACCACCACCATAGAAGTACTCTTCGGCATCAGCCTTCACGGTCATCGCAGCCACACCCTCTTTGATAGTGGCAGGAGTGGTTTCCTCAAATACCACCTTCTTGCTGTTGCGGTCGGTCACGGTCATCAATTGGGTAGCCTTGTCTACCACCACCTTGATGCGCGGAGTAACCATTTCCACTTTATTACCCTTCTCCTTCACGGTGAGGCTAGTTACTGCACGGCGAGGATTTTCAACAAGGATATATGCAGGCGGTGTAGCCACCGGATCGCGCATCTCACCGCCCTGCGGGTCTTGGAATACACGTACGATGTCGTCGCCATAGAAATCAAACACGCGGCATACACTATCAGCAAAGCATACCTCCACGGTAGTGTCATTCACTTTCTCCCCCTCCTTGCACTGGGCAAATGTCAGGAGAGCAACTGCAGCCATAGCGACCTTACCAGCCGCCTTGGCACATCGGATAAAATTGTTCTTCATTAGCGTTATATTTTGAGTTACAAATTATTACTCTATGCCTAATTGGGTGTAAAGATACATATTTTATAGAATAATCACAAAAAATGCACATAAAAATTGGCACACATATGTTTTCCATTGCGTGTCTTGGTTATATGGTTTACCGTTTGCCTCATCTATTTCCATTTTACACAAAGTAAACGGCTAATTATTTAACTAATTTCTTTATAATTATCCATAAAATACATATAGTGGTGTGTTAGTAATGGGGAAAAGGTTCAATAACTGTTCATTATACATTCGTTGCATGCATGTTATGTATACACGTTTCTTTGCACTATTCGTCTTCTATCGGTGCAAATCCAAGTAGAGGAGACAACAGAGGGAGGAAGATAACGTTGGAGGGTAAAGTTATCCCCTCCATATCACACATTGATTTGATAAAAAGTACAAGGAGGGAGGTATAACAAATAATAAGGAGGAACCGTTCTGACAGTTCCCCCTTTTGGATTATCAAGATGTTAAATCTATTACAACCAACCGTTGGCACCCAATACGATGAGTACACCGTAACCGAGGAGCAAGCTCACAGCACCTACGATGAGACCCACCTTGACCATATTCTTCTGCTCGATGAGACCAGTAGCGTAGGCCAAAGCATTGGGAGGTGTACTGATGGGGAGCACCATACCTACTGAAGATGCGATAGCCACACCTACGAGCAAGGTAGCCACGCCACCTACGGGGCCAAGCTCGGTTGCCATACTCTGTCCTACTACGGCAAGGATGGGCACAAGGAGTGCAGCGGTAGCAGTGTGAGAGATGAAGTTGGCCATTGCGTAGCAGAGGAGACCTGAGCCGATGATAACGAGCAGCGGTGACCATGATGCGAAGGGAATAGCGTCAATCATGTTCTGAGCCAAGCCCGACTTGTTGAGCGCTACACCGAGGGCGAAACCACCGGCAACCATCCAGAGCACTGACCAGCTGATCTGCTCGAGGTCGCGCTTGGTGATGATACCTGTAGCACAGAATACGGCTACGGGGAACATGGCTACGGCGTTGGTCTTGAGGCCGAGGTTCTTGTCGAACAACCACATCACGATGGTAGCGAAGAAGGTGATGTACACCAATGTGGTGCGCCAGCCCTTCTGTGAGTTATCGGGGATATCGAGCACGATCGTCTTCTGCTTGAAGGGGAACAACCAAAGCAGGATCACCCATGAGATGAGCAACAATGCAATGGTGATGGGACCCATGAAGGCAATCCACTCACCGAAGCCCATACCGAGGCCCATGGGCTCGAGGTACTTCAATACGATACCGTTAGGAGGAGTACCGATGGGAGTAGCCATACCGCCGATGTTGGCAGCTACGGGGATAGAGAGGGCGAGACCAATCTTACCCTTACCGTCAGCGGGGAGCGCTTTCAATACAGGAGCCAAGAAGGCAAGCATCATAGCTGCTGTAGCCGTGTTGCTGATGAAAGCCGAGAAGAGTCCTGTAACGATAATGAAGCCGAGGAGCACGAAGCGTGACTGAGTACCGAAGGGCTTGAGCAGCACCTTGGCAATCTTAGCATCGAGACCATACTTGGTGGCAGCGATAGCGAGCATGAAACCACCGATGAAGAGCATGATGATGGGGTCGGCAAAGCAGTGGAGGATATCCTGATACTTGAGTACAGTACCCAACTGCTCGGGAGTGTAGCCCTCATTAAGCACCTTGAATGCACTGTCTGATGTCATGAACAGGAGCAAACCAACCACGATGAGCGAGGTGCTCCATGCGGGGATAGCCTCGAGCACCCACATCAAGGTAGCGAACACGAATACGCCGATAACGCGCTGCTCAACTACGGTGAGGCCCTCGATACCGAATGCGCTCGTGGGGAGCAACCAGAGGGTCATGGTCACTGCGATGACAAACAATAACTTGAAGGTCTTGGCCAAGGGATTGTTCACCCCTGCATCCTTCTTTGCTTTTTTCCACTTGTGGTAGCTTTCTACCAAATGTGAACCTGTAAAATTGGTAAACATGTGTTTAAATTTATAATTTGTGAAATAGTTTTCCTTATTGTTTGTCACGGACAACAGACTACAGACAACGGACAACAGCCCCTCAACTTTCATCTATCATCTTTCAACTTTCCAAGTACCCCCGATGAGAATCGAACTCATATCTCACCCTTAGGAGGGGCGCGTTCTATCCATTGAACTACAAGGGCGCCTGAAAAACGGTACAAAATTAGTGCAAAAAAATGATTTATCGAAAATAATATTAGTTTACTTGTACTATTGGATATAAGAAACCCCATTTTAACACTATAGAACAAAGCATCCTGGGATGAAATAACAAAAGAACGAATCGCGGTGGTCCTTTCTCACGAGAGAGCCCACCGCTTCGTTTCATTTGGCAAATAGTATATAACAAATATTATTCGTAATTCAAGAAAGCCGCCTGACTAGGATTAGCTCCCTGCACATCGAAACGATGGATAAGCAAACCATCCCTGCCGTATCGGTGTATCATGCCCGATGACACAAACTTATTACCCGCGAGACCTATATATAACTCTCCATTCTTCGGATTCACCTCCAACATATATACACTATTCGAAGTCACCTCCTCCGTATCGCCCTTCAGGAAAGACTCATAGTTCACCTCGGCTCGTTCGACATCGTACATAAAGAACGTGTTTATAGTCTCATACGTAATCCAGTCCGTAGTCGATTTACAAAGATACAACGTGCCATCGTATGCCACAGCACGTGCAGCATACGCAACGGTGCGAGCCGTACGTTCCTCCACATTCACACTCTGCAAAGGATAGTCACAATTCCAATTTTCATCATACTGTCCGTTGGCAAGCAAGAACACACTATCACCCATCACTAGCAATTGCTGAGGATTCCACTCCACGGTGATGGAAGCGATAGAGTCGAACGACACTATGTCAATCACAGTCAGCGTGTTGTCATATCCCCAACCCGAGTTGGCCACAAGGAGTTGATTCTTGTATACGACCACATCCTCAGGGTTTTTCCCTACAGGCGCATAGTCAACAACACGCAAATCATCCGCCTTCAGTTTGGCCACCTTACCGCTATAAAGCGTCACATAAACATACTCCCCATCAGCCGCCAGATAGCGAGGCTGCCCCTCCTCGGCCGAAAAGGAGTAACGCGCCAACTCCTTGCCATCCATGTCAAGCTTAGCCACATACGAAGAGCCGTAAACCGACACATAGAGATGGTCCTTATGATAGAGGATATCCTGTCCCGTATCGCCCAAATATTGACCGTTCTGTTTCAGATAATACCCACCCGTACACAGCAGACTGTCCGATTTGTAGGCCGTGATGTCAGCATTGTTTGCCTGATACAATCCTTCGCATAGGATAAACACATCAGGCTTACTCACCACAGGAGCATCTTCGCCACTTTGGGCCACGGGTTCACAACTTGCAAGCACAAGGCCTGCCACACAAGCGCACAATGCGCCACGATACACTTTCTTCATTGTTGATTTAAGTAAGAAAGTAAAACAAATGTGTCCCAACGCATACTTTCCTCGAATACACGCGGTTTAACTGGTTTTGCAGGTCTTCTGACTAACCCCTACACATCGGCCTTCCCAACAATTCAGTCAGTGGCAACAGAATCGATGTGCAACATAAGGGCACACAGCAGCGGGACTGTTCAGGACTCTCACCTGATTCCCTTTTCATCCGCAGCCCGCAATTGGGGCATCGGGAACAAAACTGAGGACAAATTTAGTGCAAGGTGAGCGAATAAGCAAATTTATTCTGTTTTTTTCGAGACACAGCCTAAATTCATGCAACATTGCAAGCGAAAGACAGTGAGAGCGAAGTGAATAAGTAAATAAATTTGGCGTTTCACTCGGCTTGCAGTATCTTTGCACCCTCAAAACTAAACCTTTGCATTAGCAAAGAGTCAAAGGGAATATAACCAAACAAACAGATAACATCTAAATGAAGAGATTCGCATGCCTCCTTGTTATAGGAGTATTGATTCCACTGAGTGCTGTGATGGCACAGGGAAATGTGAGAGGTAAGATTATAGACAAGGAAACGGGCGAGCCCGTAGAATTTGTCAACGTAGTGGTTAACCCCAAGGGCAGCGGCGACATGGCCGGCGGTGCCATCACCGATGAGGAGGGCAACTTCCGTATTGACGAATTGGAGTATGGCAGCTATGTGCTTACGGTGAGCTACATTGGCTATCAGAATGCCACCCGCGAATTCACCCTCTCCGCAACGGCTCGCAGCGCCTACTTCAAGCAGATAGCGCTTGGCGAAGACAGCAAGATGTTGAAAGAGGTAGAGGTAACGGGCATACGTTCGCAAATGAAGTTTGAGATTGACAAGAAGGTGTTCAATGTGGATCAAGCCATTGCTGCCACGGGCGGTTCGGCTTCGGACATCTTACAGAACATCCCCTCCGTAGAGGTCGACACCGAGGGTACTGTGTCGCTGCGCGGTTCGGAGAGCGTGACCGTATGGATTAACGGTAAAGCACAGGGACTCACCGCAGACAACCAGGGCGACATTCTGGAACAGATGCCTGCTGAAAGTATTGAGCGCATCGAGGTTATTACCAATCCCTCGGCCAAGTACAGTCCTGAAGGCACGGTAGGTATCATCAACATCGTGCTCAAACGCGACCGCAAGGCGGGATACTATGGTAGTGCACAGGCAGGAGCAAGCATGTACGACACCGACTTCGGTGGCTACAACGCAAGTGCCAACATCAACTATAGCAGTGGCAAGCTCGATGCCTACGCCAATATCAGCTATCGCGAGCGTCACCACCAGAACGAAAATACAAGTTACCGAGAAAACTATCTCGGCAACGACACCACCTACCTGGACCAGTTCGGAGAGGGCAACATGAACGGACGCAACATGTTTGCCCGCACAGGACTCACCTGGCACATAACGGCCAAGGATCATCTCTCGGCGGACTTCATGGGCATGATGGGTAACCCTCGCCGCAGCAACACTATCGACTACATCAGCGGACAAGGCACCACACCAGGCGAGAACATTGATTTCACTCGTCAGCGCGACATCTATAGCACTGGTGTTATGCGCATGTACAACTTTAGTCTCGGCTACAAACACGAGTGGAGCACCACTCATTGGCTCGATTTCACTGCATCGCGTCACAACTGGGGCAACAGCAGTAGCAACGAATATAAGCAGATAACCCATTTCGTGCAGCCCACCACATCATCCGTACATCGCCCCGACATCTACTCATATCAGTTACAGGAGAGCGCAGGCAACAGTATAGATTATGAGCTGCAGCTCGACTATGAAAATGCCTTCAACGACAAGCATAAACTGCAGGCTGGCTATCGCGGAACCTTCACTCGCGATGACAGTCCCGTAAGCACCTATGCCGACCCCGACAAGCTGCAGGAGATAGAGAACCTCTACAATCGCTTCATCTATAACCGCGACCTGCATGCCCTTTACGCCACCTATTCAGGCAAACTGTGGGAGAGCTTCGGCTATCAAGTGGGCTTGCGCGGCGAGTATTATGCCGTATCGACCGACTCTCATCACAAGCAGAACGGCGAAATCAGCACGCATCCTGAGAAGATAGACCCCGTATTCCAGCTCTTCCCCAGCGTGTTTCTCTCCTATCAGCTACCCAATGACAATGAACTGCAGGTGAACTATACGAAGCGTGTGCGCCGTCCTTGGGGAGGTCAGCTCAATTCATTCCATAACATCAGCGACTCTACCAACATCTCATACGGTAATCCCCTACTAAGACCCGAGTACTCGAACGCCTTCGAGCTCAACTACCTCAAGTCGTGGGAAAACCACATGCTGTCGGTATCGGCCTACTATCGCACTACCGACGACATCATGCAGCGCATCTCATATATGGAGAACGGCATTATGTACAGCACCACCGACAACGTAGCACAGTCGCTCTCCTCGGGCGTGGAGATTGTGGGTAAAAACCGCTTCTTCGGCAAACTCGATCTCACCACCACACTCAATATGTACTACTACAAGCTCGAAGATTTCGACTTCCTATTGCCTAACGGCGAGTATCTGCACGGCGATGCCAGCGAAGACTTCTCGTGGAACCTGCGCATGATGGGTACAATGGCTTTACCTAAGGCATGGTCACTACAGGTGACGGGCATGTACAATGCCGCCAGCGTCATCGCCCAAGGCTACCGCGCCCCCAACTATGGCCTTGATGCCGGAGTGCGCAAGCAGTTTGCCGGTGGCAAGTGGAGTTTCTCGCTCAACGGACGCGACCTGCTCAACTCACGTCGTTTCCATTCCGAGAAATGGGGTCCCGATTTCTATCAAGATAGCAGCAACTTCCGCGGTGGCCGACAAATCAGCGGCACACTCACCTATAGCTTCGGCAACATGCGTGCCAAGAAGCCGCGCAAGATGGAAAGTGGCATGCAGCCAGAATATGGAATGGGAGGCGACGGATTGGAATATGACATGTAATCAGCCAGAAATTAGGAGTTGGGTCCAACTCCTAATTTCTCCTAATTAAAGAAATGAAAGTCCTTCTTCTCTTCCTCGGCACACTCTGTCTGGTATTGGCCATTGTCGGTATCTTCGTACCCGTACTGCCCACTACACCCCTGTTACTGCTCACCGCCTACTGCTACTATCGCAGTTCGGAGCGCATGTACACATGGCTGATGAGTCATCCACATTTAGGACCTTACATAAAGAATTTCCGTGAGCATAGGATAATCCCTCGTAGAGTAAAGGTTTATATCCTCATCTTGCTGTGGTCTTCGCTACTCTTCTGCGCCTATATCCTTGACCCTCTTTGGCTTAAAGGCTTGATGATGGCGATTGCCATCGGAGTGACGTGGCACATACTCTCGTATCGGTCGGAATAGTATTTGACGTTTGACAAATATTTCGTACCTTCGCATATCGAAACAGAAATAGCAAACGATGATTGACCAAGCTACCGTAGACCGTATCATGGATGCCGCACAGATAGTAGATGTGGTATCGGAATTTGTCACCTTGCGCCGAAGGGGTGTCAACTACGTGGGTCTGTGTCCTTTCCACAATGAGAAGACACCGTCGTTCAGCGTATCGCCCTCGAAGGGCGTGTGCAAATGCTTCAGCTGCGGCAAGGGAGGCAACGTGGTGCACTTCATCATGGAACACGAGCAGCTCAACTACTATGAGGCACTGAAGTGGCTGGCCAAGAAATACGGTATCGAGGTGAAGGAGCGCGAACTCTCCGACGAGGAGAAGCAAGCACAAAGCGTGCGCGAAAGCCTCTTCCTGGTCAACGATTTTGCCAACAACTACTTTCAAGACATACTGTACAATCATCGCGACGGACAAGCCATAGGCATGAGCTATTTTCGTCAGCGTGGCTTTCGCGATGACATTATCAAGAAGTTCCAACTAGGATTCAGCACCGAGAGCCGTGATGCCTTGGCACGCGAGGCCAAGCAGAAGGGATTTAATATGGACTATCTGGTGAAGACGGGCTTATGCTACACCCGTGATGACGGGCAGTTGCGCGACCGCTTCTGGGGGCGCGTCATCTTCCCCGTGCATACTCTATCAGGTAAGGTGGTAGCCTTTGGAGGCCGCGTACTGAAGACTGATGCCAAGGTAGCTAAGTATGTCAACTCGCCAGAATCGGAGATTTATCACAAGAGTCGCGAACTCTACGGCATATACTTTGCCAAGCATGCTATCGTAAAGCAGGACAAGTGCTTCCTCGTCGAAGGTTACACCGATGTCATCTCCATGCATCAGGCAGGAGTCGAGAATGTGGTTGCCTCATCAGGAACGGCACTTACTCCGGGGCAGATACGCATGATACACCGTTTCACCAACAACATCACCGTGCTCTACGATGGTGACTGGGCTGGCATCAAGGCCTCGCTGCGTGGTATCGACATGCTGCTCGAAGAGGGTATGAACATCAAAGTGATGTTGCTTCCCGATGGTGACGACCCCGACAGTTTTGCGCGTAAGCACAATGCTACGGAGTTTCAGGAATATATCGCGGCCAATGAGGTGGACTTCATCCGCTTCAAGACCAACCTCTTGATGAGTGATGCGGCCAACGATCCCTACAAACGTTCGAAAGTCATTAAAGATATCGTAGAGAGTATTGCTGTCATTCCTGAGGCTATCGTGCGCTCTGAATATATCAAGGAGTGCAGCCAAATGTTGCATGTGGAAGAACGGATTCTGGTGAGCGAGGTGGCTAAACTCAAGAAGGAGAAGGAAGCAGCTCCTCGCTCTTCATTGACTAATGGAGCCACCACCGAGACCGTCATCAATGATTCCACACCCACTATTGCGGACGTATCCTCCACAGATACGCCTCCTCCCATAGAAGGATATACGGGTGTCCCTACGCTTGATGCAAATGTTCCTGCTGCATCTCCCACCCCACAACCCGTATGGGAAGATGAGCGTGGGCCCTTTTATTCCAAAGAATTACTTATCGTACAGCAACTCATACGACACGGAGAGAAAACGATATATGTCAATGAAGATAGTAATGAGCAAATAACCGTTGCTGAGTATGTTGCCTCAGAATTCGAAGTAGACAATATAACCTTGAGCACTCCTCTCTTTGCAGTTGTATTACAAGAGTTGCAACAACACATCGGAGAACCAGGCTTCACGGCTGAGCGTTACTTCGTTGCCCATACCAATCCTGCCTTGAGCCGACTTGCTGTAGACCTCATAGAAGAGAAGTACCAGCTGAGTAAATATCACTCGAAGACACAGACTGTGGTCAGCGAAGCTGACCGCTTACACGACATCGTGCCCCATCTGATAATAGATTACAAACTGTCAATCGTAGAGATGGAGTTGAAAGACACACTTAACCAACTGCGTCATCCCGATATAATGACCGATCCGGATAAGTGTATGAAAATTATGAGCCACTACAAAACCTTGATGGACATCAAGAATCAGTTGGCAAAGATACGCGGAGACCGCGTGATAGGGATGTAAAGGAGTTATCCTCGAATAAGATTCATAAACTCTTCACGAGTCTTTGCCTGGTTAAAGGCTCCCGTGAAGTCCGATGTGGTGGTAATAGAGTTCTGTTTCTCCACACCACGCATCTGCATGCACATGTGCTGTGCCTCAACAACGACCATTACTCCTAAAGGATTGAGTGTCTCTTGTATACATTCCTTGATCTGCATCGTCATGCGTTCCTGTACCTGCAGACGGTGCGAGAAGATGTCTACCACACGGGCAATCTTACTCAATCCCGTGATGTATCCATTGGGGATATAGGCTACGTGTACCTTTCCGAAGAAAGGTAACATATGATGCTCACAGAGCGAGTAGAAGTCAATATTCTTTACGATGACCATTTGGCTGTAGTCTTCCTTGAATTTAGCAGAATTGAGAACAGCTTTCGGATCCATACGATAGCCACGAGTAAGGGTTTGCATGGCACGTGCCACACGCTGGGGGGTCTTCACCAGACCTTCGCGCTCAACATCTTCGCCTAATAAGCCCAGAATCTGTCGGTAGTGCTCTTCCAATTCAGGATTACGATCGTCAACGGGGTAGTTACTCGGATTCTCCATTATCATAGTGCAATATTGATCAATTGGTTGGGAAGGATTGCTATCTCTTTGAAATTTCGCGATTTCTTGAGCACACGCATCACCTGATCGGCTTCCTCAATGGTTTTGTAGTCGCCTACACGACATACCCATCGGGGTGCCACAAACTCTGTGTATATAGGTATCTCGGGATAGTTGTCCTTAACAAACTTTGCTGCTTTCTGCGCCTCCTCCTTTGACTGGCGCGTGTTGCCTCCAGCATATATCTGTATACGGTAGCCTATGGTCTGTATCTTTTTGCTTTTGCTCAAATCAGGATTATACTCCATCCCCAACAAATCCTTGAGGCGTGCATCTTGATGGATAGTTATCACCCCCTGTCCAGGAACAGTTTGTTCCAGGCGATCGACGATATTGTTTTGTGCCATGAGCGGCAAGCTGAAGAAAAACAGCAGTAATACGCAAAGTTTCTTCATAGGATATTTTTTAATAGAGGAGAACTCCGAGTGTCAGGACGCTCGGAGTCCCCGGAATGGTTTAATCGCTCAAATTATTTGAAAGCATCGATGATGCCCTTGAAGTCTGCTACGCTAAGAGCAGCGCCACCGATAAGACCACCATCAACATCGGGATTAGCGAAGAGTTCCTTTGCATTTGAAGGCTTGCAGCTACCACCATAGAGGATAGAAGTGTTGTCTGCAATCTCCTTGCCAAACTGCTTTGCAATCACTGAGCGGATGTAAGCGTGGATCTCCTGAGCCTGCTCAGCAGTAGCGGTCTTACCGGTACCGATAGCCCATACGGGCTCGTAAGCGAGCACGATCTTAGAGAAGTCCTCAGCAGAGAGGCCGAAGAGTGAACCCTCGAGCTGGTTGTATACAACCTCGTTCTGCTTGCCAGCCTCGCGCTCCTCGAGCACCTCACCGATACAGAAGATAGGAGTCAAACCGTTTGCCAAAGCCAAGAGAACCTTCTCCTTGAGGATCTCGGGAGTCTCACCATAGTAAGCACGACGCTCAGAGTGGCCGAGGATAACGTACTGTGCACCAGTAGAAGCTACCATAGCGGCAGAAACCTCACCAGTGTAAGCACCTGAAGCCTTATCGGCACAGTTCTCGGCACCTACAGCAATGATACCCTTGTCAACGATAGGGGTTACTGATGCCAAGTGGATGAAAGGAGTACAGATGATTACCTCGCAGTTGGGTTTGTCAGCTGTCAAAGCCTCGTTCAACTCAGTTGCCAAAGCGATACCCTCCTGGAGGGTCTTGTTCATTTTCCAGTTTCCTGCAACAATGTTCTTTCTCATTTCTTTTTAGTTTTAGTTATTGATACTACTAATAATGTATATATATTATTCTCTTTTTCTATAGATTACCGACAACAGCAACAGGGGAAGAAACATTCCGAATATCATTGTTGCCCGTCGGACTGTTAATGTGTGCGAGCTAATAGTTAATGCCCTATTATGCTCTATGGCTGCTCCTAACTGCTCATCGCGTGGCAAGTCACGTGCACTCCACTTTCCCGTTACTACGGCATCGTGTAGAATTATGAGGCCCAAGTTGGCACGAAGCATCGTCTTGAGCAATATCTCGTCAGCTTGCAGATAAGGATAGGCAGAACCTGTATGCTCTGTCCATCTGTCGATTACATCCTCATTTGACGATGTCAGCATATAGAACGGATAACCATTCACCTTGGCATAGTCATACAGGTCATTAATGATATCCAGCATGCCCTCATTTGTCCGTTCCAGATTGCGTGCTACCATTAAGAATGTGTAGCCGGGCTCTTCAAGGACATCCAGTGTGAGGTCTTCCCCCTCAAGTGACAAAAGATGGAAGTCCTTAATAGGTGGGGTATATCCCTCGCTTATCAAACGGCTTTCACGTCTGACAAAAGTCCAAGTTGAGTCTGGATAGTTGTCAAAGGTAAACGTGTGTTGCTCACCGTCTTTTTCAAGCACAAAAAGAGTCTCATATTCACTCTGCGGAGCATCATCAGGTATTGTCATGTCATTGATGATGTTTGTGCCAATACTATAGGGACGGAAGTCAAATCCAGGCAAATGGCGCAGATTGTACTCCATGAATACAACGACAGAGACCAAGGCATATATAAACACAAGCCATTGCGTCCTCTCCGAGACGATACGCCGTATACGTCGGTTATAGATTAGTGCCACTATTGCCATAATCAGCAAGAGAGCGTTCTTCCCGAAGGTTTGCCAGTTTGTCAACACCACTGCATCGCCAAAGCAACCACAGTCACTGATGGGGTTGGTTATCGCCAATATCAATGTCAATGGTGTCATCATGCCAAGAAAGAGGATTGTCATCGTCAGATAGAAGCGACGGTAAAATCCAAAAAATAGGGCAACACCCATCACATATTCCAGGATAATAAGTCCGCATGCACCTATCCACAACAAGGCCGGATGTACCACCCAACCAAAAGCCTCGGCATAATCGGACATTTTATACACTACGCCCATAGGATCAACGGCCTTCACGAATCCCGAGAAGACGAATACCAACGCCAATGTAAAGCGTAAAGCGTTGATAACGATATTGATTACGTTATGGGCAAGTGACTTCTGCATTTATTCTCCGAAATCAATCTTTATCAGTCCGAATACTGAGTAGTTAATCATATCCATATAGTTGGCATCAACCCCCTCTGACACGATAGTATGCCCCTCATTGCTCTCTATCTGCTTGGTGCGATAGATCTTCATCAGTATGAGGTCTGTATACGAACTGATGCGCATACTGCGCCAAGCCTCATCGTAATCGTGATTCTTGGCTTTCATCAGATTCAGTGCCTTGGCTGCATATTCGTCATACTTTGCCAATGCCGTTTCGGGAGTCATGTCATCAGCCTCAGCATATCCCAACTCGAGTTGTATGAGCGCGATGATGCCATAGTTGACAATACCGATAAATTCAGAACGTATGCCTTCGTCAACCATCGTTTCACCCTTAGTCTCGATACTACGTATACGATTGGCCTTGATGAATATCTGGTCGGTTACCGAGGTGGGGCGCATGATACGCCACGCTGCACCATAGTCTTTCAGTTTCTTGGCGAACAGGTCGCGACAGGTAGCGATGATTTGTTCGAATTGCTGGTTGGTATCCATGTTGTAAATATAAGGAGCTCTACTCTTATCAATATAGTCTCAATACTTGTCCTATACGCAAGGTTGTCTTGGTTGTTATGCCGTTGAGTTTGCAGAGGTTCTTCACCGTAGTACCCTTGCGTGCTGCTATCCGGCCTAACGTGTCACCGCTACGTACCTTATAGTATGTGTCAGGGTCAGAAGGGTCATACACCTTTTTCTTCGGCTTTACATAAAGGTAGGTATCACCCGTGACATCCTGATTGGGGAAGTCAAACATGAGGGCGGGATTAAGCGCTTTGCCCAACAGGCGGGTCTCGAAGTGCAAGTGCGATCCTGTGCTGCGACCCGTATTTCCTCCCAGTCCTATGGGATCGCCAGCCCTGACCACTTCGTTCTCCTCGACCAACCTTTTAGTCAGGTGGGCATATAATGTCTCCAGACCATTCGGATGACGTATCACGACATAGTGGCCATAGCCGCGGCGCTGATAGCTCACATAGCGCACTTTGCCCTCAAATGCAGCTCGAATAGTATCGCCACGCTCCACCTTGATGTCCAATCCGTAATGCATGCGACGACGTCGGGGTCTGTAGCCAAAGATATCATTCACCTTTGTACTTTCTGTAGGCATACAGAAGCCAGTGAGATCGATCAACAGAGAGTCTGGGATCACGACATTAGTATATTTGTGTGCATATTCATTGCTCCATTCAGGATAGAGATCATCGGCTGGGTATTCATAAGCGTCGGCCTGGATGAGACGATTGAGCACTACGGAGTCGATACGTGCCATCTGCTTGTCCATGGGCGCTTGCGAAGCCAACATGTCCTGACCCAGCACCTGTGACGCCACAGCAACAGATACCACGAGAATAATATACCTAAGTAAACTGATTTTCATTCTTTTTACCTGCCTTGATGTTTTCAAACTGCAAAGGTACTACAATTATTGTAGATAGCAAAACGGATAACCTTTTTTCACCTTCAGCTCCGCATCATTGCTCTGCGGCAGTTGAGTTTCCGGAGGCCTCTTTACGCTGTTCGAAGAATAGGATGCGGCGTTCAGCCTCCGACTGTTGGTGCTTCAGTTCTTCGATGGCCATCAGCAACTTAGCCAATTCTCCTACTTGGACGAGTGCCTTTGCGTCAGCCTTGCCAAAGGGTATAGCCTGCTTGCCGTTCTTGCCCATAAGCGTTACTTGCAGAGCCTCATTCGTGTGCAGCGCAGCAAAGTTTACCACATGGCTACATGTGTCCGGCACAAAATCAACCCGTTCTGTACGCCCTGCAGCATTCGTCATCACATAAGGTTCCGATGTCGCCCTTACCTCTACAAAGCTGCCGTCAGGAGCGCTCAGGCGTAAGCTATGTGCGGCCAAAGTGCGGCCATGCAGGAAGGCAACCATTGCAAAACGTCCCTGTTCATCGGTCTGTGGGCGTAGATAGCTCTTCCCGATGTTCTGTTCTATGCGATGTCTCGAGTCGTAGTATGTGCCTACATCTTGATAATTAATATCCTTATCTAAATACAGCCCTTTGGTGAACTCAGCTGTTCTAACCTGCGTCGTGGCCAGCAGGCTATCTGTATAGAGTTTACTTGTACAGGCTTCGGCCAACTCCACATCCAAGAGCAGAGCCTGTGCTTCTGCCCGGGTGTTGAATGCCTTCGGATACAGCTGTTTGATGCTGTCAATCTGCAATTTGGCAAGGGCATACTGTTTGTTGGCATAGGACTCTTGTGCGCGGTCGAGGTAGGGCTTGGCAAGCCTCTCCACATCTTCGGCACAGTTGGCCAAGGTCAAGATTGCTGCGGAAGCAAGAATTATACGACGTAACTTCATGTTTATTTCACTTATTGTTATTTCCAAAGTGTAAAAGTAGTACTATTCTTTCACAAACGGGCATTATCATAAAGAAAAATGTGAAAAGAGAGCAAAGAAACGGGAGAAAACAGTTTTTTTGAGTAACTTCGCGGAGTTTTATAGACAACAGACAACAGACTGCCGATGCGACCTATAGCCTGTTGACCGTTGTCCGTTGACCCCCAAAATAAAGAATTATGCGACATATATCACCCGAGGAACTGAAAGCGATGTTCGACACGAAGCTGTTTCACCTTATTGGCACTACTGCCGATGAGTTGGGCCTTGAATGCTACGTAGTAGGCGGCTATGTGCGCGACCTCTATCTGGAGCGTCCCTCCAAGGATATTGATGTGGTGGTCGTAGGTAGCGGTATCGCCATGGCTGAAGCGCTGCGCAAGAAGCTTGGCCGGGGTGCTCATGTGAGCATCTTCCGCAATTTTGGCACTGCACAGCTCAAGTGGCGCGACATGGAGGTAGAGTTCGTGGGGGCTCGCAAGGAATCCTACACCCACGACTCGCGTAAGCCCATCGTGGAGGACGGCAC
>JAZRMG010000199.1:0-4777 GCA_045647345.1 Bacteroidaceae bacterium | reverse complement strand
CGTTGTAGAGTGCCTGCCCGTCTTTGACATCGCGTTGCCAGATGGTGCGGCAGATGTCCTCCTTCGTCAGCATATATTCGGGTGCGGCCTCGATGAGCATGCGCAGCAGCGCCTCTCGTGTGGCGGTGAGTGTCACGGTGTTGCCGTTCCAGTGGTGCAGCGTGGCGGTGTTGAAGTCGATGCATGTGTTGCCTATGAGGTGCACGCCCTGCAGGTAGGCCATGGCTTTCCTCACATATAGGATGACGACATAGAGCACTGCCATGAAGAGCAGCAACAGCACCTGCCGCCAGGCTATCCACCGCATGCCGCTCCGTATGGTGTTGCGCTCCAGGGCCACCTTGCCCACCATCAGTCCTTGGTCGCAGATGCCTATGCCCACGGTGTCGGTGGCGAATCCCTCCACATGCCTTGCTATCAGCACCTCACGGATGGGTGCATTCACGTTCATCGAGTCTGCCGTGGGGAACATCTCTTTTTGGTTCTTCACATATAGTTCTGTTGCAGCTTCGGCCTCAATGCCCAGGCTGGTCAATAGGTTGTTGAAGAACGAGTCGGTAATGACTGGACTATACTCACCATGCCATATAAGCACACTCTCTCCGTTCTTATGCTGATATTCCCTATATGTCTTTGGCAAATAATAGCGAGCAGATATCACAAGGGTATCCACACCATTAGAGAAACCCAGATCGCCAATGATTTTCGTTTCTGTTTTGCGTGCATAGGCCTCGCTACTGCTCCGTCCCCAATGAGGTAGATTCCTCATTATATATATCGAGTCTCCCCAGTACGGCACGGCCTCCCTGAACTGCTCATTGATGCGGCTCTGCACCGCTACCTTGCTGTCGCGGTAGTTGAGCTGGTACGATGCTGCCAGCAGCAGTGCGGCCAGTAGTATATATATGTAGGTGAATCGGCGGTTCTTCATAGATGAGTGAGGCGTTACAATATTGTTTGCTCCGCCATCAGTGCGTCTACCTGTTGCTTCAGTTTGGGAAGGTCTTTGCAGAGTATTCCCCAGATGATGACATTATCCACCTTGTCATAGCCGTGTATCACAAAGTTGCGTAGGTCCACAATTCTGCGTGCGTTGTCTATGCAGATGTTTTCATCCAGTTCGAGCAAGTGTTTCACGGCTTCGCCAATGATTTCCAGCTCACGCTCTACGGCACGGCGCAGCAGTTTGTTGCGCTCATACTCAAAGAAATCGCGCTTCTCTCCTAAGTATTCGAAGATGGAGTCCACGGACTGCTGCACATCGTACAGATATTTCTTCACACTCTTCTTACCCATAAATCAAGCTTTTGGTTTGTTCCACTTCGCGGATGAAGAAGGGATTCGACAAAGAGCGGCGTGTCACGAGATCAATATCCCGATTGAACAGTCGTGCCAACTTCTCGCGCAGGGAGAAATAGTTGTCGGTATAGTCTTCGGCATTGATTCCTGCTTCAAAGTCAATCAGCAGGTCTATGTCACTCTTGTCGGTAAACTCCGGTGTGTTTACCGAGCCGAAGGTATAGAGGCTCTTCACCCTGTACTGTTTACAGAGTGCCCTTACATTGCCCAGCTGTCTTTGAATAATCGGATTCATAACGCCTTGTTTTTTGCAAAGAAACAAATTGTAACTCAAATATCCTAATATTTGAGGCTGTTTTTGATGTTTGGCACACCAAATACATTCCAGATGCCTAAAATTATTTATGGAGACTTATGTGTAAAAATACCCAATCAGGTACGTCCGAACGAGAATTATTTCCTTCCATTTTTCCCCATTTCATCGTCTAAAATTGGATTTTTAGAAATCTAAAACTCTAATTTTAGATTTTTCTTTTGGCGAGGGGCGAGTTTTTCTATTCATTTGCGCAGGTTTTGCGGAGCGCGGAGATTGCTTTTGAGACTTGGGCGTCTCCGTCACCTCCGCTTGATTGAGAAACGATGATTGCCGAGAGAGATATTTCACCTCGCTGTAACTTTTCGGGGTTTTCCTCCGTCTAATAGATAGAATAACATACAACAGAAATAACCAATACAATGAAACCAACCAGACTATTCCTCTTCCTTGCCGTGGCGGTGCTGCTGGGGGCGTGCACGAGAGCAAACAAAGTAATTGAATTTCCGTTGGTAGGCGCGTCCAACACTACCAGTATTGTCTTTGAAAAGGTGGAAGTCACTGATACGGCCACCTTGCTCACCGTGCGTGGGTTTAGCAGCCCGAACGATTGGATTCGAGTATCCTCATATACCCACCTTGTTGTACAAGGTGAGGAATACAAGTTGCTCGGAAGCAAGGATGTGGAGATAGATGAGTTACTTTATATGCCCGAGGATGGCGACTCATGCTTCACCCTATTGTTTGAGCCTTTGCCTGAGGATGCCACATCGTTCGACTTTATCGAGAGCGATGCAGAAGGTGATTGGAGGATATATGATATCGACCTTACAGGAAAGAGAGATGCAAACCGCCCCGCAGACCTACCACGCGAGTTACTAAATGTGCCCAAAACAGAGGGCGATGCGCCTTCGTATGCTTATAGCTTTGGTGAGTCTACCATCAACGTCCACTTGTTAGGCTATCGAGAGGGACTATGTTCTGACATTGCGCTATACATAAACTCTCTATATGAAGGAGAACAAGATGTGGAAGTGCAGATAAACCCCACCACTGGAAACGGAAGCACTGCAATCAAACTATATGGTACAGCCTATATTCTACCAGTTGTTAACGGCTACGAATATGGCAAGTGCTTCATTGCCCCTAATGAGAACGTGGACTTATATATCAATCTCACCCACATCAACCAGCCTGTGCGACAATTCTTATATAAAGGGCGAATAGAGCCTCCCTGCATAAAGGCTTGTTGGTCTGATGGAAGCATTTATGATGAGATAACCAATCTGAGAGCAACCAATGATCTTGTACTGTCTGATTCGTTACTTGAACGTGAATATGCTCATTACGATATGACTGCCGATGAATTCACTGAAGGACTCATTCAGTTCTATCAAGATATTTGCGACTATGTAGGTGCACAGACATGGCATCCTTGGGAGAAGGAGATAATAAAAGCAGAGTTTTTTAACACTTTACTTTTCCTCCTCAACATCGATGTCAGACGAGTTGCTCCACGCGAAGCGCATGTCCCTGCCGACTATCAACACGACCCAATCCTATCCGAACATTACGAACGCATGTTCGCTTGTGTAGACCTCAACAGCCCTTGGTTGCTCTTCGATAGTCGAAGTAAAGAGATTATGACTGCAGCCCATTGTGTAGAATCAGATACCTGTGATGAGAACCTCATGTATTGGGGCGCGATTCGTGAGGCCTTGAAAAAGGCTTCTACAAATGAGCTTACCGACGAAGAACTGCAAGCCATGCGTCAATGGCGCAATCCCTTCTATGCCGAGATGTGTGAGGATATCCGTAATCGTACAAAAGATGCCATCGCAACGAGTAGCATAGATTTGGGAGATATGGAGGAGATAGCTCCAGAGGTTCTCTTCCAAACCCTCATTGCTCCACACAAGGGTAAGGTTATATTGGTCGACTTCTGGAACACATGGTGTGGACCATGCCGAGATGCCATAAAGGCCATAGAGCCCTACAAAACAGGCGAACTGGCCAACGATAACCTCGTTTGGATGTACATTGCCAACGAAACCTCACCCATCAACACCTATTCGGATATGATTCTCGACATCAAAGGTATTCACTATCGTGTGAATAAAGCACAATGGAGCTATCTCACCGACAAAATCTTTGATATCGATGCTATCCCTTCCTACGTGCTTGTCAGCAAGGATGGCAACTACGCCCTGCGCAACGACCTGCGCGACCATGAGAAGATGGTGGAAACATTGGAGAAGATGATTAAGGAGTAAACAATCAAATACAATGAAACCAACCAAACTATTCCTTGCCCTTGCCGTGGAACAGCTACTGAAGAATCATGTAGGGAAATACGCGTAAAACAGCGGAATCGCTAAAAAAAATACAGATTCCGCTCGTTTACGCACAAAATTTAGTATCTTCGCAGCTCGTTGAATTTCATCTTTTCAAGGTTCGTGCAAACCAGATTACACACACAAGCAGGGGGGATATCTATGAAAAGGGCAATATCCATATTACTATCGTTTGTCATGGTAGCGGCGGCAGCAGCACGTCCTCTGAGTGAGCGTGAGGCGTGTGTGTTGGCTACAAGATTCTACTATGTAAAGAAACTTGGCCACAAGATACAGAAGACCAAGTCGCTCCAGGCTCTCAACCTGGTCTATTCACCTCTGCATGCCGATGCCGAACGACATACATCGCCCGAATACTATGTTTTCGCCCCTGAGGACAACAAGGGATTTGTCATCGTTTCTGGCGACGACCGTACGCATCGCCCCATTGTAGGCTATTCGCTCGACTCGGAGTTCAAGACCAATCCATCCCAGAGCTTCAAGGATTATCTGACATCCTACATGCGTTATGTAGATTCGCTTCGCGTGGGGCGGGCCGAGACGAAGGAACTGCGTAAGACCACGCCCGTGGAGCCGCTGGTACAGACGCAATGGTCGCAGAACAGTCCCTATAATACCTTCTGTCCAGAGCTGAACGGAAAGAGGGTGCCGACAGGGTGTACTGCCACTGCATTGGCGCAGATTATGCATCATCATGCGTGGCCGAAGCAGGGTGGGGGAGCCTGTCAGGCACATGTTATCAGTGCCGACACCACCATCTCTGAGGTGGAGTTAGGTGAGGCGTATGACTGGGAGAAGATGCGCCGTAGCT
>JAZRMG010000198.1:0-25184 GCA_045647345.1 Bacteroidaceae bacterium | reverse complement strand
TCGTCGCTGATCTCCGATAGCAGTCGGCTCCACCCATCACGTTTCTTGCGCTCGCTCCATTGCAAGGCCTGCTGCATCTTCTGCGTTTGTCCTTGCGCGCATGTCTTTCTGAAGTTCTCGCGGGTGATAATCTGCTTGATGAATGCCAGCATGTTGTCGTAGAAGATACGTGCTTTCACCTCATCGCTCAGGACGCTGTAGGCCACGAAGGGGTCGCCCATCACCTCGCGCAGATAGGCCACCAGGTAATCGTCGGCCCAAGGGTCGGCTTTGTCTGGGACGTGGCCCGTCTTGACAAACTCATCGAGGATGTGTACGTAGTGTTGTCCCTCGAGGAAGGCTTTATTCATAGAGCAGATTACTTATGTCGGCACGGGTCTGAGCCACACTCTTCATATATTCATTCACCATCGCTTGTATGTAATGTCTGTCTTCGGGGGTGACGAACAGGTTGCTGCCAAGGTTCATGATGATGCCATTGAGCAGCTGAGCGATCTGTTCTATGGTGGTTTCGTAGTCGTGTTCCTTAAACTCCAGCACCGTCTCACTCGCACTCTTGGCAGCCGCCATCTCGCGTGCCGAGTAGCGCTCCAGTTCGCAGCGCACCCCATCGATGTACAAGTATTCACGGTCGCGCATGAGGTGCACCTTGCGTCCATCGTTGAAGTCGACTCCTTTCAGTCCCGGTTTTTCGAATGCTCTGATGCGTTCCTTCTTCGGGTCGGTCTGGTCATTATACATATGGCCGAGGATTGATCTCCGCTCGCTCATATCGGGCAGGCGATGGAAGTCCGAAGCGAAGATATAGGTGTTGCCCGTGTTGTATGTTGAGAGTCGGTAGTAGAAATCGTCGAACAGGATGAGGTTCCTGTCTTCCATCCTTGCCAACTCCTTCGACGCTCTCAGTGCCGCCATGGCCCGCTTGTTGCGCAGGGCTTTGTCCACCTGATGTTGTAGTTGTTCGTGCATGCGGCTTACCTCGGCGAATACCGACTTGGTGACAATCTCCCTCACTACCTCGCGCTCTATGGGCTCGTTCCACAGGCAGTATGAGAGCACGGCAATATCGGTAGGGTTCGTCTGCTTGCGTCCGTGTACGAAGGCCGATGCCCGCAGCAGGTTTACCGCCTTCTTCCATCGGCGGTCGCTGACATAGATGCTGAATGCCGTCTCGCCTGTCTTGTCGGCCACATGCTTCAGCTGCTCCCTTATGTAGAGGATGCTGGCCTGCACGGTCGAGTCCACCTCCACCTCGGCAATCTGTTTGCGCCATTGAGCATACTCATCAGACGTTATCTGCAGCTCCTTCAGTCGGTCCGAGAACTGCACCTCCTCGGTGTCCAATATCATGGAAAGGAAGATCCCCTTGTCCTTCACCGGCTCCGACACATAGCGCACCAGGAAACGGTCCCACAGCGCCTCCAGTCCCTCGCCCTCGGCAGGCAGCTCGTTCGATGCAGCTACCAATAGCTTGAGCGGAAGCTTCATCTCCCTGTCGCCATTGCGGAACACCTTCTCGTTGAGTGCTGTGAGCAACGTATTCTGTATGGCAGGTCCCGCCTTCCATATCTCGTCGAGAAACACCACGTCGGCCTCGGGCATATACCCCTGTGTCACGCGCTCGTAGGCATCGCTCACCTTCAGTTTGCTTATGCTCACAGGGCCGAAGATATCGTCGGGTGTGGAGAATCGCGACATCAGGTATTCAAACGAGCGTGCATCGCTGAAGGCCTCCTTCAGCCTTCGTGCCACCATGCTCTTGGCCACTCCCGGAGGACCCAGCAGGATGATGCTCTCGCCAGCCAATGCAGCCAGCAGTCCAAGGCGCAGCTCAGCTTCTTTTTCGTATAAGCCCTTTCCTATTTCACTCAGCAGAGTGACGATTCTATCTTGTATGTTTATTTGCTTCATACCTTATATGATATATAAATATCTTCCACGCGAAGATATATAATTATTCTTTTCCCACCAATATTTCCTCACACATTCACCACCCACATCTTGTCGAGCAGCTGTTCATAGCTTCGCTCGTAGAAGCTGTCATAAAGCGAACCACATCCGATTCTCAAACCATAGAACTTTGTTCCTTGTAGGGATCATAGGCCGATAGTTGTTGTCATAGTATCTGATTCCCCTTCATGTCGCGTTAAATAATCTTAAATAAATCTTACGTTTGTTTATTTTAGCTCGTTTTACCCCCTTTTTTCGCTGTTTTCGCCCGATTTTGTACAAAAAACGACCCTATATATAGAGGCCTTCTTTCCTAAGGCGCTTCAACATGACTTTTTTATTCACTTAAAACAATTAGCTGATGAGACAACTGAAGATTTCAAAGAGCATCACCACCCGCAACGAAACACTCGACAAGTACTTGCAGGAGATCAGTCGCGAACCCATGATCACCGTCAATGAGGAGGTAGAGCTTGCCCAACGCATCCGTCAGGGCGACCGCGTGGCTTTGGAGAAGCTCACATGTGCCAACTTGCGTTTCGTGGTATCGGTAGCCAAGCAATATCAGAACCAGGGCTTGAGTCTGTCGGACCTCATCAACGAGGGCAACATCGGGCTCCTCAAGGCCGTCGAGAAGTTCGACGAGACCCGTGGCTTCAAGTTTATCAGCTATGCCGTGTGGTGGATACGCCAGTCCATACTGCAGGCCCTGGCCGAGCAGTCGCGCAACATACGCTTGCCGCTCAACCAGGGGGGGTTGCTCAACAAGATCAGCAAGGAGTCGGCACAATTCGAGCAACGATACGAGCGACGCCCCACATCTGAGGAGCTGTCCGACATCTTGGATATCCCAGCAGAGAAGATCGACGAGGCACTGAGCCACTCGGGCTCCCCCCTCTCGGTAGACGCTCCCTTCGAGGAGGGTGAGTCAAACAGCTTGCTCGATGTGCTCCCCAACGGCGATTCACCCACTACCGACAAGGCGCTCATGAACGAGTCGCTCGCTACGGAGATCGACCGCGCCCTCTCAACGCTCAGTGAGCGCGAGAAGGAGATACTGCAGATGCTCTTCGGCATCGGTTGTCAGGAGATGACGCTCGAGGAGATCGGCGACCACTTTGGCCTCACCCGCGAACGTGTGCGCCAAGTCAAGGAGAAAGCTCTCCGTCGCCTCCGCAACACCTCTCGCAGCACCCTGCTGAAGACTTACTTGTAGGCTATGAAAAGTTACTTTTCAACGATAACGAAAGCGATAACTTAAAAAACAAAGTTTTCCTTATTTTAGCCAAGGTATCGGTAGCTGAGCATAATCGCCTAATATTCTACACCTTAACGACCGACACCTATGTTGCGGGGTGTCGGTTACCAAGCACGTCACCGATTAAGCCATTTTAACGGCAAATAGCAAGCAAATACCACGCATCAGCAGCAAAATGTCAAAATCCAAAGAGTCAAAAAAGGCCATTTTTGAATTGCATACATGCAATTCGGAAAATGAGTACATTGAATTTTTCTATTCTAAGGCTCTGACATTTTGATTCAGTACACTGATTTTTCCCATTCAGTGTACTGAATTTTTCCCGCAAGTGTAGTAAAATCTTATCGCCAGTTCCTTAAATAATTCTCAAAGTTACGACACACAATTAGTACAAACAAAGCACTTTCAACCTACTACCATCCATAAATCACAATTACTATCGACACCCACCGACACCCCGCAGTAGGGGTGTCGGTCGATAATCAACTCATTCATTGTTGTTTGCAAGCAAATACCGACACCTTGACTAAAATAAGGAAAAAGAAGGAAATCAATCTAAACTATCAAGCATCAAGAAGTTTCTCAAATGCAGATGCGTTATACCATTATCGTCGTTGCGAGTAACACCTGGGGTCATCGAAACTACATATTTGGGATAATTATCTTTCTAATCAATACGGTCATATCGTTTATATTTGATAACACCGACAAAGATAGCGAATTTATCGATTATACAAGATAAAAAACTTAAAATATTCCCGTTTATCGATTTCGTTTCGTGCCCTTCCGTGAGATTCGTGGGAAATTATAAGGCCCACAAAGGGCACAACCTTTAGGTCGCTGGTCGAGGGCGGTAGCCATGTCGAGGGAAAAGCAAATTATCACGAATCTTTTCTCATCAACTGAACTTAGACTGATTAAACTGCTTTAATAGGTTATCGTTTTCGTTATCGTCATCGTTGGTAAATAAAATTGCCTTTGGCCCCGCCGAGATAGAGCGCGAGATATTCCATTTTGAGGGTGTAGACTATCTGGATGATGACTACACCATAGATAATGTGACCATAGACCACCGCACGCTAACCATTACACTCACGGACAAGGCGGAGGAAAAGATCAGCGACTACAGCATAGACATAAAGAAGTATCCCTTTCTCTGCACCCTGCTGCCATCGGATCTCGTCAGCATTATCCGCCCACTGAACACAGACGAGATATCCTTCCAATGGGTACAGAAGGGGTATGTGATTCCGCTGAAGAAGTTCACGAAAGAGGATAAACAATAAAGGCTGGAGAAAACGATTGTTTAAGATTTTTTCTATCAAATATCGGCTAGTGATGTTTTAGACGGAATAATCACAAAAAGAAAATCCTCGATAATCACGATTATCGAGGATTTCTTCAGGGTGACTAGTGGGATTCGAACCCACGACATTCAGAACCACAATCTGACGCTCTAACCGACTGAACTATAGTCACCATCTTGTAGAGCTCTCTGTCGAAAGCGGTGCAAAGGTACGACAATTATTTGAATATACAAGCACTTTTGTTACTTTTTTTCGTTAGAAGGGTAAAAAAGTGCGTGAAAGGGGTGCGGATGGGGATTCTTTAGTCAGCTTACCCTTACCAGCTCGATTTCAAATATCAGTGTAGAGTGTTTGGGAATGCCCGCTACGCTCATGGCTCCGTAACCGACTTCGGACGGTACGTAGATGCGCCATTTGTCGCCTGGGCACATCTGTGTGAGTGCGATTTGCCATCCGGTGATAAGGTCGGCCAGACGAAAGGCGTCGGGATAGCCTTGTTGGGTGTTGTCGTCGAAGACGCTGCCGTCGATGAGCATCCCCTTATAGTATACGGAGACGATGCTGCGTATGGTGGCTCTGTTGCCTGAACCGGATTGTAGGACTTCGTAGAGAACGCCTTGTGCTGTGGCGGTCACGCCTTCCTCGGCGGCTTTCTGCTGCAAGTAGGCTTTGTTAAGTTCTCGGTAGTTGTTCTTTGCCATAATATGAATGTCAATAGTTGTTGCTCATTATGATAGTCAGCTCTCCACCGCGTGAAATGTCGGCATGGTGGAGGTAGGGGAGAGTATAGGGCTTCCCGTTGAGCTTGATTTCTTTTATGTAAGGACTGGACTCACTGTTTCCGAAGACCTGGATGGTGAACGTGCCACCCTCGACGGTGAGTTCGGCGCGGTCTACAATGGGAGTCCCGAACCAGTAGCGGCCACTCGCGGGCTCTACCTCGTAGAGGCCCAGTGCGGAAAGGATATACCATGCTGACATCTGGCCCATGTCTTCGTTGCCTGAAAGGCCGTCTGGTGCGTCACGGTATTGGGTCTGCATGATTTCTCGCACGCGTTGGGCTGTCTTGTGGGGTTGGCCGAGCAGTGCGTACAGATAGGGGATATGGTGGCTGGGCTCATTGCCATGGGCAAACTGCCCGATGAGGCCTGAAATATCGGGTGAGGGAGTGCCGTCGATGGCAGAGGGGGCGAGGAAGAGGGAGTCGAGACGTGCTATGCAGGCTTCGCGGCTACCAAACATGGGGGCGTAGCTCTCCATGTCGTGAGGTACGAGCCAGGTGTATTGCCAGGCGTTGCCTTCGCAGTAGCAATCGGCACGGTGGGTGGCGTAGTAGGGGTTGAAGGGGGTAATGAAATGACCCTTATCGTCGACACCGCGTATGAAGCCTGACTGCTTGTCGAAGTAGGTGCGGTATGAGTGGCTCATGCGGGTGAAGTGGGCGTAGTCCTCCTCATAGCCAAGGGCTTTGGCGGCGTTAGCTGCTGCGCCATCGGCCAGGGCATATTCCATGTCATAGGCGACGGCTTCGTTCATCAGGTTACAGGGGATGTAGCCATAGGCTTGGCGGTATTGCTTGCCTCGCTCGAGGGTAGCAGCTGTTTGCTTGATGGCTTGGTAGGCTCGTTGGTGGTCGAAGCCTTTGAGCCCCTTGACGATAGCGGCTGCTACGACGGGGATGGCTGGATCGCCTACCATGCAGTTGGTCTCATTGCCCCACAGATGCCAAACGGGGAGGTCGCCCTGTTGGTCGCAGATGTTGAGCATCGAGGCTACAAATTGTCCTGCCCGTTCGGGTTGTATGAGTGTCATCAGAGGCTGCTTGGCGCGATAGGTGTCCCACAAGGAAAAGTTGGTATAGTGGGGTGTGGTGCTGTGGTAGATGCTGTCGTCGGCTCCACGGTAGTGACCATCTACGTCGCTGAAAAGTGCCGGTGCTATCATCGTGTGGTACATGGCGGTGTAAAAGATGCGTTTCTGCGCTTCGCTTGCGGTCTCTATGCGTATGCGTGCCAGCTCCTTCTCCCATGCCTGGCGTGCAGCCTGGCGTGTGGCGTCGAAATTCCATCCCGGCAGTTCGCTTTGCATGGCCAGTCGTGCACCGTCGATGCTCACGGGCGATATGGCTACCTTTATCAGTAGTTCCTCTCCTTCGGTGGTGGTGAAGTGGGCTCGGCCATACATGTTGTCCTTGCCGTGCATTGTCAGTTGGGCAAATGGCTTGGAAAATTCGGCGACGAAGTATACTCGCTGCCGTGCAGCCCATCCTCTCGAGTAGCGGTAGCCCACGATGCGTGTGTTGCCCTCGGCTTGCATGTAGGTCTCTGTGGCGCGGTCCCAGCACCCTCCGTTCTCCAGGTCGATGACGATGGCCGCATCCTCGGCTGTGGGGAAGGTGTAGCGGTGAAGGCCTACGCGTGGGGTGGCTGTCATCTCAGCGCGTATACCATAGCGTGTTAGGAAGATGGCGTAGTAGCCTGCTTCGGCAATCTCCTGTGTGCGGTCGGCCATGGACCATAGACCGCTCTTTGGACTATCGATGGTGCCGCGTGCATAGGTCACCTCGCCTGTGACGGGCATCATAGTCACGTCAAAAAGATCGCCTATGCCGGTTCCGCTGAGATGTGTGTGTGAGAAGCCAATCACAGTAGGTTCGCTCTCGTGATACCCCGAGCACCAGTCCCATTCCTGGTTGATACTTGTAGGTCCTAATTGTACCATGCCGAAGGGGACGCTGGCACCCACGAATACATGTCCGTGCCCGCCACTGCCAATGAGTGGGTCTACATACTGGGTGAGACATTCCTGACCGGCAGGTTTGCTGCATGCCGATACGATGGCAATCAGGAGGGGTAGTATGTATCGTAGTTGCTTCTGTTTCATGAACTTCGGTGCTCTTTATCGCGAAACGCGAGTTGTCAGTGTCCTGTCAGCGTAGTGGTTAATAATGGGTTTATTTACAATGTCTTGTAGCACTGCCATAAGGGACTGTCTATACTGCAAAGATAGAAGAAAAACTACATGTCTGCAAATTCTGTGATTTTTTTTCAAAAAATAGTGAGGGAAGAGATGATGAGCGAGTAAAAAAGTGTATCTTTGTCTTTTGTAAAGCGAATGTCTATTCTATAATAGTCTAAAAATATATAAAATGTTAACACAAATTATCAATGCAAGAATCCTGACTCCTCAGGGTTGGCTCAAGGATGGTTCGGTAATTATCCGTGACAACAAGATTTTAGCGGTGACTGATTGTGACCTCGCGGTGGTTGGCGCAGAAGTAATTGATGCAAAGGGTATGTATGTAGTGCCGGGTGGTGTCGATATCCATGTGCATGGCGGTGGCGGATATGACTTCATGGAGGGTACCGAAGAGGCTTTTCGTGGTGCCGTAGCTGCTCACATGAAGCATGGTACGACGAGTATCTTCCCCACATTGTCATCATCAACAGTGCCCATGATCGAGGCGGCAGCTGAGGTGTGCACCAAGCTGATGAATGAGCCTAACAGCCCTGTACTCGGTCTTCACCTTGAGGGTCACTACCTGAACCTCGCTATGGCGGGCGGTCAGCTCCCCGAGAACATCAAGAATCCCGATCCCAATGAGTATATCCCCTTGGTGGAGAAGTGGGATTGCATCAAGCGCTGGGATGCTGCTCCTGAGCTCCCCGGAGCTATGCAGTTCGGTAAGTACATCACCGAGAAGGGAATCTTGGCTTCTGTGGCTCACACACAGGCCGAGTATGAGGATATCCACGCAGCACGCAAGAGCGGCTATACACATGCCACGCACTTCTACAACGCTATGCCTGGTTTCCACAAGCGTCGCGAGTATAAGTATGAAGGTACCGTGGAGAGTATCTATCTGCACGAGGATATGACCGTAGAGGTGGTGGCTGATGGCGTACACGTGCCTCCCACAATCTTGCGTCTGGTGCATCATACCAAGGGTGTGGAGCGTGCTTGTGTCATCACCGATGCACTCGCTTGTGCTGCCAGCGATAGTCAGGTGGCATTTGACCCCCGCGTGATTATTGAGGATGGTGTATGTAAGCTTTCGGACCGCTCAGCTCTCGCTGGCTCAATCGCTACCATGGACCGACTCATCCAGACTTTGGTGAAGAAGGCTGATATCCCCTTGGAGGATGCTATTCGCATGGCGTCAGAGACTCCTGCAAAGATTATGGGTGTATATGATCGCAAGGGTTCGCTCGAGAAGGGCAAGGATGCCGATATTGTGGTACTCGACGACAACTTGAATATTCGTGGAGTATGGGCGATGGGTAAGATCGTTGAAGGCACATACAGCATTTGATGATATTTGATTATTAAATAAAAGAGAAATGCCCCCGAGACCGGGGGCATTTCTCTTTTATAATCTCTCACTTCGCTTTGATGCTCTTTACCGCATCGCTGATGACGCTTATTGTCGTGGTGTCGCTATTGAACACCGAGTACCATCCTTGGGGTTCGTGCGGAGGGTCGCACAGGTAGTCATCTCCTGTTTGCCAGACAAGACTGCGGGGGCGGCCTGTTCCGCTCCATCCCCAGAAGTTGCATCCGGCGATGGGACCGCCAGTGTCGATGCTGCGTTTTACTTCGCCGAAGATGTGGCGGTAGTATTGGTCGCGGCTATCGGTGGGAATGTCTATGCCTGCCAGGTTGCCTTGGCGGGCAAATCCGAACTCTTCGATTACCATCGGCTTGTTGAGTTGTCGGGCCAAAGCAGTATGTGCAGCAATGTATGCCGATGTCTTGGCGCAAGCAATATCGATGTCGCTGTCGGGATCGGTACGCGAGGCCCATCCCCAGTTCACGGGCCAGATGTGTATGGTGAGGTAGTCTATGTTGGGGTCGGCATGAATGCGTTCGCACAATTCCATATCGCCCTCACAACCTACGCTGCCTTCGCTGCCGGTCGATACAAGATGGTTGGGGTCGATGCTCTTGATGAGTGCTGCTGCTCGGGATATCCATAGGGCAAAGGGCTCTTTTGCGTCCTTGGCAAAGGGACGCGGCTCATTACATAGTTGCCATGCCATGATAGCGGGTTCATCGCGGTATAGACGGCCGGTGATGGTGTTGCGGCGCGATACGATCTGCTCGATATAGCTGTAGTATAGTTTCTGGGCCAGGGTGTCGCGTGAGAAGTCGGCACAGTAGTCTACGTAGCGTTCATATCCTCCCTCGATGTTAGCGTTGGGCGAGTCGCCATATCCGCACTCCTTAAGGTAGAAGCCGTATCCGCCGCTCCAGTCCCATGCGTTGTTGAGGTAGATGACCGCCTCCATATCGCGTTTTTCCAATTCGGCAAGGGTGTAGTCTAATCCCTCCAGTATGGTGTCATTGAGTACACCCGGTGTCAATTGCAGATAGGGCTTGGCGGGGTTGGCGAGATCGCTGCCCGCATCAGGTCCGGTGAGGATACGCACGTTGGTTACCCCCAAGGCCTTCAGCTCGTCCAACTCACGGCATAGACGTTTGCGGTTACCTCCTTGGCCCGTAGAACCCAATATGGAGGCATACCAGATGTTGCATCCGATGTAGGTGTAGGGTTTCCCGTGCTTGATAAACTGTGTGCCCTCTGTGGTGATGAGCTTGTTGGTGTGCCGTGTGGCGTGGGGGCAGCACCCGTTGCATCCGATGAGCAGCAGTGTGCTGGCGAGTAGCGTAGCTAATGTGTAGTGTCTCATGTCTGTACGATTGGATATACAAATTTAAGGAAAAGTTTTCCAAGAGAAATCATTTCCTTTACTTTTTCGTCGTTTTTCATTATCTTCGCATCCAAAACTCATTATAAAATACAATACTATGAAGAAAGTTATTCTCCCTCTTCTATTGATTGGAAGTTTGTTGTCGGCCTGTACCGGCAAGTCTGTCGTGGCTGATTATCGTGTCGTACCCCTGCCGCAAGAAATCGTGTCGGTTGGTGAAGCAGGCTTTACCCTTAGTGCCAGTACGCCTGTCGTTTGTGTAGGTGATGAGATGATGCAGGGTAATGCCCGTTTTCTCGTCGAGTACATAAAGGAGAAAACGGGGCTTGAACTTGCCGTTGCTGAAGCTCCAGTTTCACGGGCCATCACGCTGAGTCTTGATGAGTCGATAGACCAAGCCGAGGGCTATCGCCTGGTTGTGAATGCTGATGGAGTGGAGATTACCGGTGCTTCGCCTGCCGGAGTATTCTATGGCATACAGACCCTACGCAAGGCATTGCCTGTAGTGGAGGGTAAGGTGGTAGAACTGCCTGCAGTGAATATTGTTGACTATCCGCGCTTTGGCTATCGTGGCGCTCATCTCGATGTGTCGCGTCATTACTTCACTGTAGACTCCATCAAGCGCTTTGTCGATATGTTGGCGTTGCATAATATGAATCGTTTCCACTGGCATCTTACCGACGACCAAGGTTGGCGTTTTGAGATAAAGAAGTATCCGGAACTCAATACTGTGGGTGCACAGCGTGCACAGACTGTTATTGGACGCAACAGCGGTGAGTATGACGGCACACCCTATGGCCCTTATCTCTATACACAGGACGAGTGCCGTGAGATCGTTGCCTACGCTGCAGAACGTCACATCACCGTAATTCCGGAAATTGACTTGCCTGGACACATGCAAGCCGCGTTGGCTGCTTATCCTGAACTTGGATGTACGGGTGGTCCGTACGAGGTATGGCAGATATGGGGCGTATCTGACGATGTGCTCTGCGCCGGCAATGATGCTACCTTGCAGTTTATCACTGATGTGCTTGGCGAGGTCATCGAGGTGTTCCCCTCCGAATATATCCATGTGGGTGGCGACGAGTGTCCCAAGACCCGCTGGGAAAAGTGTCCCAAGTGTCAGGCTCGCATCAAGGAACTCGGTATCAAGGCCGATGAGCGGAATAGTGCCGAGATGTACTTGCAGAGCTTCGTTATCGGCTATGCTGAGAAGTTCCTCAATGCTCATGGTCGTCGCATCATCGGTTGGGACGAGATTCTCGAAGGTTCGTTAGCTCCTACTGCTACCGTACATTCGTGGCGTGGTATCGCGGGTGGTCTCGAAGCGGCAAAGCGTGGTCACGACTGTATCATGTCGCCCAACGTGTATATGTACTTCGACTATTACCAGACCAAGCATACTGCGGATGAACCTCTCGCCATCGGTGGTTACGTGCCTGTAGAAAAGGTGTATGAGTATGAACCTTTGCATCCTTCACTCACGCCCGAGCAACAGAAACGCATTATCGGCGTACAAGCTAATCTTTGGACCGAGTATGTCACTTCTTACCATCATGTAGAGTACATGGAATTGCCGCGTATGGCTGCCTTGTGTGAGGTGCAGTGGTGCCGTCCAGAGAATAAGGATTATGCCGACTTCCTGCAACGTCTTATCCCCATGGTAGATATGTATGATGTAAAGGGATACAACTATGCTCGTCATATCTTTGATGTGGACAATACGTTTACCATCGATACGGTGAAGAACTGTGTAGTAGCTACACTCAGTACCATTGATGGTTCTCCCATCTATTATACCCTCGATGGCACTGAGCCTACCAGTTCGTCGGCTCGTTACAAAGCGCCTGTGGAGCTCGCCCAGAGCTGTGTTATCAAGGCAAAGGCTATCGGTAAGCGTGGGGCTACACGTACGTTTGAGGAGGAGTTGGCGTATAGCAAAGCTACCGCTAAGCCTGTAGCTTATTTGCAACCCGCTTATAAGGGTTATGACTACGCTGGTGTCCAGACGTTGGTCGATGGACTCAAAGGTAACCGTAACTATCGTACAGGCCGTTGGATAGGCTTTGCTGGCAATGATTTCGAGTTGCTTATCGATTTACAGGAGATTACCGACGTACAGCGCGTATCGCTCAGTACATGTGTAGAGAAGGGCGATTGGGTATTCGATGCCCGTGGCTTTACCATATCCGTATCGACCGATGGTAATGACTATTCTACCGTCTTTGATGAGCAGTATCCTGCTATGGCGGCAACTGATGCCAATAAGATATACAATCATGTGCTGGAGTTTGCTCCTGCCAAGGCTCGCTATGTAAAGGTGAAAGGACTCGTTGAGCACAGTATGCCCGAATGGCATGGTGCAAAGGGTCATCGTGCCTTCCTCTTTGTGGACGAGGTTGCAGTATATTGACCAGCTGTCGTGTTCAGGATTGATATCTTATAGAATGCCTCTATGCTTCTATAGTATATGTCTGTTGTGAACAATTGGATAAGGTAGTACCTTTGTATCACAGAAAGGAACCCAACTCCTTTCGGAGTACTAACTTATACAATCTCAGATAATATGGAGAATATACAAACCTATTTGCCACATCTGCGTGGCTACAACTACACCGGCGTAGTGCCTGTAGTCATTGATTTCTTCGCTACCTGGTGTGGTCCTTGTAAGGCTTTCGCACCATCACTCGAACGCCTTGCTGCAGAATATCAAGGTAGGATAAAGGTGCTTAAGGTCGATGTCGACAAAAACGAGGCCTTGGCTCGTGCCGCGGCCATACGTTCGGTGCCAACCCTTTTCTTTGTCGATATCAAGGGTGGCATAGAACGCCATATGGGAGCGCTATCCTATGACGTACTGAAGGCCAAAGCGGAGTGCTTGATGGCTGGTGAAAAGTGAAGTTACAGTGAAGAGCTACCCCGGGGTAGCTCTTCGCCGTGTTCTGGGTAAGGGTATTTTCTATGCGTCCATACGTCCAAAGGATTTTAGGATTGACGCACAGGAGGTAAAAGAAATGTGAAACGATATCCTGCATCTGTGAGGATAAATTTGGTATTCAGAAGCAATTGTGCTATATTTGTGGCACGATATGCAAGAGACGCAGGTTCCATATTACGATTTTTCGACCTTCCTTGCTCGGTACTTTGAGGGGAAGGTGCAGAAGATTTCTGTCCATGCAGGCTTCACTTGTCCCAATAGGGATGGGTCGAAGGGAAGAGGCGGTTGCACATATTGTAATAACCAAACCTTTAATCCAGACTATTGCAAATCACAGCAAGGCATATCCGCACAGCTGGCTGATGGCATAGCCTTCTTCTCGCGTAAGTACCCGGAGATGCGTTACCTTGCCTATTTCCAGGCCTATACCAATACGTATGGTGAGCTCGAAAAGTTGAAGGAGATGTACGAGGAAGCCCTGACGGTTGAGGGGGTGGTAGGGCTGGTTATTGGCACGCGTCCTGATTGTATGCCTGATGCGCTTCTCGACTATCTGGAGGAACTATCGCATCGTACTTTCCTGATGGTAGAGTATGGTATTGAGAGTGCTAACGACGAAACCCTTGTGCGCATTAATCGCGGTCATACTTTTGCCGAAGCGGCTGATACCATATACCGCACGGTACGACGAGGCATACTTACTGGTGGACATCTCATATTGGGCCTTCCTGGCGAGAATCACGACGAACTTATGAGGCAGGCTGCGCTCATCGCCACTCTGCCACTCCACATGATCAAGCTGCATCAGCTGCAGCTCGTCAGGGGTACACGCATGGCGCAAGAGTATGCCGAGCATCCCGAGGACTTCCATTTGTATGGAGTTGATGAATATATAGATCTCGCCATCGACTATATAGAGCGTATACCTCGCACAATGGTGATCGAGCGCTTTGTGTCACAGTCGCCCCGTGATCTTCTTATTGCACCTGACTGGGGGCTTAAGAATTACCAGTTTGTAGACAGGCTTCGTCGACGGATGGCTCAACGTAATACTTGGCAAGGACGGTTGTCTGACAGAGATTAATAACTATTATATATTTTTTTTTATCATATTATGAATAACACTATGATTATGAAAAAGATTTTATGTGCAGCAGCACTGCTCTGTGCCCTGCCAGTTGTAGCCCAACGTGAGGCTACTGTGACGCTTCAGCCTGAGGCTGCAAAGAATGTGATTAGTCGTCATATCTATGGCCAGTTTGCCGAACATTTAGGCACCTGTATCTATGGTGGTCTTTGGGTAGGAGAGGATTCATCTATACCCAACACCAACGGATATCGTAACGATGTGTTAAATGCGTTGAAAGAGCTTAAGATCCCTAATCTGCGCTGGCCAGGCGGATGCTTTGCTGATGAGTATCATTGGATGGATGGTATCGGTCCGCGTGAGAATCGTCCGCGTATGGTTAACAATAACTGGGGCGGCACGGTAGAGGATAACAGTTTCGGAACACATGAATTCCTAAACCTGTGTGAGCTACTCGAATGTGAACCTTATGTGTCAATGAATGTTGGTAGCGGAACAGTAGAGGAAACGGCCAAGTGGGTCGAGTATATGACGGCTAAAGATGGTCCCATGGCCAAATTGCGTAAGGAGAATGGCCGCGAAGAACCTTGGAAGGTGAAGTACATTGGTGTGGGTAACGAGAGCTGGGGATGTGGTGGTAACATGCGTCCCGAGTATTATGCCGACCTATACCGCCGTTATCAGACTTATTGCCGTGAGTATGATGGCAACCGTCTCTTCAAGATTGCCAGTGGCGCAAGCGACTACGACTATAATTGGACTGAGGTTCTCATGCGCAATGCCGCAGGGCACATGCGTGGCCTTTCGTTGCACTACTATACCGTGCTTACATGGAACGGAAGCAAGGGATCGGCACTTAACTTCAATGAAGATGAATACTATTGGTGCTTGGGTAAGTGCCTTGGTATAGAACCCGTATTGAAGAAACACATGGATATCATGGATCGTTACGATAGTCGCAAACGTGTTGGACTTATGGTCGACGAATGGGGTACATGGTGGGACGAAGAACCTGGAACGGTGCGTGGACATCTCTTCCAACAGAATACCATGCGCGATGCCTTTGTCGCTGCACTTTCATTGAACGTGTTCCACAAGTATACCGACCGCATACAGATGTGCAATATCGCACAGATAGCTAATGTGTTGCAATCGATGATTCTCACACAAGGTGATAAGATGGTGCTTACCCCCACCTACTATGTATTCAAGATGTATAAGCCCCATCAGGACGCTACTTTCATTCCTATGCAGCTGATCTGCGATGAGATACAGGTTAAGAACGAACGTTATCGTCCGGGTCGCTCCGACGAAGAACCTACTCGCACCCTGCCCATGCTGAGTGCTACAGCCTCAAAGGATGCCGAGGGAGCCATCCATATTTCGCTCGCTAATGTTGACCTCAAGCAGAAGCAGGAGGTGACCATCAATCTCGCTGACGTGAAGAGAAAGAAGGTGACTGGTGAGATCTTGGTGTCGAAGAATATCGGTGACCATAATTCTTTCGACAATCCGGATGTCGTGAAGTTGGCTGAGTTTAAGGGTGCCAAGATGACCAAGAATGGTCTTAAGGTAACGCTTCCTGCAAAAAGTATCGTGACTTTGGAGATTAAATAATACCTTATATGATATTGAAAAAGCGAGAGTGTATCCTGATGATGCACTCTCGCTTTTTTTTGGTAATAATATAGCTGTTGTCCAAGTCTCAGGATTGTCCCCCTAACGTAGGGGGCGTAGCAAGGTCTATAGAGGGTTGGCTAAATGCCAAGCCGTGCCGAGCGAGGGGCCGACGCGGTATGATAGCGTCGGTTGCGCTGACTGAACCTTTAGGTTCACCAAAGCGTCTTGCTTGCAAGCCTTATCAGTGCTCTGCACGACGGAGGACCCGGTAGGGAGCGCAGTGGAGGGTTAGATCACTGAGTCGAGGTATGTCATGATGCTTTCATGTTCATCAGGATGGAACCATCTGATATCCTCGTCGCGGCGATACCATGTCATCTGCTTGCGTGAGTAGATGCGGCTATTTTGCTTTATCTTCTCAATGGCAAACTCGAGTGTGCAGTCACCATCGAAGTGGGCAAACAGCTCCTTGTATCCCACAGTGTTGAGCGAGTTGAGGTGGCGGAAAGGGTATACGCGGCGTGCTTCTTCGATGAGGCCGTCGGTCACCATTTGGTCGACGCGGCGGTTGATGCGCTCGTACAACTCCTCACGCTCACGGCGTAGCCCTATCTTTACGATACGGAAAGGGCGCTCCTTGGTGGTGCGCGTGCGGAATGAGGTATAGGTACGTCCCGTCATGTAGCATATCTCGAGGGCGTGGATGACACGCTTAGGATTTTTCAAATCCACGATACGGTAATATTCGGGGTCGAGCAAGCGCAGTTCATTCACTAGTGGTTCCAACCCCTCTTTCTCATAACGGTCGAGTAGGGTGCGGCGGGTGATGTCGTCTACCGTGGGGATGTCGTCGATGCCCTTGCATACAGCGTCGATATACATCATGCTGCCACCAGTGAGCAGCAGCGTGTCGTGTGTGCGGAACAGTTCCTCGGTGAGTCTCAATACATCAATCTCGTATTGCGCAGCACTATAGTAGTCGGTAAGCTGGTGGGTGCCTATGAAGTAGTGCTTCACACGTTCCAGCTCCTCTTTGGTGGGTGCAGCCGTTCCGATGGGAATCTCGGCATATAGCTGACGCGAATCGGCCGAAAGGATGGGTGATCCCAACCGTTCGGCCAATGCGAAGCTCAATGCCGTTTTCCCTACACCCGTAGGACCGAGGAGGACGACTAAGGTTTTTTCCTTCATACCATGTGTGGATGAGTCAGGGGTGACTTTGCCTTGTGGGTGATCTTGCATTGTGGTTGGAATATCGGTCTGCAGGATCTGCACTCCTTACTCTTGAACCCCGATATTAATAAAGCATGTTCTCGAAGTCCTCAGCAGTACCCATCTCGAAACCATCGGGGTCAATCTCGTCGAGGTCGAAATCCTCATCATCGCTGAAGCTGTCGTCGAGGCCAGTGGTTACTTGCGTTGCCATCAGCTGATCGAAGTCGAGCACATGCTGCGGAGCCTCGCCCATAGTCTTGGTGCATACAGCCTCGTCGAGCGACTTGCCGGTGATGATTTCTGAGAGCTCCATGAAGAAGGCGCGGTCGGCCAGGGGATCGAAGATGTAGAGCAGATGCTGCTTTTCGTCTTCGAGCAGTTCGTTCAGTGGTGTCTCCTCCATGATCCAGCTGTCCATGTCGGAGCTGGTGCCCATGTCTTCGAGGGTGATCTCGGTTTCCTTCTCCCAGTTGTCATCACAGATGAAGAATGAGGTCATCTGATCGTTGGAGTATCCAACTGATTTCAGAATGGCATTATGCAAATCGAGGAATGTGGCATCAGAGTTGATCTGAATCTCGCGGCGGAAGTTATCTACTTCGTCTGATATGATTGTAAAACGGTAAACCATGTGTATCTGAATTTTGAGTTATGAATTAGTGGTTGCAACAATCGGCATTGTGAGTATTAAGGTCTGGCCCAGGATCCCTATCAATCATCGTACTTGATGATGCCTCGCTTGGCTCCTTCGACGAATGAGATGATGTATTCCACTTCGGGGGTCATCTCCATCTCCTCTTTGATGCGTTCGATGGCCATGGAGGTGTTGAGTCCGCTCTGGTAGATGTAGCGGTAGGCCTGATGGATGGTGTCAATCTGTTCGCGTGTGAAACCGCGACGGCGTAAGCCCACGAGGTTGAGTCCGCAATATGATACCGGTTCGCGTGCAGCAATAACGTAGGGCGGCACCTCCTTGGTGATCTTGCTGCCTCCCTGTATCATTACGTAGCTACCGATGCGGCAGAACTGGTGCACGAGCACGGTAGAGCTGATGGTGGCAAAGTCGTCAACGATGACTTCGCCGGCAAACTTGGTCTGGTTGCCAATGATGCATCCATTGCCCACGATGGTGTCGTGTGCCACGTGTACGCCCTCCATCAAGAGGTTGTTGTTGCCCACTACAGTTTTGCCTTTGGCTGCAGTACCGCGATTGATGGTGACATTTTCGCGGATGGTGTTGTTGTCGCCAACTTCGGCGGTGGTTTCCTCGCCACGGAACTTCAGGTCTTGTGGCACAGCACCGATGACAGCACCGGGGAAGATGGTGTTGCCGTTGCCTATACGTGAACCATAGAGGATGTTGGCATTGGGCATGATGACGTTGTTGTCGCCAATTACTACATTGCGGTCAATGTATACGAAGGGACCTATCTCAACATTCTCGCCGATGATAGCTTCGGGATGAATGTATGCTAACGGACTGATGTTGCTCATATATGTTTCTGGTGTTGGTGGTATATAATGGTATATATACTGTTTTTATTTCATTTTCTTTCTCAGTATGCGTGCAAACTGGTTGTTCACTTTGTGTCCTGGTCGGATGGCCTCTATGCGGCCCTTGATGGGCTTGCCGATGAGTGACATGTCGCCAACGACATCGAGGAGCTTGTGGCGTGCCGGTTCGTTGTCCCATACGAGAGGACGGTGGTTGATGTAGCCGAGTTTCTTTGCATCCATTCGGGGGATGTTCATCGCGTCGGCGATACGGTCGTAGCGGTCTTGCGGCATCTCGCGCTCGTAGAGGACGATGGAGTTGTCGAGGTCGCCACCCTTGATGAGACCCGCAGCGAGCAGCGGCTCTACATCGCGTACGAAGACAAAGGTGCGGCTCGGTGCAATCTCGGTGGCAAAGTCCGCCATGTGCATGAGGTCGGCGTGCTGGTTGCTGATGCTGCTCGAGTCGAACGATACGAGTACGCTCACGGCAAACTCGTCGGCTGGCTCGATGCGGAGTACCGAACCGCTCTTCTCGTCGTGGTACTCCACGGGCTCGGTCACCACAAGGTAATCCTTCTCGGCCTCCTGTTCCATGATGCCCACGCGCTGTATGTTCTCTACATATAGTTTGGCACTACCTTCGAGGATCGGGAATTCAGGACCATTGACCTTCATCAGGCAGTTGTCGATACCCAATGCATAGAGTGCCGATAGACCGTGCTCCACGGTGCTGACGCGCTCAGTGCCATTGGAGAGCACGGTGCCGCGTTGTGTCTCGACCACATTTTCGGCCAGTGCTTCGATGATGGGCTCTCCCGCCACATCAATGCGCTGTATCTTGTATCCGTAGTTCTCCGGTGCAGGGCAGAACTCCACGGTGAGGTTTAGTCCCGTGTGTAGTCCCTTACCTGAGAGTGTGAATTTTTCTTTTATCGTACGTTGCTTTGCCATAGTTGATGGTTAAGCCTTGCCATTGGCAAGCTGTTGTTTCAATGATTCTATCTCTTTTTTCAGTGTATCCATTTCGCGATACATCTCGGGCAACTTCTTGAACACTACCGAGGCACGGGCAAACTGTGTGTGGTCAAATGCGGGGTAGCCCATCACGGCCTTGCCGTCCTTCACACTGTTTGCGATGGCCGAGTGTCCGCCCACCTTTACCTGATTGCCTATCTGGATGTGTCCGCTGATGCCGGTCTGTCCGCCCATCATGCACCAGCTGCCTATCTTTGTCGAGCCTGCTACGCCACATTGGGCAGCCATCACGGTGTGTTCGTCGATGACTACATTGTGAGCCACCTGCACCAAGTTGTCGAGCTTCACACCACGCTTGATTACTGTAGCGCCCATCGTGGCGCGGTCTATACAGGTGTTTGCGCCCAGCTCTACATCGTCCTCCAGTATGGCAATGCCTATCTGGGGTATCTTGTCGTAGCCGTTGGCACCCGGTGCGAATCCGAAGCCGTCAGAACCTACCACACTGCCTGCGTGCAGTATGCAACGGTTGCCCACCTTGCAGCCGTGATAGATGGTGACGTTATTGTACAGGATGCAGTCGCTGCCTACGCTGGCACCATCGCCTACCGATGCGTTGGCTTCGATGATGGTGTTGTTGCCCACGACAGCTTTCTCGCCGACATACACGAACGGACCAATGTATACATTCTCGCCAATTGTTGCGCTTTCGGCTACCGAGGCCATCGAGCTGATGCCCCTCTTCTTGGGCTTCACCGATTCGTAGAGCATCATCAGCTTGGCCAGGCTCTCATAGGCATTGGCCGTCTTGATGAGCGTAGCCTTGATGGGCTTCTCGGGCACGAAGTCGCTGTTCACCAGCACGATGCTCGACTGCGTGTCATATATATAGGCCGTATATTTCGGATTTGACAGAAAAGACAATGCGCCAGGCATGCCCTCCTCAATCTTTGCAAAGGTGCTGACGGTGGCATTTTCATCGCCCACAATCTCGCCTCCGATATATGCAGCTATCTGTTTTGCTGTAAATTCCATGTTCTCTATTGTCTTGAACAATACACATCAATATATCCTCGCAAAGGTAGGCATTATTGTTGGAATTGCAAACCTTTTGCTTCAAATATATTGGCCGAATACAATAAAAGCGACCTCGCGGCCGCTTTTTTTATGGTATCACATGCGCTGATAGCACATAAAGTATTTTTTCACCTTTTTCTGTAGCAACGAGAGGTTAAACATGTCGGAAGCCTCGGCTATGTCGCGTGTGGTGCCGTCGTTGTAGAGGATCTCTATGTGGTCGTCTATGGCGCTATACATGTCTTTCTCGTGGGTGACGGCGCAGAGCAGATAGCTGGCCTCACGCCTGCTGATACCGAGTGTGGTGCATATGCGGTCGGTGATGGCTGTCTTGTGCTCACGGCTGAAGGGCTTGCCCGATATCTCCACCTTGAAGAGACGGCGGTTGACGAGTCCGTAGCTGAGGGTCGACAATACCTTGTCGGGGTGTGAGGCCCATGCCTTCAGTGCGCACCATATATCGTTGTCGTCGAGTAGTGTGAAGGTGTTCAGGCACTCATCGTCGGTGAAGAAAGCCTCGCGCGTGATGTCTTTGTAGAGAAAGTAGTGCAGTGCGGGCGACACGTGCAGCTCTTCTCCCTTGCGTGCCAGCTCCTTGGCTCGGGTGAGCGTGTTGATAAGCATTTTCTCGCAGGCTACCGAGGTCTTGTGCAGATACACCTGCCAATACATGAGGCGGCGTGCGGCGAGGAAGTTTTCGATGGAGTAGATACCCTTCGACTCTACTACCAGATGATCGTCTTTCACATCGAGCATCTTGATGATGCGTGCCGAGCCGATATTACCTTCGGTGACACCGGTGTAGAAGCTGTCGCGGCGCAGATAGTCGAGGCGGTCCATGTCGAGCTGGCTGCTCACCAACTGGTGCAGAAAACGTTTCTCGTACTCGTCTTTATAGATGCGTATGGCGAGGTCAAGCCGTCCACCCAGTTCGCTGTTCATCTTCTCCATCAGGAGTAGCGATATCTCTTCGTGGTGTACGCCCGGTGCTATGGTACTCTCCAATACGTGCGAAAAGGGGCCATGGCCTACATCGTGTAGCAGGATGGCTATCTTCACCGACTCGGCTTCGTCGTCGGTGATCTCCACGCCCTTTCCGCGCAATGAGTTTATGGCTTCTGTCATCAGGAAGAATGCTCCCAGTGAGTGCTGGAAACGGGTGTGTTGCGCTCCGGGATATACCATGCAGGATAGCCCCAATTGCTTGATGCGATGGAGGCGCTGCACCATGGGGTGTGTGACCACCTCCATGATGAGCCCCTTGGGAATGTTGATGAACCCGAATACCGGGTCGTTGATGATCTTGCCTGACTGCATCTGGAATCTCTTGTTACAGTATACCGTACTTTACCAGTTCGGTAGCCATCTCCTCCTGCACCTTGCGAGCCTCTTCGCGTGCTACGGCGGCGAAGTCCTCGGTCTTGTCGGCATAGATGATGGCGCGGCTTGAGTTGACGAGCAGTCCGCACTCCTTGGTGATACCATACTTGCACACCTCGGTGAGTGAACCACCCTGTGCACCTACGCCAGGCACGAGGAGGAAGTGATTCGGCACGATCTTACGGATATCCTCGAAGAGCTGGCCGCGGGTGGCACCTACGACATACATCATGTTCTCGTCGTTGCCCCACTCCTGTGAGCGGCGGAGCACCTTCTCGAAGAGGCGTTCGCCTGTCTCCTTGTCCTCCATAAGCTGGAAGTCGAGCGAGCCCTTGTTTGAGGTCAGCGCGAGCAGTATCACCCACTTGCCCTCGTAAGCGAGGAACGGGGTCACCGAGTCCTCACCCATATAAGGAGCTACAGTGAGTGCATGCACATCCTGCTCCTCGAAGAAGGAGCGGGCATACATCGAAGCGGTGTTGCCGATGTCGCCACGCTTGGCGTCAGCAATGATGAAGTGGTCGGGGTAGTTGGCCTTGAGGTAGGCGATGGTCTTCTCATAGGCTTCGTAGCCCTTGAGTCCATCGCACTCGTAGAAGGCGAGGTTGGGCTTGTAGGCTACGCAGTAGTCGGCCGTAGCGTCGATGATGGCCTTATTGAAGGCAAAGATGGGGTCTTCCTCGTTCAAGAGGTGAGCGGGGATTTTCTTGGTGTCGGTGTCGAGGCCTACGCAGAGGAATGACTTGCGTGCCTTGATGTTCTGGATGAGTTGTTGTTTGTTCATAATGGATGAGACCCACCCTAACCCTCCCTCTAGGGAGGGGACTCAGACATCTCTGAGTCATTTCTTTGCAAGAGAGGGATGGAGTGAGTTTTTTTATTGGTTAATACTTCTTACTATTCTTCTTTCCATTTTGTGGGGGAGAACCTCCAAATTATTTGTCATATTTGTAGTCAGCGATGTCTGAAAAGCCTCCCCATAGAGGGGGAGGTTGGAGGGGGTCTCCTTTTACAGTTCGCTCTCCTTCAGCCTTTCCGCATTCTCGGCTACCATGAGCTGGTCGATGCAGTCCTGTATGTCGCCATTCATGAATGACGCGAGGTTATAGATGGTGGAGTTGATGCGGTGGTCGGTGATGCGTCCCTGCGGATAGTTGTAGGTGCGTATCTTGGCCGAGCGGTCGCCGGTAGACACCATCGTCTTACGCTTCGAGGCGATGTCGTCGATGTATTTCTGGTGTTCCTTATCATATATAAAGGTACGCAGACGTGAGAGGGCACGCTCCTTGTTCTTCGGTTGGTCGCGTGTCTCGGTACACTCGATGAGTATCTCCTCCACTTCGCCCGTGTTGGGGTTCTTCCAGTTGTAGCGGAGGCGTACGCCTGACTCCACCTTGTTGACGTTCTGTCCGCCGGCACCCGATGAACGGAAGGTGTCCCACTTGATCTCGCCCTCATTGATCTCTACCTCGAAGGCTTCGGCCTGAGGCAGGCAAGCTACCGTAGCAGCCGAGGTGTGCACACGACCCTGAGTCTCGGTGGCAGGCACGCGCTGCACGCGGTGCACGCCCGACTCATACTTGAGCGTGCCGTATACCTTCTCGCCGCTCACGCTGAAGATAATCTCCTTGTAGCCGCCAGCAGTGCCTTCGTTGAAGCTCGATACCTCAACGCGCCAGCCCTTCTGTTCACAGTACTTCATGTACATCTTGAAGAGGTCGCCGGCGAAGAGTGCGGCTTCGTCACCACCCGTACCACCACGGATCTCCATGATTACGTTCTTGTCATCCTCGGGGTCGGCAGGTACGAGCAATAGTTTTATCTCCTCTTCGAGGATGGGAATCTGTTCTTCGCAGGTGTCAATCTCCTCGCGAGCCATCTCGCGCATGTCGGCATCGCTCTCCGTAGCGAAGAGCTCCTTCGCCTCGTCGAGTTGGCGGATGAGTTGCATATAGCGGGCACGCGCCTCCATGAGCGCACCCAGTTCCTTGTATTCCTTGTTTAGTTTTACGAAACGGCGCATGTCGGCGATCACCGCCGGGTCGGTGATGAGGAGCTCTATCTCCTCGTATTTGCCAACCAGTCCGTCGAGTCGTGTGAGCAAATTGTTTTCTGCCATTATCTTATATTCTATTTATCATGCAAAGATACGAATAAGCGAGCGAGAAATATCAAGCCTGCTTGAATATTTTTCACCGCGAGCGGGAGTATCTTCGCAGTGAACTGCAAAGATACGCATAAGCGAGCAAATATACAAAGTTCACTTTGATATATTTTCAACGAGCGCTTCAGTCGTCGCTACTGACACTTTCACCCTTCACCATTCACCCTTCCTCCTTCATCATTCACCATTTAAAATTCCACAGAGATTTTGTTTTCAGTCTGTAAACCATTACCTTTGCATTGTCAATATAAATTCCTATGACTATGAAAAGACATCACGGTCTCTATACCCTCCTTGCAGCCACGCTGCTGTGCTGCTTCAACCTTTCGTGCGACGAACTGCTCGTGCCGGTGCCCGGCACAACACCCGGTGATGTCTCCGGCGACATCCATTTCAATCTTTCGGCCGGAGGCGACAGCATAGGCGCCCAGCCCCTTGCCGTGACGCAGGGCGACACGCTCAGCGTGGCCATCAGCCAGACGAGCATCTATACCGACCCCGACGGCACGGTCTACACCTGCGAGCCGCAGGCCAGCATCAAGCTCTTCACCACCGTAGACACCGTATATGCCAAGGATATAAAAGCACTGCTTGACATCGCCAAAGATGCCGGGCTGACTACCGAAGCGAGCGGCACCGACCCCGTGACGCATCGTATCAACCAGCAGTTCGTGATTGGCGGGCAGGAGATTGTCTTCGACCTGAGTCACGAGGTATATACGTATGTCAACTCCCTCTCCGAAGAGATCGAAATGCCCTACGTCAAGGTAGGCGAGGCTCAATTGGGCAAGGGTGATGCCACTCCAGGTGACAGCTCGTCGCGCAGCTCGTCGCCTGCCGTCACCCTCAGGGCACTGTCGGTGACGAGAGCCAGCATCACCGATGCTGCGATGTTTGCCGTGACGGCTACCTTCAGCCTCGGCCTCGAGAGCGTCAATACGAAGGAGGCCCACAAGCAGACGCTGGAGTTTCAGGTCAACTACGTCGGCGTGGTGGAGACTGTGA
>JAZRMG010000197.1:0-9624 GCA_045647345.1 Bacteroidaceae bacterium | reverse complement strand
GAAGATGAAATTGCAGGATGTGCCTCTGCCGTAGGTGCTTCGTTTGCTGGCGCTTTGGCCGTGACATCTACATCAGGCCCCGGTATCTGCCTCAAGTCTGAGGCTATGAACCTCGCTGTTATCATGGAGCTCCCCCTCGTGGTGCTCGACGTGCAACGTGGTGGTCCTGCGACAGGTCTCCCCACTAAGTCGGAGCAGACCGACCTCTTGCAGGTGCTCTTCGGCCGTAATGGTGAGTCGCCCATGCCCGTGCTGGCAGCTACATCGCCCACCGACTGTTTCGATGCAGCCTACATGGCATGTAAGATTGCCCTTGAGCACATGACCCCCGTAGTGCTGCTCACCGATGCCTTCATCGCCAATGGCTCGGGCGCTTTCCGCTTGCCCAACCTGGCTGATTATGCCGCCATCAATCCGCCCTACGTACCCGAAGAACTCAAGGGTACATGGACTCCCTACCAGCGTCAAGAGGAGAATGGCGTGCGCTACTGGGCAGTGCCGGGTCGCGAGGGCTTCCAACATATCCTCGGTGGATTGGAGAAGGACAATAAGACTGGCGCCATCTCGACCGACCCCGAGAACCACGACCTAATGACACGCCTGCGCCAGCAGAAGATCGATGCTATCCCCGTACCCGACCTCGAGGTGGAGGGCGACAAGGAGGATGCCGAGCTGCTCATCGTGGGCTTCGGTGGTACATACGGTCACTTGCATGCTGCCATGGATGAGATGCGTGCTGCCGGCAAGAAGGTGGCGCTCGCTCACTTCAAGTACATCAACCCGCTGCCTGCAAATACTGCTGAGGTATTGCGCAAGTATGGCAAGGTAGTAGTGGCCGAGCAGAACGGCGGACAGCTTGCCGCATGGCTACGCATGAAGGTTGACGGCTTCGTTCCTATGCAGTACAACGAAGTGAAGGGACAACCTTTCTCCACAAACCAGCTTATCGCAGTATTCACAAAAATGATGGAGGAGTAAAACTATGGAAACGAAATATACCGCACAAGACTATAAGAAAGGTTTGCCCCGCTGGTGTCCCGGCTGTGGCGACCACTTCTTTCTCGCTTCATTGCACAAGGCGATGGCCGAGATTGGCGTCGCTCCGCACAATGTGGCAGTGATCTCAGGTATCGGTTGCTCAAGTCGCTTGCCCCACTATATGAATACCTATGGCATGAACACCATTCACGGACGTGCAGCAGCTATCGCTACAGGCTGTAAGGTGGCCAACCCCGAGCTCTCGGTATGGCAGGTGAGTGGAGATGGCGACGGACTCGCTATCGGTGGTAATCACTTCATCCATGCCAACCGCCGCAATATCAACCTTAATATGATATTGCTCAACAACCGTATCTACGGACTCACCAAGGGACAGTATTCGCCCACCAGCCCCCGTGGCTTCGTGAGCAAATCGAGCCCCTACGGCACCGTGGAGGACCCCTTCCGTCCTGCCGAGCTCTGCTTCGGTGCTCGTGGCAACTTCTTCGCCCGTGCCGTAGCTACCGATGCTCCTGGCACAGTAGAGATACTCAAGGCGGCCCATGCCCACAAGGGCGCTTCGGTGTGCGAGATCTTGCAGAACTGCGTCATCTTCAACGATGGCACACACGATAGCGTGTACAACAAGGAGGGACGTGCCAAGAATGCCATCTACTTGCGCCACGGCGAGCCCATGGTGTTCGGTGTGAACAACGAGTATGGCCTCATGCAGGAGGGCTTCGGACTTAAAGTGGTGAAGATTGGCGAGAATGGTGTGACTATCGACGATATCCTCGTGCACGATGCGCATTGCCAAGACAACACCGTACAGCTCAAGCTCGCGCTCATGGAGGGACCTGATTTCCCCATTGCTCTCGGTGTTATCCGCGATGTGGAAGCTCCCACCTACGATGAGGCTGTGGAGGCACAGATTGAAGAGGTGAAGGGTAAGAAGCCTTATCACACCTTCGAAGAGCTACTCCTCACCAACGACACTTGGGAAGTGAAGTAGGTTTAGGGTTGAGAGTTTAGCGTTGAGTGCAATTCCTCATTCCTAACTAGAAAAAAGACCGCTGCGTAATCTTACGACTCACATCTTACGCCGGAGCAGGCCCTAAAGCAGCGGGGGGCCTGCTCTTTTTATTAATAGTAGGAGAGTCTTTTAGAAATGGTGGGTAATAGTAAATGTTCAACTGATATTTCTATTCCATTTCCATCGCTTGTGTGTCCACAAATAAAGATGTGGTTGAGTTTTTATATCTTGTTCGAGCATACGCATGTATTGCTTGCTGTAACCAAACTCTTCGTCTTCGATGGGGTGTATGGGTTGGAATGTTAGTTCGTAATATCCACGGTGTACACATCTCATGCTACCATAAACGAAGTGTGCATTAAGCTTGCGACCCATGGCTTCGCCTCCCGTGATAATGGGTGTGTCCTGGTTGAGGAAGGTCATCCACTCGGGTTCGGGGCGACGTGGAGGTCGCTGGTCGGCAATGAACCCCAATAGAGGTTGCTTGCCATCACGCACCATGGTGATAATGGACCGTAGGGCTTGCTTTTGGGGAATGCCTATTGAGTTGAATCGGCTGCGCAAGCGATATATCAGTTTGTCCATTGCCTTATTACTGAGCGGATGGTATATCTGTCCTGCGGTAAGCTCTGGAGATGTCCACATGGTGATAGAAATAATATACTCCCAGTTGGCATGATGCCCAAGATAGAGGAATATGGGGCGCCTATCGCTACGTAGTTGCTCTATATATTCAGGGTTGGTGAATTGCATGCGGCAGCGCATCTCATCGTCGGAGATGTGTAGTAGTTTCACCGTCTCCATCACATAGTCGCAGAAGTGGCGGTAAAACTGCTTCTCAATTTTAGTAATTTCTTCCACTGACTTTTCTGGGAAAGAATGCTTCAGATTTGTACGCACTACCTTACGTCTATAACGTATAATATAGTATACGATGGGATAGATGAGCCCACTTAGCGCATAGAGCACTTGTAGCGGCCATATTGCTATAGCCTTGAATGTAAAGGTGAATAGGGCAAGTTGTATCTTTTCTTTCATTAATTCAAATAGTAGTTTGAGGTATTCAATTTAATAAAATCCGTTTTTATTCTCTTCGACACAATCGTTCTCACATGGGCTTGCGGTAAATAGGTTAAGTTTGCTATTGTGTGATGTTATATTTATATTAGGCATATGTGTGATTATACAAAAGTACTGATTTTTTGATAAATGGCAAATTATGGCTTGATAAATCTAATCTAATATAATTCTAATTTGTTCAACAAAGAAAATGCTTTTCCTTATTTTTACCTGTTGTGGTTTGTTTTTCATTTGCTTTGTACTATCTTTGTCGTAGTAATGGTTGAAGTTATGAAGAAGATTTGTGCAATGACGATGGTTCGCAATGACGAGTTCTATCTTCGTCGATGGGTGGAGTATTACGGCAATCAACTGGGCAAAGAGAATCTGCGTGTCTATTTCGATGGTGAAGACCAGCAGGTGCCCGACTTCTGTGAAGGAGTGTACACGGAACTTCGTCCTCGTGTTGCAGGCAATGTGGCAAAGTCTGATAAGGGACGAATCAACTTTCTTTCTTCTCGGGCCGCCCTTTTGTTTGAACAGGGATATGACCTTGTTATCGGTACAGATGTGGATGAATTCTTGATTGTTGACCCCAAGTTGGGACAGACACTCCCCGAATATCTCAGCAGTAGAAATATCAAGTATTGCATGTCTGCATTAGGTGTGGACGTTGGTCAGCATCTTGACCTTGAGAAGCCTATTGACGGCTCTCGTCCTTTGCTCTCTCAGCGCAGCTATGCCTATCTTTCTTCGCGTTACACCAAAGCTTCCATCCTGGCGCGTCCATTGCAATGGGGCTCTGGCTTTCATCGGGTAAAAGGGCATGATTATCACATTGCCCCCGAGTTGTACCTCTTCCATTTGGGCGGATTTGACTATGAGATGATGAAACGGCAGCTGAGTAACTCTGATCTGCTCAATGCCGGATGGGAGAAACATCTTCACCGTAGAGCCAAGACTACGTGGATAGTGACAGAGAAGAAAGCTCGAGATTGGAACAAGACTATACCCCGTATGCGCTTTGTTCAGCAGTGGATACGCCAAATCTTTGCATGGAACAAGCCATGGAATCCGTCCTGCAAGGTGGTGGTGCGTATTCCCGACAGATTTAAGAACGTATTATAAAGTATTGCACTATGACAGATGTTGTAATTGCTTGGGTGGATGGTGACGACCCCATGCATAAGCGTAAGAAGGCGGCTTATCTCACACCGAACAAGGAGGTGAACTTTGATGATGTTGCCGGTGAAGCACGTTACAAGTCTACGGGCGAGATATATTATTGTGTAGCCTCTATACTGCGCTATGCGCCGTGGGTACGTAAGATATTTATTGTCACCGATAGTCAGAATCCGCATGTAGATGAGTTTGTGGCTCGCAACTTCCCCGACAATAAGATACCTATCGAGCTGATAGACCATACGGTGCTGTTCCGTGGATATGAGCAATATCTCCCCACCTTCAACTCATTGGCCATTTCCACTATGCTATGGCGTATACCTGGCCTGAGCGATAGCTTCCTCTATTTCAACGACGATGTCTTCTTGACCTCACCTGTGGAAGAGAATATGTGGTTTGAGGACGACAAAACCTACATCTATGCCGAGCGCTTCCCTGCGCTATGGGCACGCTTGCTGCGTTGGGGGAAACATTTAGGAAAGAAACATAAGGTGTTTGGACACAAAGATCCTATGCTCAATGCTGCCGACATATTGCATTCCAGCCACTTCTACCTCTTCCCCCATGCGCCAGTGCCTATGCGCCGCACATGGTATGAGCAATTTTATGCTGAGCATCCCGACCTGCTTGATAGCAATATACGTTATCGTTTCCGTGAACCTTCGCAGTTCAGTTCGCCTACGCTCTTCTACGTAAGCGGTCATCGTGATGGTAAACTCAAAGTGCGTTCTCCCAAAGGGCTTACCTGTTTTCTCAAACCCTCGTCAAAGAGGACCGATAATTATATGGCTCGCAAACTTGCTGAGGCAGATGCCAATAAGCGCTTGACGTTTGGCTGTATCAACTCATTGAGCGAGACGACTGTAGAGGAACAGGAGATGTTCAAGCAGTGGATAACCCAGAAACTAGACATAGTACTATGAATGCCATTTTCGGTCAACCATTGGTTTCAGTTATTGTGCCGGTGTACAATGCAGAGCGTGGTATTGCTCGTTGCATTGAAAGTATATTGAACCAGTCGTTGCGAGATATTGAATTGATACTTGTCGACGATGGTAGTTCCGATCGCAGTGGTACAATATGTGACGAATATGCCGTCAAGGATGCTCGTATCAGTGTAGTGCACAAAGCCAATGAGGGCGTAGCGGCTACCCGTATGGTAGGAATCAATCTTGCTAAGGGTGAATATTCCATCCAAGTGGATGCTGATGACTGGGTAGAACCGACAATGTTGGAGGAGTTGTATCAGAAAGCTAAGCAAGAGGATGCCGACGTGGTGATTTGTGATTTTTACTACGACTATGAAGGACGTAAGCCGCTTAAGCGGAGATTGCAGCGACCTACAAGTTTGGATACTATGAATGTGCTTGCCGAGTTACTGGAATATCGTCGCATCAGTCCCAGTCTTGCTAACAAGTTGATACGCCATAGTTGTTACAGTAAGTATGGGGTACAGATTCCTTCAGATGTATCCCATGGTGAGGATTTCTACGTGAGTCTTTCGCTCTTTCGCCATGAGGAACTGCGCGTTACCTATCTTCCCGTAGCTTACTACCACTACGTACAGGATGCCTGTAGTACCTCGCTCACGCATACCTATAGCATCAGTGATTTTGAACGCGAGAGTCGCCTTATGGACTATTGCTTGACAATGATGCAAGGTCATACACTTTATTCCCGTGTCGAGAATCGTATGGTACACAATCTTGTGCGCCGTGCCTTTAATGGCGGTGTATTTACCTCGGCTCAGTTCAAGCAACTGACCTATTGTTACCGCCATCAGATTCGCTGTAATCGCGGCATTGCATGGCACCGCCGTTATCGGCTTTATCTTTCATGCATAGGATACTATCGCTTGATGTATGCTTATAAATCAGTCGGTAATATATTGAAGAAATTACGCTAGCTCGAATGCCGACTTCTCAGGAAACATCTGCTCCAAGAAAAGGCGCGCCCGTTGTCGGTCCTCCTCTGTGGCGTGCTCGTTGTCGTTAAGGCAGAAGAGCAGGGGATTATAGCGATTGATGGTGCGGCGTATATCCTTCTCGGTAATGCTGATGCTGCGCGAGTCATAGTAGAATCGTCCTTGCAATGTCCCTTTGATGCGATTTCCGAGGGATATCTTCTTGTTGTAGCGTCCCATCAGTTTCATCTTGCCATGCCCGATTGCCATCGCATAGTATAGAATAGTGGCTCGCTGTAAGTCCTCTTCGTGTCGGATGTGACGGCATATTGTCTGTTCTACCTCCTCGGCAAACAGGGTCTTGCATGCCTTGAAGTCGCTCAGCCGGTAAGCGTCGATATTGTGATGCGGTATATAGCTATAGTTTTGGCCAAACATTTTTTCGATAACCTTTTGTGACTTGAATAAGGTCTTCATGTATTGCGTTTCAGCACTTTTCTTGCTTTTGTGCCGTTTCCTTAGGCGCACGATAGGATATCCGTCAAGTGTGTAGAAATCCATGGGCGTAGCTTCGCGCCCGATAAAAGTGTCATCGTTGGCAAGAAGAAAATATTCTGATAAGCCTGGAATATTGTCGATACACCATTCTATGGCAGTTGAACTAAATGAGGGTAGCGCCTCGCGTGGCATTATCTCTTTGTGCTCTATAATGTTGATACGCTCATTGGTGAGGTCAATCCACGAGGGAACTTGTCCATCAGTGACGATGTAGATGTGGTGTATCCATGGTGCAAACTGCTCTATCGAGCGTAGCGAATACTTCAGTTCGTCATTGTCCACAAAACGTGCTTCGGCAAGGGCTTCGCTGGTGTTATAGGACATACCTTGCTCGAAAGCCTCCTTCTTGGCTCGCCACACGGGGTCGTTGCCGTCGACCCATAAGTATACGATGTCGATGTTCATGGTGCGCTCGTACTGCTTTTAGAAACTATTTGGATTCTATTTCAAATAAACAGAAAAGTACAACATAAAACTTATTAACGATAAAATCCAAACAGCTTCTTATAGAAATTTATGACAAAGGTATGATTAAATTTGTTTTTTCGCTCTCCTTACACTAATTTTGTGTCGCATTGGACGTGCAATATTTGTTTAACTCTATAAAAAGAAAAAGATTATGAAGTTTTTGACAGACGAGAAACTCGTGATTGTAGGTGCCGGCGGTATGATCGGTTCTAACATGGCTCAGACAGCTTTGATGCTTGGTCTTACTCCCAACATCTGCCTTTACGACATCTATGGCCCCGGTGTGAACGGTGTAGCTGAGGAGATGGCTCACTGCGCTTTCGAAGGTGCAAACATCACTTGGACTATCGACCCCGAAGAGGCTTTCACTGGTGCTAAGTATATCATCTCTTCAGGTGGTGCTCCCCGTAAGGAGGGTATGACCCGTGAGGACCTCCTCAAGGGCAACTGCCAGATTGCAGCTGAGTTTGGTGACAACATCAAGAAGTACTGCCCCGATGTAAAGCACGTAGTGGTAATCTTCAACCCCGCCGACGTAACAGCTCTCACAGCACTTATCCGTTCAGGCTTGAAGCCCAACCAGCTCACATCACTTGCAGCTCTCGACTCTACACGTCTGCAGCAGGCTATCGCCGAGGCAGTAGGTGTTCCCCAGTACAAGGTTGAGGGTGCCCGCACCTATGGCGGTCATGGTGAGGCTATGGCCGTGTTCGCTTCTAAGATCACTGTTGATGGCAAGCCTCTCTCAGAGTTTGAGATCTCTGACGAGAAGTGGGCCGAGATCAAGCACAACACCATCCAGGGTGGTTCACGCATCATCAAGCTCCGTGGCCGTTCATCATTCCAGAGCCCCGCATACCAGTCAGTTAAGATGATTGAGGCTGCTATGGGTGGCGCTGAGTTCCACTGGCCCGCTGGTTGCTACGTAAACAACGAGAAGTACAAGAACGTGCTCATGGCTATGCCTACCGTAATGGATGCTACTGGCGTACACTTCGGTGAGGTTACCGGTACAGCAGAGGAGATGGCTGCTCTCGACGCTTCATACGCACACCTCCAGGTGATGCGCGACGAGATCATCAACCTCGGCATCATTCCTCCCGTGAGCGAGTGGTCGACCTTGAACCCTAACTTGGCTTGATTACTAGTTGTAGGTATTTGCAATAGCCTATGTGTTATAGCGGAGGTCTCAAGCCTTCGCTATTTTTCATATCGCTATTTATATCTCCTCTTTGCGTCGTATGGTATTTTGTGCTCTTGTCTTCTTTTTAAGAGGAGGTGTTGTGGCTTGCAAAGAATTTATTTACCTTTGTGGTAAATCGTGAGGTTTATTTGCTGCTTTGAATCAGAAATATAGAACGATTGCAAAAGAAAGATAATAATAATTGATATTAACAATATGAATACTAAACATCTTATCTGTGCCATTGCAGCCATGCTGACACTTGGCACCACAAACACTATTGCACAAGAGAGTACACCGATGAAGGAGTTTACATTGGAAGATTTGAACTTTGGCGGTATTAACTACCGCAACATGATACCGCAAAGTCGCCGTCTCACCTGGTGGGGCGACCAGCTCGTACGCCTCGAAGCGTCGGAGTGCTATCTCGTAGACAAGAAGACGGGTAAGGAGATGGTGTTCTTCACTCTCGACGATGTTAATGAGTGGTTGGGCGGAACACCCGATAATGGGCTACGCTCACTCAGTGGCGCCCGCTTCCCTTATGCCGATCAGTCGGTAGTGCTCATCAACTATGGCGGTGAGCGTCGTCTGGTCGACTTCAAGCAGCATAAGCAGGTATGGAGTCAGTGCAATGCCGATGAACTACAGGCAAGCAGCTTCAACACCGTTTCTCGCCATACTGCCTATGTCGATGGCGACCAACTCTACTTCCGCCCTGCCGATGGTGGCAAGGATATACAACTCACTACAGACGGCTCGCGTGAGATTGTATACGGTCGCAGTGTACATCGTGACGAGTTTGGCATTCATAGCGGACTCTTCTGGAGCCCCGATGGCATGCGCCTCGCCTTCTACCGCATGGATCAGAGCATGGTAACCGACTATCCCCAGGTAAACCTCTTCACCCATATTGCTACTCATGAGCCCGACAAATATCCCATGGCTGGACAGACCTCTCACGAAGTTACGGTGGGTGTCTATGATGTAGCAACAAGCAAGACAGTCTATCTGAAGACTGGTGCCCCTAAGGACCGTTACCTTACCAATGTGGCATGGAGCCCTGATTCTAAGACTATCTATATCCTTGAACTCAACCGCGATCAGAACGACTGTAGCCTCGTGAGTTACGATGCTGCCACAGGCGACCGCATTGCCGAACTCAACCGCGAGACCGATGCCAAGTATGTGGAGCCACAGAACCCCATCATGTTTCTCCCTTGGGATGCCAGCAAGTTCATCTTACAGAGTCAGAAGGAT
>JAZRMG010000196.1:0-3741 GCA_045647345.1 Bacteroidaceae bacterium | reverse complement strand
TAGAAGGCCTCCTCGCGGTAGCGTGCCTTGTGCCCACGTGCCTGTGGCATGCGACGCATCCACTCCAACTCGGTGCGATAGAGATTATTGGCACGCACAATCTCGGTATTGCGGGCCTCGATGCGCTCTTCGCGCTTCTCCAGATAATAGCTGTAGTTCCCCTTGTAGGAATACACGGTGCGATCATCTATTTCAATAATCTCATTACATACGTTATCTAGGAAATAGCGGTCGTGCGTCACCATGAGCAGTGTTGCGGTGCTACGGGTCAGGTAGTCTTCGAGCCACTCTATGAGGGGTAGGTCGAGATGGTTGGTAGGCTCGTCGAGAATGAGCATATCCGGGTTACCAATGAGCACATTGGCCAAGGCCACGCGCTTGAGCTGTCCACCCGAGAGTGTCTCTACCTTCTGATTATAGTCAGTGATGTGTAGCGAAGAGAGAATCTGCTTAGCACGCTGCTCATAGTTCCAGGCATCGGCATGCTCCATGCGGTCGAGCAGCGCTTCGAGGCCAGGCGTGCCAGGTGTCTCAAGACACTGCTCATATTCGCGAATGAGTTGCAGGGTATCATTGGTCTCGTGAAAGCAAGCCTCGAGCACGGTGAGCCCTTCGGGATACACGGGGCGCTGGCGCAGATAGCCCACGCGCAGGTCGTTCTTATAGACGATGCTTCCCGCATCATGTACCTCGATACCGGCCAAGACATCGAGCAAGGTACTCTTACCCGCGCCATTACGGGCGATGAGCCCTACACGCTGCCCTTGGGCCACACCAAACGATATGCCCGAGAAGAGCACCAAGTCGCCAAACGACTTGGTGAGTCCGTCGACTTGCAGATATGGGATCAGCATGAAGCAGCCTCCTCTATACGCGTACGTATCTCTTCTATGACATCTTTTATCTCGACCTCAGCCAGCAGTTCACCCTGCTTGCCAAAAAGCAGCATAGGACGTGCCACACATGTATCTCCATACATGAGCACTGGAGCCTCCACCTTACCATTGATGTAGGTATTCCACTCCAATCCTTCGATACTCTCGGTGAGGAGTATACACAATACCACCCCCATCACAGCACCGGCATCAGTACCAAGCTGTTTGGTCAGTTCGGGACGTTGGGCCAATTTCTGCAACAGACGCACATTATAGTCGAAATCACGGTATCGCTCCTTGAAAAGTTTCATGCCCAATTCTTCGATGGTGGCATAGCACGATTCGATGAGTTCTACCTCTGACACACGTACAGGAATGTATTGATTGTGGAATGTATCGCGAGGTTGCAATATCTCCAAAGAGGCAATAATAGCATTTACCATACCGATAGCCTCGCCCGATTGAGCCTCCTCCGTAAAAGAGCACTCTACGCAGGTCTGCCCACATCCTATGGTCCATCGATGAGTAACATATTCGACCAGCTGCTCGGTAAACAACTCGGCACTATAGATAGCCTCCCAGCGCCCCACCTTCACCAACTTGGCTTTAGGGGCTTTCAATGCTTGATGCATCATGGTGTCGCCAAACGACGATGAAGCATCGCGATAGGCCGATATACGAAAGTTACCATCCCACTTCTCGGGATTATAGAACAAGAAGCAGTCAGCCTCTTCACTGAACTCATACCACTCATTAGGATATGTAAATGCAAACCAAGAACCTGGAGATATAAACTTTTTCATTCTTCAAATGTTATTAGTCATGATTATCGGATACAAAATTAAAAAAAAATTGGTCAACGTATGGCCAATCTAAATAAAATATCTATTTTTGCAGCGTCAAATTCGACTCCACACAATATTTTCTATAAAAATCATAAAACTGGTACATCTTTCTAACGAGAAATGTGTGCGCTGTATGTGGAGAAGATCAAAAAATCATATACTTTATATATGTACAACATCATCCAATTAAACAACAAAGAACTGGGCGAGCTGCAAGAAATCGCCAATGAAATGGGAATCAAAGGTGTCAAGTCGCTCGAGCGACAAAACCTTATCTACCGTATCCTTGACGAGCAAGCCATTGCTGGAGCACAAAAAAGAGTAGCAGCAGAAGAAGATAAGAACGAACGTCGCCAACGCGCCCGCATCAACAAGAAAGAGGTAGCCAACAAGGTATATTCGGCCGACAAGAACAAGGCCGAGAAAGTCAACGACACACCCAAGATTGTAGCCACCCCCATCACCGAAGAGAAGAAGAACTCTTCTGATTCTCCTGCTACAAGCACCACTCAGGCATCGCATCAAGAAAACCCCAGTGCGAAACATACAGACGAAGTGTCAACATCGCAGAGCAATGTCCCCGTAGAGGGAGTCGAGGCGAAGGCATCTGATGCACAGACAGCATCTACAGAGTCACCCAAACATCTCACCGAAGAGTCTATCAAAGAACAGCAAGGAGCCGATGCACCCAAGAAGCGTGGACGCAAGCCCAAGACAAAAAAAGAGCAGGAGCCAGCAGCACAGCAAGAAACATCCAGTGCTGACAACAATGTATCATCTGTTGAGACCATCTCACAGGATGAGCCTGCCCCCCAGCAGCAACAGAATACTTCCAAGAAGCGCGGACGAAAGCCCAAAGCACAGCAGGAGCAAGAACAACCGACACAGCAAGAACAACATAAGGAAGTTCCCGTATTGCCCGAGATAACGAGCGAGTCACCCATAGAAGAGGCTGGTAGCGACTTTGTTGCCATCGAAGATCTGCCTAACGAGCCTGCGGCATTACCCGCCGAGCTGACTGAAAAGTTTGAACAAACAAAGCTTACAACCGAAGGCGAAGAGCAACAGCAAAGCCAAGGAAAGAAGCACAAGAACAAGAATAAGAATAATAATGCCGAGCAGAGCAACAACGAGCAGAACGGGCCACAACAGCAGGAACGCCGTCAGCCCGAACAAGAGCGCTACAACTTTGACGACCTCATCGAGGTGAATGGTGTGCTCGAGATCATGCCCGACAACTACGGCTTCCTACGTTCAGCCGACTACAACTACCTCGCTTCGCCCGACGACATCTACGTGTCACAAAACCAAATCCGCTTCCACGGTCTCAAGACCGGTGATGTAGTGGAAGGCACCATCCGCCCCGCACGCGAAGGCGAGAAGTACTTCCCCTTGATGAAGATTACCCGCATCAATGGCCTCGACCCCAATATCGTGCGCGACCGCGTACCCTTCGAGCACCTCACCCCCCTCTTCCCCGACGAGAAGTTCACCCTCTGCAAGGGCTACAACGACAACCTCTCAGCCCGCGTGGTAGACCTCTTCTCACCCATTGGTAAGGGCCAGCGCGGACTTATTGTAGCTCAGCCCAAGACTGGTAAAACCATCCTCTTGAAAGATATCGCCAACGCCATCGCCGCCAACCACCCCGAGGTATACATGATCATGCTGCTCATCGACGAGCGCCCCGAGGAGGTGACCGACATGGCACGCAGCGTCAATGCCGAGGTTATCGCCTCCACCTTTGACGAGCCCGCCGAGCGCCACGTGAAGATTGCCGGTATCGTACTCGAGAAGGCCAAGCGCATGGTAGAGTGTGGACACGACGTAGTCATCTTCCTCGACTCCATCACCCGTCTGGCACGTGCCTACAACACCGTGTCACCCGCATCAGGTAAAATCCTCTCGGGAGGTGTCGATGCCAACGCCCTACACAAGCCCAAGCGCTTCTTCGGTGCTGCACGTAACATCGAGAACGGAGGTTCGCTCACCATCATCGCTACAGCCCTCACCGAGACAGG
>JAZRMG010000195.1:0-2117 GCA_045647345.1 Bacteroidaceae bacterium | reverse complement strand
TCAAGCGACTTTGCGAGATCCTTCGTTTCACTCAGGATGACAAACAAATGGTTTTCCTTTTATTTGCATGAGCAAAGTTATCGAAACATGCAAGCGCCATTGCAAGAAAAAATGAAGAAAATGCTTTTTTGAGTGAAAAGTGTCCAATTTTTTGACACTTTTGGGTGGTGAGCGCACGCAAACCTCGTGAAACGCGAAATAATAAGTAAATAAATTATGCGCGTGGAACCACCAGGGTTCACGCGCATAAATATAATGATAACAGTCTACTTTATCAGAATGTAGGTACAGGTTTCTTGTAGAGCTGCACATAGAGTTCGCGTGCAGACACCTCGCGCCATCCGTTTGCACCGTCGCCTTGGATAATCGTTTGATTGCGCATCGCCTTGTCACGTATCATACGGTACTCTGCCAGTTCCAGACCGCGGACTAACTCCTGCCTATACTGTTTCTTTTCACTTTCTGACATACGATTCTATGATTTTATAGAGTTCTACATTGAATATTTCTCCATCAGCAGCTATTATTTGTCGTGGATTACTTGCGTTATCCACCAATGTCCAAGTATCTACAACATCTTTATAGAGATTAAAGAAGTTATGTAGACCCAATTGGTAGCGTCGCCGTATCACATCTGTCGGGATATTGTGACCTCCCTCGCTCACTCGTTTGGCGACACGCTGTATAGCCACTTCTGGGCTATTCAGCCAAAAGAACAAGAGGTTTACTGTGTAGCCTTCGTCCTGGGCACGTTTCACCAATTGAACATACGAACGAGTAGCCAATGTCGTCTCAATGGAAAAAGAGATTCCTTGACTTAGCAACTCCTCAATACGCTCGAGCATAATGCGTCCAGCCTGCATCGCTACGCTCTCAGGATTCAATGGAGACAATCCACGAGCAATCTCATCAGCGTTGACAAACTCCTTGCAGTGCCAGATTTCCGGCAATATCGTAAATGAAGCTGTAGTTTTACCAGCCCCATTACATCCTGCTATTATGTAGAGTGTCTTGGACATATGACCTTTATAACAATGCAAATATACGCTTTGTATCCTGCTTGACAAAAAAAATGTCGAAAAATCTTCCGCGATGCCCACAAGTCCCCTCCCCTCGGGGGAGGGCGGGGGGAGAGGCCCCTACTCTTTATACAACGCCCCCACGGGATCCTCCTTCGCCGCACGGTAGGCGCGGACTACGACGATAGCCGAGGTCACGACCAGCACGATGGCGAGGGCGATAAGGAATACCCACCAGTAGAGCGGGATGTGGTAGGCAAAGCCTTCGAGCCAGCGCGACATGATCAGGTAGCTCACGGGAGCGGCAAAGAGGAAGGCCACGAGCACCATCTTCACATATTGGCCTACGAACATACCGAGCACCTGGCTTATCTGCGCTCCGTGTACGCGGCGTACGGCAATCTCGCGACGGCGATACTGCGTCTCGAAGAAGACGAGGCCGAAGACTCCCATCAGGGCAATGAGGATGGAGATGAGAGAGAACACGGTGACGAGACGTGTGAGCTCCTTCTCCTTCTCATACTCGCGGCCCAGCTGCTCGTCGAAGAACTCTACCTTGATGTCCTCGGGCTTTGCCTTGGGCGCAAGTTTCAATATGCACTCCTCGATATATGCTTTCACCGCCTCAAAGTCTATTCCCTCGATGGTGCGAATGTAGAGCTGGGGATAATAGAGGTTAATCCCGTAAAGATAGAAAATCATTGGCTGAGTCTCATACTGAAGTGGTTGCATCTTGGCATCCTTACAGAAACCGATGACCTCAGCTGCATTTTCTCCCATATAAGTGACGCGTGTATCCATCGTGAGGTTATACTTGCGTCGCGCCGTCTCATTGTAGATGACAGAGCCATTGGGGTTATGCATATCGCGCGGCTCGAAGTTGCGGCCTTCGGTAATCTCGATGCCCATCACTTCGAGGAAGTTGGGGGTTACTATCTGTACATCTACTGACAAGTCGCGGTTTTCACCTATGATTTCACGTCCCCATCCTTGGCGTGCATCGTGTGAAACCATACGGTTTTGTGAGAAGGTGACATCCTTAATCATCGGGGTCTCTTTGAGGAGCGACTCTAATGCCGGACGTTGGCCATCCTCTGT
>JAZRMG010000194.1:0-9381 GCA_045647345.1 Bacteroidaceae bacterium | reverse complement strand
GCTACTTCGAGGCTACCGTTACAGCCAACATACCCTTCGGCATCAAGGTAGAGTACGAAGAGTCACCACTCATCGAGTGGATTACCCCAAAAGCCTATGAGTTGGATCTTGACCGCGGCTCACGTCCCCGCACCACCACCGTACGTTTCGATTGGAAAATCAACACCCAGTTTGATGAGCGCATAGCCCACATCCACTTCGTCCCCCTCAATGCCGAAGATGTATTGGAGCACCCTGCCGTGCTCACACTGACCCAAGAGGCGGCTCCTACTATCACAGACGACCGTGCTGGCGACTCATTGGCACTCATCACCATCATCGACCGCCTGCAGCTGCTCAGCCCGTGGGAGGTATCAGAGAACATGCAGTATTGGCCCAATATCACCCTGTGGGAAGCTACCGATGAGGAGATCATCAGTGGCGAGGTTCCCCAGGCCGCTATAGGTCGCGTACGCTCAGCCGACATCATGATGTGCTATACCAAGGAGAGTATCCCTCAAGAGATTCGCTATCTCAAGTACATCGAAACCCTCAATATCTATAGTAATGTCAATACCATGCTCCTCAGCATCGAACTGGGCAGCGAGGTGTGCGAGCTGGAATATCTGAAGCATCTGCAGATTGGAGCCTTTGGTCTTGTCTCCTTGCCCGATGATTTTGTCAAGTTGGGCGATAAACTCGAGTCACTCGACCTCAGTTCTAATAATTTCAGAGAGATACCATCTGTTCTTACCAAAGAGAACTTCCCTAAGCTGAAGAAGTTGAACTTTATCGATTGTCGCCGTTGGAGTCTGTATGATCTTCAAAAGAAAGAGTCCTATGAGGATGGCATCGGCCTACACTTCAATGCCAATGAGAATGACGCTCTCAAGTGCTTGCTCTTGTGGGATACACTCGAGGAATTGCGCCTCTCAAACAACTACATCGAAGGTCAGATACCCGACTTCACCGTAGGCCAGGATGGCGTAGAGGCATGGACCGAAGCTGATGTGGCAGGCAATGATACCTTGCAGAACCTCGTAGGCCGTCCTAAGATTATGCCTAACATGAAGCGCTTGACCCTGAACCTCTGCTTCTTCACCGGTAAGCTTCCCGAGTGGGTGCTCTATCATCCCCATTTGCTCGATTGGTTCCCCGAGTCGCTCATCTACATGCAGAAGGAGAATGGCCTCGACTCTAACGGCAAGAAGGTGCAGTTTGATAATGCTCCTACCGATTACGAATACTATTACAACTTCTTCCCTGGTTACCGAAAGAAGTATGAGATAAAAGAGGAGTTTGAATAAAAGTTTGGCTTTATATTTATACATCAATCCCCGATACTGCTTGTGTGGTATCGGGGATTGATGTCGTATATATACCAAGTAGTCTTAGTATCTGTTTGGGACTTTAATCTCGAATGTGCTGGTAGGCAACTTGTGACTATTTACGAGATTAGCCCGAGTGAAGGGTTGCCATCCGTAGCGTGCACGTGTGGGCTTTTTTACCTTTGTGGACTCCAAGGTAATTGTATTGCCCTTGACGGTAACCTTGTCGGCAGGGTAGTAGATACCATATTCGTTGGCAACCTCAAATGTACGTAGGTTAGTGCCATCCGATGCGTTCATGCCTTCTGCATGATCAAAGGTGATAATAATCTTGTTGCCTTTGGTCTGTGCATTTAGTACCGTGGGGCCAGAGGGTGTGATGTTTGTATAGCCGTAATCATGGTGTAGGGCTATGCGTGCCAGTCGTTCACCGATGGGACGTTTTTCGCGCGGATGTACATCAAGGGAGTCTCCCTTATCGCTTGATACTGCCATCTCGCAATGAGGTATCTGCTCGGCAAGTCTGCGTTGTGCATCCCGGAAGTGGGGCCATGAGGGACGGTTTATGCTGGAGAGTTGTACGAAGTGGAAGGGCATCTCGGCATCGTTCCAAGTGCTGCGCCAACTGTTGACAAGTGCAGGGAACTGTGTCTCAAAGAGCTCCACGTTATGAGCGTTCGACTCGCCTTGATACCAAATCACGCCACGTATAGGAAAATCCTTTAATGGAGCAATACCCGTCTCGTAGAGGTAGCAAGGTTCGTAGGGGTGTCGTTGTAGCGGATTCTTGCTATTCTGTATGTTATAGGATCCTCGTCCGCGTACCCAATCCTGTATGCGGTCGTTGCGGCGCCAGTCGGTGAGGATATCTACGAGTGTAGGGTGGAATTCCAATGTGTGACGATCTATATATGACTCAATAGGTGCTCCGCCCACAGCATTGCAGATAAGTCCTACAGGTACGCCGAGAGAGTCTGCCAGCATAGCTCCGAAGTGATAGGCGATAGCGGAGAATTGCGTAGCATTCTGCTCTGTGATGGGCTGCCACTGTGTCGGTAGGTAATAGTCAAGTTGGTTGATTAAGGCCAGTGAGGTGCTATCCCACATTACAGGATCGGTATATACCCGAGGACGCATATCGTAAAGGCGTAGATTTTTTGTTGCAGCCGTAGCTATGTTCTCTTCAGCATTGGTGGCTTGGCGCAGCATGAAGGCCATGTTTGACTGTCCGGAGCATAACCATACTTCGCCCACAAGGATATCGGTGAGGGTGATGGTGCTGTCGTTGTCAGATATGGTAAGTGTAAGGGGAGTATTGTTAGCCTTTAGTGGTTTGAAGGTGATTTGCCAAGTGCCGTCCTCTGCTGTTGTCGTACGCAGTTTTTCACGTCCTAATTGAGCGGTGATTCTGCTTCCTGCATTCGCTTTTCCATGTAAGAGGAACGGCTTGTCGCGTTGTATCACCATGTGCGAAGTATAGATGCTGGGGATACTGAGTCCTCCATAATTGCCAGTCATGGCACAATATACCGTGCGGGCCAGGATTTCGGCTCCTTCAGCATTGGGATGTAAGGCATCGGCAAAGAGGTCGGGACGATGGTAGAGCGGTTCGTGCAGATCGATGAGGTGTACATCGGCTATCAGTGCTACCTTTTCGATGGCTTGTTGTATTTGTGCGTGCCAGTCTCGGGTGCCAGACTTGAATCGGTGATGCCCATGAAAGATAGGTGTCATACGGCACACCCAGATCTCGACTTTGGGGTTGGCTTTACGCAGCGAATCGATGAGGGCAAGGTAATTAGGAATAAATTCATCGCGGTAGTTAGGCCAGTTGCGTGGGTCGGTGTCGTTAAGGCCAAGGTGTATGATTGCTTTGTCTGGTGCAAAGGAAAGGGCATCGCACCATGCCTGTTGTTGGATGTAGGGGCGGTGGCCACGGTTCAGAAGTGTGGCGCCCGAATGCCCGAAGTTACGTACGTGAAACCCTTGGCCCAACATCTCTCCCAGTCGGGTAGGGTAGGAGGTCTTTTGGGGGACTCTATGTCCGTAGCCATAGGTTACGCTGTTGCCGATGCAGGCCACACGGATAGTGTCGGCTGCTGTGGCTGCGTATGTGATAAACAACCATAGAAGTAGGGCGCATAATGCACGTCGGCGGTAGCTCTGTGTCGTGTCGTTTGTCTTCATGTTACTTCTGCTCTTTTAGTTTCTTGTAGCCTTGCTGTATGTCTCTGAGCAGCTCTCGCTGGAAACGGTCTTCAGCCATCTGTACACGCATGAGTTTTTTGGCGGGAAGTATTTCCTTGAACTTCTTTAGGTATTCTTTCTCTAATGTAGCGCATTGGATCTTTATGTCGGCCAAGGCATCAATTATTTGGTCGCATTCCTCTTCGGTACGTTCGTGTGGAGCTACAGCTCGTGCTTGCTTCCATACTCGGCGATTAGCCTCGTGCTTCTTGTCTTGCAGCTCAAAGTAGAGTGGGAAGAAGGCTGTGCTCTCCTCTTCGGTTAGTTCTGCATGCTCAGTGATATACTTTTGTTGTTTGATGCGGTACTCTTCGTGGGTCATGCGTGGAGGACGCTGTTGCTGACTGCGTTCCTGTGCTGTTACAGCGAGACAGAAGAGGCTGATAATCAGTAAAAGGTTTCTTTTCATGGTTTTAATAGTTTTCATCGGTTGTTAAATAGGAATATAGGGCATATTCGTTGTAGAGCGAGGATGACATGAAGTGATCTATCTCATCTGTATATATATCTTCGGTCACAGCGATGCCACTGTCGGGAAAATGTCTCTCTTGTACATACATTAGTCCCTGTATCACAAAAATGGTGCTTATGAACATGGCGGCCATGTACAGCCATGGTTTGATCCTGGTCATAAGTGTCACGTTGGTGGTTGTGGTGGTCCTGATTTCAGGTTCGGGCAAACTGCTCATCAGTTGCTCGTGGAATTGCTCGAAGTATCCTTCGGGAACCTTGAAGGGGGCCTTTTTGCCACATCGTGCCATTAGCTCTTTGTCTTCTTTCATATCTGATACGTTATCTATGTTCTCTTTTGACCTTGTTTCCATGAAATGGTTTAAATGTCATCCTCAAAAAACGTGCTGATTTTCTTCACGGCAAGGTGGTACGAGGCTTTTAGCGCCCCTACACTGGTGCCGAGGATGGATGACATCTCTTCGTATTTCATTTCATCGAAGTATTTCATGCTGAATACCATGCGTTGTTTGGGTGGTAATGTCTGTATAGCGGCTTGCAGGCGTGCCTGTATCTCGTTCCCGTCAAACCATGTGTCTGATTCGATCTGCATCGTTTCGGCATTGATATCTTCGATAGGCACATTATTGTTTTTGTTCATAAAGGTTAGGGTCTCGTTGGTTGCTATGCGATAGAGCCAAGTGAGCACTTTGGCATTGCCGAGAAATCCATCAATACCTGTCCATGCCTTTACGAAGGTATTTTGCAGTAGGTCATTGGCGTCATCGTGCGATAATACCATACGTCGTATGTGCCAGTAAAGCGGTTCGCTATAAGCTTTCACCACTTCTGAGAATGTCGTACGTCGTGTATTTGTATCGCGCAGACGGGCCACCAATATGTCTTCGTCGTAGGGTAGAGTCATCTTGTTTGTTCTGTTCTTTGTGTTGTCGTCCTCTACATTCTCCGAAGCGCCTCCTTGATTGCGGCCTCAACGCTTACGGCCGGTTGTTCTTTTATGATGGCCTTTACCACTTTTTGCGAAGCGGCTGCAGTATATCCCAGCATGGTGAGTGCTGCTACGGCGCTGTCGAGTACTTCGTTGTTGGTCTCGGCAAAGAGTGCGTTGGGTATGTTGTTCCCGCCGATGTCGCTGCCCACAGCCGTAATCTTATCTTTCAGCTCCACGATGATGCGTTGTGCTGTCTTCCCGCCGATGCCTTTGACCATTTTGAGCAGTTTGTCGTTGCCCGATCCTATCACTTCGCACAGTTCGTGTGGGGTCAATGCCGATAGGATTGTTCGTGCCGTGTTACCTCCGATTCCCGAAACGGATATCAGCAGCAAGAATAGCTCACGCTCTCGTTTTTCGGCAAATCCATAGAGCACATAGGCATCTTCGCGTATTGCTTCGTGCACATATAGTTTCACCTGTGGCTTGTTCTGTATCGCTGTGTAGGTGTTGAGCGATATATGAGTAAGATATCCCACCCCGTGACACTCCACTGTAGCTGTGGTGGGGGTTAGCTCAGTGAGATCTCCTTTGACGTATTCTATCATATTATCCGTTTTTAGTCGCCTATTCTCATCACCCTATCGCAATATTCCAATACTGAGGTGCGGTGTGTGATGAATATGATTGTCTTCTCATGGTTTGTTGCTGCCATATTTTGTAGGAAACGCCGTTCGGTGTCAGCGTCAAGGGCCGATGTGGCTTCATCGAGCAAGAGTACTGACCCGGGTCGCAGTAGCGAGCGGGCTATGGCTATGCGTTGTGCTTGTCCCTCACTCAGACCTCCTCCCCGTTCGCTGCATAAGGTGTCCAGGCCATCGGGTAGTCGTGTCACAAAGTCGGCACAGGCTGTGTGAAGTACCTCCCACAACTCCTCGTCCGTAGCGTCGGGGCGTCCCAATAGCAAGTTGTCGCGCAGGCTGCCGCTGAATAGCGTATTTCCCTGTGGCACATAGATGAGGTTGGCTCTTGTGCGTGGCGATACCTCCAGCTCCCCGTCCTTATTATATATATATACATGCCCGTCTGTAGGACGTGTCAGCGCAAGTATGAGGCGTATGAGCGTCGTCTTTCCCGCCCCTGTTTCGCCGAGGATGGCTGTTGTCGAGCCGGGAGGGAAGTCGGCATCAAGTTGGGTAATCACCTCCTTGGTGTTGTCATAAGAAAAGCTTACGTTATCGAGTCGTATACCTGCTGTTCCGGTCATTTTTATAGGTGGTGTCGTCTCTTCCCGTGGTTGCTCCTCGAGTTCTATCAGTCGTTCGGTTGCGGTGAGTGTTCCTGCTAAGCTCGAGATGAGTCGTGCCATCTCAGAGAGTGGGCGCTGTATGCGTCCTGCGAGCTGCAGAAAGGCTGTCATCACGCCGAAGGTGATGCCACCTCCATGTATGCGGAATGCCCCCCATAAAAAAGCCGTGAGGTATCCGGTCGAGAATCCTGCTCCCACCATCGAGCGTGATAGTACGCTGAAGCGTGCCCGCCGCCTCACCTCGTCATGCAGCTGTTCTTGCATGGTATTGAGCTTACGCCCCATCTCATGGGTCTGCTCCAAGGTTTTTACTACCGTTTTGTGTTGCAGTCCCTCCTGTATGATGGCGTGTATGCGGCTATCGCTTTCTCGCACCGCTTTGGTCAGCTGTCGCATGCGTCGTACATAGATACGGCTCAGCAGCATGAAGAAGGGGAGTATGAGCATGAGCATCATCGCCAATGTGCGGTCCATGGCAAAGAGGAACCCGAATGAGGCTCCAAGCTGCACTAAGGTCACCATGGCGAAGGGTAGCGTATCGGTTACCGTGGCAACTATTGTGTTTAGATCCTGCACGAGGCGGTTCAGCACGTCACCCGAGTGATGGTGCTCCTTGCCCTGCCATTCGCTCTGCATCAGTTGCTCATAGAGGCCGCTTCTCAGCCTGTTCTGTACTTTTACGCCTTGTATATTTACTATCCAGTTGTCGATGGCGTGCAGCACTATCTCTGCCAACATCAGTAGGGCCATACCTGTGCCATAGTTTAGCAAGCTGCCTTCTCTGGCTCCGGTAGCGATGTCTATCGTTTCCTTGCTGAGGTACACGAATCCCAGCGAACATCCCACCGATACTATCCCGATGAGTGTGCACAATGCGATTTGGGCGCGTGCCCCATGCGAAGCACGCCATAGCCATTTCAGCAATTGGCGTGTAGTATATTTTTCTGTATTATCCGTTCTTGCCATTTGTGTGATAAAAGTACAACAAAATTACGACTTATCTCCGATGTATCGTCCTTTTTTGCTCAAAATCCCCTCTCTCGCTTTGAAAAAGAGAGAAAAGTCGAACGTTTTTTGTATTATTAGCGTTAAATAGCTAATATTGCATCGAAATACTAACCTAATCAAAGGAGAATCAGCTTATGGCAGCAAATGACACTGGCGCTTGGGTAGAAGTCTTCTCTGGCGCAGCTTTTGAAACCGAAGTCGTGAAGGGATTACTCGAGTCTACTGGCATTCGTACCATCATCGAAGATCACACCATGTCGGCCCTTACCTCTCACTATAGTGGTATAGGGGGCGATATGCGTATCTTGGTGTCACCCGCCGATGAGGCCGAGGCACTGAAGATTATCAAACATCGGGAATGATTGTCGGCAGACTTGGTGCAAGGGATATCTTATGTTCCCGTTCATACACAATTGACGGCATCTGCTACGTAGCAGGTGCCGTCAATTGTGCTATAGTGTCAATTTCATCTATCTCGTCATTAAAATCGTTCCTTGATAGAGGCAGTTTAGTGAATAATTGTTAACTTTGCACCGTCATTTTGAAGATATACGCATACTGTTGTCGCAAATTATTAGGTATCAGTTATATTAAGTAAATCATCTCGTATGAAATTGTTTGAATTCCGTCCTAAGTTGTTCTCTTGTCTCAAGAATTACAACAAGGCAACATTCATGTCCGACCTCATGGCCGGTATCATCGTCGGTATCGTAGCTTTGCCATTGGCCATTGCCTTCGGTATCGCTTCGGGTGTCACTCCCGAGAAGGGTATCATCACCGCCATCATCGCGGGCTTGCTCATCTCCGTATTTGGCGGTAGCAAGGTGCAGATTGGTGGCCCCACAGGAGCGTTCATCGTCATCGTCTTCGGCATCATTGCCGACTATGGCATCGGTGGACTCACCATCGCCACCTTCATGGCGGGTATCTTCCTCATCCTGATGGGCGTGCTGCGCGTGGGCACCATCATCAAGTACATCCCGTATCCCATCATCGTGGGTTTCACGAGCGGTATTGCACTCACCATCTTCACCACGCAGATCAAGGACCTCTTCGGCATGCAGATTGCCGATGTGCCTGCCGACTTCGTGAGCAAGTGGGTGGTATACTTCCAGAACTTCAGCACCATGGAGATATGGCCTTTGCTGATCGGTATCTGCAGCATCCTCATCATCGTGTATACGCCGAAGATCAGCAAGAAACTGCCTGGCTCGCTCGTAGCCATCATCGTGATGACCGTGGTAGCATTGCTCTTGAAGCAGTATGCCGGCGTGACCACCATCGAGACCATTGGCGACCGCTTCACCATCAACCCCGACATGCCCAAGCCCGAGGTTCCCAAGATCACTTGGGAGATATTCACCAAGCTCATGTCGCCTGCCCTCGTCATTGCCATGCTCGGTGCCATCGAGTCATTGCTCTCGGCTGCCGTAGCCGACGGTGTCATCGGCGACAAGCACGACAGCAACCAGGAGCTCATGGGTCAGGGTATCGCCAACATGGTATGCTCACTCTTTGGCGGTATCCCCGCAACAGGAGCCATCGCCCGCACCATGACCAACATCAACAATGGTGGCCGCACCCCTATCGCCGGTGTCATCCACGCTTTGGTGTTGTTGCTCATCTACTTCTTCCTCATGCCTTTGGCAAAGTACATTCCCATGTCGTGCCTCGCAGGTATCCTCGTTGTGGTATCGTATAACATGAGTGAGTGGCGCAGTTTCAAGGCTATCTTGAAGAACCCCAAGAGCGATATCATCGTACTGCTCGTGACCTTCTTCCTCACCGTCATCTTCGACCTCACCATTGCTATCGAGGTAGGCATCCTTATCGCTTGCCTGCTCTTCATGCGCCGCATGTCAGAGGTTACCAATGTGTCGGTAGAGACCGAGGAGATTGACCTCAGTGCCGATAGCGACCTGCCCGACAACGTTGAGCACCTCGCTATCCCCGACCGCGTAGAGGTATACGAGATCAATGGCCCCTACTTCTTCGGTATCGCCAACCGCTTCGAAGAGGTGATGAACGATGTAGGCACTATCCCCTCAGTGCGCATCATCCGCATGCGTAAGGTACCCTTCATCGACTCTACCGGCGTGCACAACCTC
>JAZRMG010000193.1:0-5305 GCA_045647345.1 Bacteroidaceae bacterium | reverse complement strand
TGAAACTCATCAGAGAGGAGTCTGACGGCACTAAGAAGATCATCCCTCTCAATCTGAACGATGCCAACATCATCTACTCGCCTTATTATTATCTGCATCAGAACGATGTGCTTTATGTGGAACCCAATAAGGCCAAGTCGATGAACTCTGACATCGGTAGCGCTACGTCGCTGTACTTCTCGGCAACATCGATCTTCATTTCGATGGTCTCATTATTGTACAATATCCTTAAATAATATATAGGTATGACAAACGAAAACACGCACATTCACAAATTTGAGGAAGAGGAGGGTGGTTTGGATATCAAGGGTATCTTGATGAAACTGCTTATCTATTGGAAATGGATTGTCTTTTCTGTCATCTGCTGCTTGGTGGGTGCTGCATTCTATCTAAAGACCACTACGCCTGTATATCGCATACAAGCAACGGTGATGATTAACGATGAATTGAAAGGTTCGTATCAGAATCAGATGAGAATCCTTCAGCAGGATTTCGATATCATGAACACTTCTGGTGGTATAGATAATGAAATTGAGGTGTTGCGCTCCAAGTCAATAATCAAGCAAGCGATATTGGACTTGGATATGTATATGGTATATCGGGTGGAAAGCCGTTTTAAGAGCCAAGTCATCTATGGATCATATCCTGTCAATGCCTATATCTCTCGTGAAGATTTGGATGAGCTGTCTTCAACTTTTACTTTCGTTGTAAGTCAGCCTGATTCTGCGGGTTACTTGGTAGAGTACAAAACTACAGATCCCGAGACGCTCGAATCCGTAGAGTTTAGTAGGGTCATAAACGCCTTGCCCTATACGCTGCAGACTCCAGTGGGAAACGTGTATCTCACTAAAGGTAAGGCCAAAGGCTTGGCGGATAATCAGAGACTCTCAGTCTCTATTGTCCCTCCCATCAAGATGGCTAAGTCGTGCTTGGGGAGTTTGTCTGTAGAGCCTACATCAAAGACTACCTCTATTGCTTATATCTCCTATTTGGATGTGAACAAAAAGCGTGGTGTTGACTTTGTTAATAGTTTGGTTGCGGCCTACAATAGCGAAAATAATAACGACAAGAATGCTGTAGCCTTGAAAACGGAGGAGTTCTTGAAAGAACGTCTGCAACTCGTGGAGCAGGAATTGGATGAGACCGAATATGAAATGGCTGAGTATAAACAGACGATAGGACTGACCAATGTTACTGGTGATGCACAGAAAGCATTGGAAGGAAGTACCGAATATGAAAAACGACGTGTAGAGGTAACTACTCAATTAAGTTTGGTGGACTATCTTGAAGATTATGTCAATAATCCGGCCAATGCGTTGCAGGTGATTCCTGTAAATATGGGATTGACGGATGCCTCTTTGACTTCGTTTATCAGTAAGTATAACGAAGGCGTGGTGGAGAGAAACCGATTGTTGCGTACTGCCAGTGAGAGTAACCCCGCAGTAGAAGATATCACGTTGAGCCTTACGTTGATGTCTAATGCCATTAAGGCTTCTGTCGCATCGCTTCATAAATCACTTACGATTAAGAAACGTGATATTGATGCACAGGCTGCCAAGTTTGATGCTAAGAAGGGGGTTGTACCTACGCAAGAGAAGATCTTGGCAGGTTATATGCGTAAGCAAGAGGTTAAGTCGGGGCTTTATCTGATGCTCCTGCAAAAGCGTGAGGAGAATACTATTGCACTGACAGCTACCTCTGATAATGCAAAGATTATTGATGCTGCATTGCCTAATGATACTCCTGTTTCGCCTAATCGCAAGATGATATGGCTGGTGGCCTTGGTTATAGGATGTGCTATACCCGTTGCTGTTATTTACATCAAGGAGTTGTTGCGTTACAAGATTGAAGGACGCAATGATTTGGTTCAATTGACGAATACTCCGCTTCTAGGTGATGTGCCCTTGTCGAATGGGAATAAGAAAGGACAGAATATTGTGGTACGTGAAAACGATAATGATGTCATGGCGGAGACCTTCCGTACGTTACGTGCCAACTTGCAATTCCTCCTTGACAGCTCCGAAAAAAAAGTTATCCAGTTTACATCGACAACCTCGGGTGAAGGTAAGACTTTCGTCTCGTCTAATCTGGCCATGAGTTTGGCTTTGCTGGGTAAGAAGGTGGTACTTGTGGGATTGGATATCAGAAAACCCCGCTTGGTTGAATTGTTCGGACTCTCTGATCGCAAAAGAGGTATAACCAATTTCCTCGCTGGTGATGCAGAAAACAAAACTTTCTTGTTTGAACAGATTATGCCGTCGGGAATAAACAAGAATTTGGATATCCTGCCTGCTGGTGTTGTGCCTCCTAATCCGACAGAGCTTCTGTCTAAGGTAAACCTTGACAATGCTATAGCATTCCTTAAAGAAAAATATGATTATGTGATTCTCGATACAGCACCCGTCGGCTTGGTTGCCGATACGTTGATTATTGCTCGTGTTGCCGATGCTAGTGTATATATCTGTCGTGCGGATTATACAGCAAAGAGTGATCTCGAATTGGTGAATACGTTGTATGCTGAAAAGAAACTGAAGAATCTGAGCATTGTTCTTAATGGCGTAGATATGACTAAACGTAAGTATGGATATTACTACGGATATGGAAGTTATGGCCGATATGGTAAATATAGACATGGGCAATATGGTCAGTATGGCTATAGCCCAGAAATATCCATAAAGAGTTAAGATGGGTATATACCAATAGAGAGGGGTGGAACCGCGGTTCCACCTCTCTCTATTGGTATATACATCAATTATCGCCAATTGAAAAACTTGCGACGCTTGGGAGTTCTGCTATAGTCTTCGTTGTTTAGCTCTTCAAGCAATACATCGCGATAACTTTTCTTTTCAGTTATCATCTTATATATAACACCCCAATCGGGCAGTCCGCCTACATTGCGGTCGTCAATGAAGAGTTCTACCTTTAGCTTGCGTGAGAAGTTAGTGTCCTTGCTCTGCTCTTCGGGATAGTCTCTGTTTACTGCATAAAATTCCAATCCGCGTTCGCGACACCATGCTACAGCATCGTCAAGATATTTGCCTTCGCGCACTGACCATAAGATGAGGCGATGCCCTTCTTGGACGAGCATCTTGAGTGTGTCGATGGCAAAGGGTATCTCGCGTCCTATTTCGGGATAGCGATGCTCTACGATGGTACCGTCAAAGTCTACTGCTATTGTCATTGTTGTTTTTTTTTGATTGGCTGGTTGGTAGGTAAATGGTATCTCCAGGTTTTCTAGGATTGATGGAATCTTGGGTTTGGGTGTGTCAGGCAATTAAAAATATCAACGGTCAACAGTAAACAGTCTGTTTGGGGGTATTTGCTCCCGGTAGACTATCTGCTGTCGACCGTTGACCTATCTTATCTGATTATTCCCACTCGATGGTTGCGCTGGGCTTCGGTGACATGTCGTAGCACACGCGGTTTACGGTCTTCACCTCTGCGAGGATACGGTCTGTAATCTTCATGAGGATAGCCCAATCTACCTGCTCGATGGTGGCTGTCATCGCGTCGATGGTGTTGACGGCGCGGATGATAACGGGCCAGTCATATGAGCGTGCATTGTCGCGTACGCCTACTGACTTGAAGTCGGGCACTACGGTGAAGTACTGCCATACGGTCTTGTCGAGACCTGCCTTGGCGAACTCTTCGCGGAGGATAGCGTCTGACTCACGCACAGCCTCGAGGCGGTCGCGTGTGATAGCGCCGAGGCAGCGTACACCGAGACCGGGGCCGGGGAACGGCTGACGGTATACCATCTCATAGGGCAAGCCGAGCTCGAGACCGCATGCACGAACCTCGTCCTTGAAGAGTTGCTTCAGGGGCTCTACGAGTTCGAACTGGAGGTCTTCGGGCAGACCACCTACATTGTGGTGGCTCTTCACGCACTTGGCTGTCTTGGTGCCGCTCTCTACGATATCGGGGTAGATGGTACCCTGACCGAGGAAGCTGATGCCTTCGAGCTTGCGAGCCTCTTCCTCGAATACGCGGATAAACTCGCCGCCGATGATCTTGCGCTTCTCTTCGGGGTCAGCTACATTCTCGAGCTTGGTGAGGAAACGCTCGGTAGCGTCGATGTAGATGAGGTTAGCGTTGAGCTGGTTCTTGAACATCTCAACAACGGCTTCTGACTCGCCCTTACGCATGAGGCCGTGGTTAACATGCACACATACGAGGTTGTTGCCGATGGCCTTGAGCAGCAATGCAGCTACTACAGAGCTGTCTACGCCACCTGAGAGGGCGAGCAGCACCTTCTTGTCGCCTACCTGGCGGCGTACGAGCTCTACCTGGTCAGCAACGAAGTTCTTCATATTCCAGTTGGCCTCGGCCTTGCAGGTATCGAAAACGAATCCCTTAACTGCTGCCTTGATAGCCTCCTCGTCGTCGGTAAACTGTGCCAACTTCACCTCGCACAATGCCTTGTCGTGGCCTGCCGCCATCACAGGGAAACCAGCCTCGTAAATTTCGGGCAACACGTCGATTTCTACGCCGTCGATTACGTGATTGGGGCCGCCATTGATGATGACACCCTTCACATTAGGCAATGCCTTCAACTCTGCAGCGGTGATGTCGTGCGGATAGATTTCGCTATACACACCCAACGCACGGATGGCTCTAGCAAGCACGGTATTCTCGTGGCTGCCGAGGTCCAAAATTACAATCATGTCTTGTTTCATAAAACAAAAATATTAAGTAAGGTTTTTTGTTCTTTTCTATGGAGTGCAAAGGTACGAAAAAAACTTTTTTCTTGTTGTAGCAGATGGCTATATATTTATAAAAAAAATAAACTCCACCTTCATTTTTCCAGCCTGATACCACAAAAACATCATTTTGCACACACCATAAAGCAAGGGCGATACTCCCCTGGCGCTGGCATTCCTGAAAACTACTGCTAAATCCATATAGCAAACTTTGCCGATAATTATTCGAATGCTTTTGGCTGAAAACTTTTTTATGCAGAAAAAACGACATTTTATGCTCAAATTCCGTGTATATATAAAAAGAATATCTTAAATTTGCAGAGTAATAAAAAAGGTGGACAATGAAATCACGCTATTACCGACTGCTTTATATCGCGCTAGCCCTACTTATGGTAGCTTGCAGCACGGCCCATCGGTGCAATTGCGGGTGAGGTTCACCCACACGAAAGAGAGAACGAGATTTTTTTTAATTATAAACGTTTTAATTAAATTTAAGTACAATGATTAAACTTGGTATTAACGGTTTCGGTCGTATCGGCCGTATGGTATTCCGTGCTGCAGTGAAGAACTTCGGCAACGACATTCAGGTAGTAGGTATCAACGAC
>JAZRMG010000192.1:0-11376 GCA_045647345.1 Bacteroidaceae bacterium | reverse complement strand
GAACAAAATAAAATAGTACAAAGCAATGAAAAGAACATTCCAACCTTCTCTGAGAAAGAGAAAGAACAAGCATGGTTTCCGTGAGAGAATGGCTACCGCTAATGGTCGTCGTGTATTGGCTGCTCGTCGCGCTAAGGGTCGTAAGAAATTGACTATTTCTGACGAGTTCAACGGCAAGAAGAAGTAATTTCTCTCCGCACGAAAACGCAATAAAGAGGTGACGATAAGAAAATCGTCCCCTCTTTTTTATATATCTACAGATTATTACTACCTTTGCCTTACAATAACCATCCGCTATTATGAGTAAGAATACAGATACGAAAAAGAAGAAGCCACTACGCCTTATCTTTATCAATCTTGCAGCTATGGCAGTCGTAGTCGTTACGGCAGTACTCATCACTTTCCGTTGGATTGACAGCTACACAGAGCACGGCATTGCCATCTTCGTTCCCGATGTGACCGGCATGCAAGAAGAAGAAGCCGTAGAAGTTTTGAGCCAACACCGCCTTGTAGGCATCGTTGATGCTATGGAATACATGAAAGGTGTTCCCATCGGTGAAGTTTTGAGCCAACGTCCCGGCATCAACGCCAAGGTAAAGCACGGACGCAAGATATACCTAACCATCAGTTCGGGAAATCACCCCATGAAGACTGTCCCCGATGTAGCCGACAACAGTTCACTGCGCCAAGCCGAATCCCGATTACGTGCAGCTGGTTTTCAGTTGACTCCACACGACACAATAGTAGGCGAACTCGATTGGGTATATGGCGTGAGCTACAATGGACGTGAGCTACAAGGAGAAGAGCTAATACCTGAGGGAGCAACACTCACCCTTATCATTGGCGGCGGCGAAAAGCTCAATGCCGATACTTTAGTAGCTCCGACAGTAGAAGAGGGATGGTTCTGATTATTGACAGCAACACAAATCCCCAAACAGATAGAACACTAGAACATTTAGGAGATCTAGCACATATAGGAAACATAGAGCTTCTAAGAATCTCTAGCAACACGACAAAAGCCTATGACGACAGACGATATAGACGAGCTCCTCAACGAAGACCTTGATCTTGATGCCGCACTTGACGAAGAGTCATCACTCTACGAGCATTTCCGCGTAGTGGCCGACAAGGGACAGGAGTTGATGCGCATCGACAAGTTCCTAATGGATCATCTGCCCCACGCCTCACGCAACCGCATACAGAAGGCTGCTGAAGCGGGATGCCTGCATGTAAACGGTAAGCCCGTAAAGAGCAACTATCGTATAAAGCCACGCGACATCGTCACCCTGATGATGGACCGCCCTCGCATGAGCAACGACATAGAGCCTGAGGATATACCACTCGACATCGTCTACGAAGATGACGACCTCATGGTCATTAACAAGCCTGCTGGCATGGTTGTACATCCTGGTTGCGGCAACTACCATGGCACTCTGGTCAATGCCATCGCTTGGCATCTGCGCGACAATCCTGACTACGACCCCAACGATCCTGGTGTAGGCCTCGTACACCGTATCGACAAGGACACCTCGGGACTGCTCGTCGTAGCCAAGACCCCCGATGCGAAAACAGCATTGGGCATACAGTTCTTCAACAAAACCACCAAACGCCATTACAATGCCCTCGTATGGGGTGCACTGAAGGAAGACACAGGCACCATACGCAGCCAGATAGCCCGCAATCCACACGACCGTCTGCAGATGGCAGTCTTTACCGACCCTGCCATAGGCAAGCATGCGGTGACCCACTACAAAGTGCTGGAGCGCATAGGCTATGTGACACTCGTAGAATGCATCCTCGAGACGGGCCGTACACATCAGATACGTGTACACATGAAGCATCTCGGACATCCGCTCTTCAACGATGAGCGCTATGGTGGCAATGAGATACTCAAGGGCACTACCTCAGGCACTTATCGCAAGTTTGTGCACAACTGCTTCGACACTTGTCCGCGCCAGGCCCTACATGCCCGCACTCTCGGCTTTGTACATCCACGCACAGGAGAGGAGATGTTCTTCACTTCCGAACTTCCAACCGATATGGTGGCGTTGCTTGACCGCTGGCGCACCTATGTAGAGGGAAAAACGTCTAAAGATTGATATTCATCTAATATAGCAGATAAAAATATCAGCAGCAACTACACCTTATTGATATTGTAGTTGCTGCTGTATATATCTGAATCAATCAGCCATCAAGAGAAATCAATACTGCGATATATCTATAACAGTTACCCCTATCAGATTTTTCAATTTGAATCCATCAGAATTCCATGTCTCTACAGATACAACCTTCTCCACATCCTGTTCATAGGCATGTTCTTCGCCAACACGATATGTCGTTGATGTTTCATCTCCCCAATTCACGGTACCAAAGACATTGTCTCCCAATAGTTCGGGAACAACGAACGAGGGAGCCGAATGAGTAATCTGCAACACACCATACCCCTCTAACAATTCAGCTTTATCTGTCTCTACACTCAATGAGATAACTTGTGTTTGATTAGGGATAAACTCCAATCCATAATCAGTCAACACCATACGGAAGATATATTGAAATCCACTCATCATCGTCACTTCTGGGAATATTGCCTTATAGTTCTTTCCATCGATTACAGCATTCAAACACACTTCTATACCTTTAGTGGAGAATGGAATCTGCCACATTCGAGGCAAATCACGATCCCAGCCATTGGCGGTAGCCACCTTTGACACTTCCATTTCAAAGATTTCCGTACCTTTTCCGATGATTTTTCCCTTATCAATACTCATGACGCCACTTGTGTATACGTTATCGCCAGTTATCGAGAGGCGTTGCAGTTCACCGGCTCCTGAATACCCTTGCGTTGAGATATTGAACGAAGCCAATGACAACGCATGCTTCATCGTCAATTTAGCATGATTGGTGCGGAAACTAACCGGCACGAATGCACCAGAATAGAGCACGTCTTGCTGAAGACTAACATCCACCGGTATGGCATCTGTTGATTTCAGCCCTTCCGTATAGGGGGCATAAGCATAGATAAACAATTTTTCACTTTCCCCAATCATCACTTGAGGTTCAATGCTCCAGCGACCTCCACGATAGACAGCCTTCACATCTTCCACTTTGTCTGGTGCTGCTGCCCCACCATAGGTCTTTGCATATAAGTTCATCACATCACCCTCTACAAAGTCAAGCACAGGGCTTGCCTGAGTTAATACCGTCGTACTGATGCTGATAGGTGTTTCTTGCTCCTTAGGCACAATGGGTTCATTCTCTTCGCAAGAGACCAGACTGATTGCAAGAACAACTCCAGATATATAGACAGACTTCATTATTTTCATAATCAAGACTAATTATTTGTTATTGATGATTTTGATTTCCTTAATTTCTTCTTCACATTGCAATCTGAGCAAATACTTGCCCATAGGAAGTTCATTCATGTCTATAACCAACTCTGGCACTGGCTCAAGATTCCCATTTTCGACCTCGGCTCCGGCTTCGTTTGTCAAGGAATACTTAACATTGTGCTTCGTCTTTAGTATAAACGTTTCTTCAGCACGATCATATTCCAACGAAGTCGTTGCCTCCAAGCTCTGCCAAGGGTCCACAAAGACTCTGAATCCTTGAGTCAGTGATTCTCCACTTTCGGGATCCGATACCGTGATTTCGATGTTCCAAGGTTCCTTTCTCTGTGTCAGACATTCTGTAGTCTTGAGCAGTCCTTCCTCCACAGTAAAGGGAACCGATGTATATGACTGTGCCGCAGAATTATACACCCCATGTACGCTAAATTCACAGTTGGGTGATGGTTCCTCTCCATTGACAGCCAAGCTACCTACTACAGCCCCAGCTGTAAGCCCCTCCTCTATGCGATTGCTGCTCAACGATATACTGCGGAACATTTGATCAGGCGAACCAATGCCAATTACCATCACGTGCCCTTCGTCATAGTTCATGTTCATGGAGGCATCACGGAGATAGCTGAGAGAGAAATCGCCATTGCCATATCCGCCCCATCCCCAATTGACATGAAACAGTGAGCTGCCGTCATAACCGTCAATATTGAAGCTATGACCTGCACGTGCTTTCGAATCAATGGCATTGTACACAACAGCTCTTCCTGCCTGAAGTTCGTTGAGGATGAGTTGTTTCCAATCGCCATCGTACCTATCGAGCCAATGGTAGCTAATACCCTCAGGATAAGAGAAGTGGTTCATCAATGCCTGCGAGATGCGGCTGACTTCATTGCTGGGAATACCCGAACCATCCTCGCCATAGTCCATGCGTACGCTCATTCCTGCATGGTAGAGAAAGCGAGCCAACTCATCGTAGCTGTCATGCTTTGGGTTCATGATGTTGTCCCAGTTGTAGGCACGCTCGTTATCAAAATTGATGTTCATTGCGCCGTATAGTGCGTGAGCGTAGCTCACCTGCCCCTGTGGACGCGATGGGTAGCGCTGCACACTCATGGCCTGTGCCATTGCCACAGCCACACAGCCTACCAGTGCTTTCTGGCGTGGACAATAAGCATTAAAGGGGGCGCTCTGATTCCAGTTGACCTGGATGAGCGGTTCTATCTTGTTGTCACCAGTACGAGTAACAGACGTTGACGGATGCATCCAATAGGGGTGCTGCGTCTTCTCGGTGAGGATGACCTCCTGTATTTTCTCTTCAAATTCCGACATCACGTAGCGCATGTTTGCAGGCATCTTCTCCTCCTCCAAGCTACCGCTGAGAGAGTATCCCAGGACTGGAGTTGCCACATCATCTGCCGAAAGTATAACCCAACCCTGTGGAGCAAGGTTGATGAGGTAATAGCATGCATTGACCTTATCAATGCTCTTTACCGTATAGTTGTCTGTGGTGTGCAAGGATATGTAGTCGACAACATATTCTCTTGCTTGCTGCTCGCTGACCTCTCTGGCATAACCCATGAGAGAGAAGACGAGTGTAATTAAGAATGATATAAATGTTTTTTTCATAGCCGTAGCTCTTGTATTGAGTTGCTCTATGTTGAAAAAAGAAGGAGTGCCAGAAGGACTGTTGCCTTCTGACACTTCCTTTCTTACATATCAGAGATTTGATTACTTAACCATCTTAATTCCTGAACAGTTGAACCAAGTATAGCCATTAGGAGCACCATTATCGAGCAAGAAGCCATACAAAAGCTTGTCCTCAAATGTGATTTCAGTGAAATCCTCATTCCAAGTACCGAGTATACCTCCATCGAAGCTCATATAATTCTTTCCGTCGTCTCCTGTAACTACAGTTCCTGTAGCAACGTCCTGAGTACCTCCAAGGCCGAAGTTTACGCCTTGGGCGAAGATATAACCGAACGGAATGTATACAGAACCAGTCTTTGTTGCAACATCATAGCTATAGAACATGGTCATAGAGGTCCAGTCGTAGCCCATGATACCAGTCACCTGGAATACCTCATTGTAACCCTCTTCGCCTTCTTCAGCTCCGATGATATTGATGTTCCATGTGCCAGCGCTTGAAGTCATCTTCCAGCGGCCCTGCAACTTCTCATAGAACTGTGAGTCGTTGTCCTTCAAGGTTACGGTTGTGCTTGCAGCCTCACCGACTGTAGCACCATTTACAGACTTGATATTGATCACAAAGGTACGTGCTTCGTTGATGTCAGCATCGTCAACGGTCTTGAACTCTATCTTACCGCTTGTAGCATCAGCGGGGATAAGTACGGTCTTAGAAGTTACGATGTAGTGTACATCTTCCATAGCGGGGTTCTCACCTACTTCAGCTACCTCTACGGTTACCTCTACGGGACCGTTGAGCTCGCCGTCAACTACGATGGGAACATTCACCATTCCCTTATTCTCTTTGTAAACAAGCTCAGCTTGTTCCATGCTTACAGTTGCAGCAGAACTGTTCCAAGAGAGTTCCTCTTCAGAGCAACTTGCGAAGATTGCAGTTGCAAGCACAAATGCACTTAATTTATACAGTTTCATATCAATTTTACCTTAATTAAATATTAATAACCAGGATTCTGCTGACCCTTGAGCTGGGGGTTCACGTCCATCTCAGCCTTAGGAATAGGCCACAACATGCGGGGATCATTTGCCTCCTTAGACAAGCCTGTTGTTGTCTCTGCACCGGGATAGAGCACCAAGTCATTGACCTGAGCAGCGTTCTCACGCTTTACGCCCATGCCCCAACGCTTGAGGTCGGTCAAGCGGAAGCCTTCACCTACCAACTCTCTGTGACGCTCATCCTTGATAGCATTCATCAAGATTGTAGCATCGTTGTATGTAGCGTTCTGGAAACCTGCGATACGGCTAGTCATCAACTGATTGAGGTAAGCACCTGCGTTAGCCAAATCATTCAAGCCAAGATAAGCCTCAGCAGCGATCAAGTACTGCTCAGCGATACGGAAAGGCTTTGACATGTTGGTAAAGTGCTGGTCAACGTTGAGTGAAGCATTGAGCTCGGGGTTACCAGGATATTTGTTGAACACATAAAGCCAATCGCTTGCGCCAGTAGATACGGTCAACTTGAAGGGAGCGAAGAATGCGGGGAAACGGATATCGGCATCAGCATAGAGGTCTACCAACTTCTGTGAAGGTACGTAGTCCATCTGCATTTGGGTAGAATCCTGCTTGTACTGACCCCAGAAAGAGGTACCTGTAGCAGAACCCAATTCATCGGGGCTCATATAGATCTTCCACATCACCTCGGTACCCTCATCGAAAACCCACATATTGGTGAAGTCCTCAACGGTATTGATAAGAGGATACTTGCCCTCTGCGATAAGAGAGGTTGCAGCCTCAGCAGCTGTAGCATAGTCCTGCATCTGGAGAGCAGCACGAGCCTTCAAAGCGACAACAACATCCTTAGTGATATAGTTGATAGCCTTGTGCTCCTTTGAGAGGATAAGAGCGGGATTAACCAACTCCTCAGCCTTGGCAAGGTCGCTCATGATCAACTCATAAGTAGCCTTCAATGAAGCACGGCCAGGATAGGTCGATGCATCAGAAGAGGGAGCATAAGTAGTCTGCAAGGGTACACCCCATACGTTATCAGCGGTCTGTGCATCGTAAGCAGCGCAGAAGTAGCCGGCAAGGTGCAAGTAGTCGTATGCACGAGTAAAGTATGCCTCAGCAGCATAAGCGCCCAATACCTCCAAATCTTCAGCGGTGAACTCACCCTTCTCGCCCTTTACTGCAGCCTGATAGCTGTCGATAAAGTAGTTGGCACGAGAGATATGGCCATAGTAAGAAGACCAGATTGACTCTACGTTACCATCAGAGGGCTGGAAGTCCCAACGATATTGGCTACCATAAGAGTTTGAGAAACCGGCTACTGCATGGAAATCATCGCACTGGATCTCAGGAGTGAGGATATAACCACCCGTAGTAAGAGAACGGTAGTAGGAGTAAAGACCTACTCGAGCGTTGGCAAAGTCGTTCAAGGTAGTCATGTAGGTAGACTCCTCCAGACTATCGTATGGATATTTCTCCATATCGCAAGAAGTTACTCCGAAAGCAACTACTGCTGATGCGAATAAATATTGTAATTTCTTCATATTATGTTATTCTCTATGTGTTAATAATTAGAATGTCAACTCCAAGCCCACAGAATACTGCTTTGTGTTAGGATAGTTACCCAACTGCACATTGCTGTCTACCTCGGGGTCGTAGCCTTTATACTTGGTGAAGGTCAAGAGGTTACGACCTACGAAGTATACACGGCAACCGCCCATGAAGTGAGTCTTGCGCATCCATGACTTAGGCAAGTTGTAGCTTACTGTCAAGTTCTTCATACGCATGAATGAAGCATCTTCGAGCAAGTGAGTGTCAAACTGCATGGGAGACTCGGGAGTAGAGATGTTGGTGATGTCACCGGGCTTCTGCCACATGGTAAGCATATCTACAGTCTGGTTGTCCTTAGATGCGAACTGGGGATTCTCAGTGAACCAACGCTCGTTGTTCAACATATACTGACCATATACGAATGAGAAGTCAGCACCAATGCTCAAGCCCTTCCAAGCGAAGCGTGTACCAAGACCACCTGACCAAGGAGCATAACGCTGCTTGCCAGTGAACACTGCATCGTCCTCAGAGTACTGCTTGGTGATGTTGCCGTTCTTGTCGTACCACATGTTGTAACCGTCACGGGGGTCAACACCAGCCCAACGTGTGTAGAAATACTCACCATAAGGCTTACCTACCTGAAGTTTCAAACCTGTGTTAGCGAGTACATACTCGTCCATACCGTTGAAGAGCGAGGTGATTTCGTTCTCGTTGTAGTTCAAGTTTGCTGAGATATTCCAATCGATGTCATGGAAATCCTTCAAGATTTCAAAATTAGCGGTCACATCAACACCCTTGTTGCGCATGCTGGCTACATTACCCCAACCACCGCTGAAACCAGTAGTGTAAGAATAGGGAATATCCATCAACATATCCTCTGTATCGCGGTTATAGAGCTCAACATCCAAGTTCACGCGGTTAAACATACGAGTATTAATAGCGATGTTGGTTGACTTCACAACCTCCCATGTCAAGTCGGGGTTAGCAGGGTTAGCAACAGCTGTACCACCTACACCATTGTAGAGAGGACCTGTACCAACAAGACCCATTGCCATGTAGGGAGAGAGACCAGAAGAGTTACCTACAGAACCGTAGCTGGCCTTGAGCTGCAACTTGTTCATCCACTTCACATCCTTCATGAAACGCTCCTTGGTGATGTCCCACATAGCACCAGCTGACCAGAAGTTACCCCAACGATGGTTCTCAGCGAAGAGTGAAGAACCGTCGCGACGGAAGCTACCATCAACGAAGTACTTGTCAGCAAAGCTATAACCAAATGTAGCGAAGTATGAGTTGAACACACGGTCAGACTTAGAGTGAGAAGGCAAGTTGGGAACAGAACCTGCGCTCATCAAAGTCAAACGAGGATCGGTCAAACCATCAACGCTTACACCGAATGACTGACTGCTAGTAACAATAGACTCCTGACCCACCAAGAAGCTGAAGTCGTTCTTACCACGCAAGTTGAACTTATACTCAGCAGTATTGGTCAAAGTGAAAGAGTAGTAGCGCTGGAAGCTTTCGCTTGCAGAACCATTACCCTCGAAGGGACCAATAGGAAGAGCTACACCTGAAGAGCGGTAGTCGTATGCCTCAACACCCTGTGCAGAGCGCACATTGAAACCCTTGAAGGGGTTGATGTTGATGAATGTATTACCATTCAAGCGCACCATATCCTTAGAGCTGGGCTGAATCTCTGACAAGTAGTAGGGGTTGTAATAGCCCAAACGATCAAAATAGTCGAGACGATCACCGAAGCCAGTGAAGTTGCCCTCCTCGTCGGTCAAGATCTCATAGTAAGATTGGTCAGGACGATAGATACGTGAAGCGTAAGCCTTGTTATACACAGAGTTACCAGTACCACCGAAAGCAGTTGTACCATACTTCTGGTATGAGAGGTTGAGGTTAGCACCTACCTTCATCCAGTTGTTAACGTTAGCATCGATGTTTGAGCGGAATGTCTCACGACGCATGTTAGAGTCGTCCATGATACCCTCAGCATCGTAGTGACCCATTGAGAGGTAGTAGTTAAGGATATCGTTACCACCAGTCACATTTACATCCAACTGCTTGGTAGGAGCTGTACCACCGAAGAAGATATCTGCCCAATTAGTAGAAATGCCATTATCGATGCAGAAGTTCTTCCACTCCTGGAAAGCCGCATTGTTCTTCATGCTGGGATCAAGCATCTCCTGGAAGCCCAACCACTGCTCAGCATTCATCATCTCTACCTTATCACCGGTCATCTGAGACACACCATACTGTGCGCTCACGTTGATCTTAGCCTTCTGGCCCTTCTTACCCTTCTTAGAGGTCAAGATAACTACACCGTTAGCAGCACGAGAACCGTAGATAGCGGTTGATGAAGCATCCTTCAATACGGTCATAGACTCGATGTCGTTGGGGTTCAATGCAGTGAATGCACCTGAAGAGATGGGCGAGCCGTCAAGGATGAAGAGAGGCTCAGAGCTACTGTTAATAGAGCTCACACCACGCAGACGCATGCTAACGCTTGCACTAGGCTCACCACTGGGAGTGAATACCTGAAGACCAGCAACCTGACCCTGCAAAGCATCACCGATGTTTGCGATAGGACGCTTCTCGAGTTTCTCACCTGACACAGCAACGGCAGAACCGACTACTGAGCCCAACTTCTTGGCAGAACCGTAACCAGTAATGACTACGTCTTCCAACACCTCCGCATCAGACTGCATTGTCACTTTCACGAAGGGGTGAATAGTCACCTCCTGAGTGGTCATACCTACGTATGAAACCACCAAAGTCTTCGCAGTACTTGGAAGGTTTTCAATCACGAACTTGCCATCAAGGTCAGTAATGGCACCCAAAGTGGGCACACCCTTTACTGCGACTGTGGCACCAATCACAGGCTCACCATCTTCAGCACCGACAACAAGACCGGTAACCTTAGAGGTCTGAGCAGTTACTACGCTTGCACCCATAAAGAGGCAGGCTAATAACATCATCAATTTACCTTTCATAATTTTTTTTCTTAAAGTTTAACAATAAATTATTTGGTCTATTCTCTCAATGAAAGGCGCAAAAGTAGTGCTTATATTTGATAAAAACAAAGAAAAAACTAAAAAATCTTAAAATTCTTCTATTTCGACACAAATTTACAAGTTTTAAGGCCCGAAAAGATAAATATGTTATAAAATGGGAGCCTTATAGTTTCTTTTTGAAAGTTTACCAAAATAAAAACAGGACAAAATGAAGAAAATTATGTATAGACCGGTATTCAACCGTAAGAAACAGCTAAGGAGTGACAGTAAGGGACTGGTGCAAATAGAGGCGTATCTGGAACGGCGGCGTATATATGTATCTACACATATTTATATATATACCACCCAATGGGACGCGACACGACGTCAGATATGTCACCATCCCCATGCCGAGGAGCTGAACTGGATGATAGCCGAGCGCATCATTGAGTTGGAAGCGATAGAGATTGCGCTGTGGAAACGGGGCGAAGAGGTATCGCTTCAGCGATTGCGAGAGAGCCTGCACGACAGCTCATCGCCACGGTTCATCCCCTTCATGGCAGCAGAGATAGAACGTAGCCGTATCCGCGAGAGCACACGAGAAAACCGCCGCACGACACTGGTCCTGCTGCAGGAATACTGCGACGAAGTGACCTTAGAGGGGCTTACGCCGAGCTTTGTCAGCAAATTTGAGACTTGGTTGGTATCACGTGGGTATCACACCAACACGGTGGGCAAGCATCTCGCCCACTTGCGCATCTATGTGAATGCGGCCATCGTGCAGGGGCTGATGCGCGAAGAGGATAACCCCTTCCATCGGCGACGCATAGGGCACAAGCCTT
>JAZRMG010000191.1:0-19005 GCA_045647345.1 Bacteroidaceae bacterium | reverse complement strand
GCTTTTCATCTGTCGTTTCAACTCCCTCACCTTCCATCCTTCCTTGATGCATTGCTTGAGATAGAACTGCATCTCCATAGGGTCATCGCATTTGAGAATCTCGTAATAATGACTCCAACTCAATTTGTGGGACAGCGTCCCGCATTTTGGAAATGTCAGATACAATTTTCTCATATATGTCAGATTGGTACGATTAAACCCCTTCCCGTTTCGCAACGTCAAGTCTTTTGCGAGGTTAATGAGCAATTGTTTGCCATATTCTGCACGCGTCTTGCCTCCTTGCTCATACTCTACGATATACTTTCCTGTCTGCCAGTTGGCTTCGAGCAATTCGGTGTTGACAGCACCGATCGCACGTTCTTTGGCTTGACTCCAAAGTGTCGTGATATTATGAATCAGTTGCTGGTACTCGTGACTAATTGGCTGAGGAATACTATTGTCTTCTATATTCATGGCGGCAAACAAATTATATCGTTTGCGAATTTACGAATTATTTATGATAATTCACGGATTATTCATGGAAATTTATGTCTTAAAGAAAATAGCAAGTACGAGGCATGGACGGTTATCATCGTGAACACGATACGAGTTCGCCACCCACAGGGGCCAACTCCTATATCACCTCGAAAAATATAAGTTTCGGTTTTTAGGCTGTGGGTGTCGGTGGTTTGCTGTAACTCACAGTAAACGTGGATGTTGCCGACCGACACTCTCGCTGTGGGGTGTCGGTCGGCAACAAGCAGTAATTCAGCACATTACAAACAGCTACCGACACCCGCAACTATTTTACGATAACTTTATATTCAAGGCCTGTTTGGTAAAATCGTTGCGCCACCTGTCAAAATGTAAGCAAATAAGGATATTCTATGATAAAATGCTATTTCTGAAGAGACAGAAAAAGGGGCTTTTTGAAATGGGTGTACCCAATAGAAAAATTGGACAAAGAGATTTTCTGAAATGCAAGGCTCTGACATTTTGATTGGGTACTTCCATTTTCCCCAACAGCTGCACCCAATCTGTATCGCAGGTGCGACAAACTTTTATCGCAGGTGTGGAAGAGAGTTGAGTGGCGGACACTGGCTGAGGTGTAAAACCGTACGCAGTGTCCGCCACTAAGCAGTTGTCTATAAACCTGTTACGCTCTACCTGCAGAGGGTGGCAGGTAAAAACGCCACAACCTATATTATAGACGGGGCTTATCCTTTATGTCTATTGGCACGCTTGCGGCGTATCTCGGCTTTCATCTTGGCCGATGCCGAGTGGTGCTGGCCGGTGATGTAGGCTTTCTTCTTAGCCTTGGTCTTCACCTTCTCTTCCTTGGGGCGGTCCGAAGCCACCTTCTTGAACATGATGCCTTTGGTAAAAATGTCGTCTCCGTTCATACGCTATCAGTCTTCTTCTCCATCAAACTCAAAATCGTCGTCGAACTCGTACTCGAAGTCGTCCATCTCGTCGATGTCATCGTACTCGATGGTGATGTCGTCGTCCTGTCCCATGGCACGCAGCTCGTCCTGCAGCTTGTTCATATCCTTGGCGCGATGCACAAGGCTGTCCTTACTGAGCTCGGCATGGATGTCTTCCTTGTTCAGCTCGTTCCACAGGATGTCCTTGAGCACCGATACGCCCAGCCCTGTCACTGAAGAGATGAACACATGGGGTATGCCTTCGGGCAGTGTATCTTCGAGCATCTCGATGAGTTCGTCGTCGAGCAGGTCGCATTTGGTGATGGCGAGCACGCGCTGCTTGTCGAGCATGTCGGGGTTGAAGGTGGCCAGCTCGTTGAGCAGGATGTCATACTCCTTGCGTATGTCATCGGCATCGCCGGGCACCATGAAGAGAAGGAGCGAGTTGCGCTCGATGTGGCGCAGGAAACGCAAGCCCAGTCCCTTGCCGGCACTGGCACCTTCGATGATACCGGGGATATCGGCCATCACGAACGACTTGCCGTCGCGGTACGACACGATACCGAGGTTAGGCTCGAGTGTGGTGAAGGGATAATTGGCAATCTTGGGCTTGGCGGCCGACACGGCAGCGAGCAAGGTTGACTTACCGGCATTGGGGAAGCCCACGAGACCGACATCGGCCAAGAGCTTGAGCTCCATGATTACGGTGAGCTCTTGCATGGGCTCGCCTGGCTGCGCAAAGCGCGGAGCCTGACGGGTGGGAGTGGCAAAGTTGAAGTTGCCCAAGCCTCCACGACCACCGCGGAGAAGGATGACCTCTTGCCCGTGCTCGGTGATGTCGCACAGGTAGGCTCCTGTCTCGGCATTGTACACTACGGTACCGCAAGGCACCTCGATGATCTTGTCCTCGCCATCCTTACCACTACTCTTGTTCTTGGAGCCGTTGCCACCATGTCCGGCAAAGGCATGGCGGTCGTAACGCAAGTGCAAGAGGGTCCAATAGTTACGGTTGCCGCGTAGAATGATGTGTCCACCACGTCCACCGTTTCCACCGTCAGGGCCACCATTGGGATTGTACTTGACACGGCGCATGTGTGTGCTGCCACGTCCGCCCTTGCCCGAACGGCAGTATATTTTTACATAATCGACAAAATTTGTTTCAGCCACGATGTATCGGTTGCGGGTTATGAGCCTTGAGGCACTAATGCTTCTGCTCCTAAATTATTAGATGATGGTCTTGAGGTATTCGATAATCTTGTTGGCCATGCCCTCGATGCCCATATCCTCGGTGTATACGATGCCCTTGTAGAGGCCTTCTTCCTTGAACCACTCAATGAGCGGAGCAGTCTGGCTGTGGTATACCTCGAAGCGCTTCTTGATGGTCGCCTCATTGTCGTCGGCACGTCCTTCGAGTGTAGCACGGCGCAACAGACGGTCCATGAGCAGGTTCTCGTCCACTTCAAGGTTGATCATGGCCGAGATCTTTTCGCCACGCTCCTCAAGCATCGTCTTCAAGGCTTCGGCCTGCGCAATAGTACGAGGGAATCCGTCGAAGATAACGCCCTTACTATCCTTGAAACTGTCATACTTGCTGGCAAGGATACCAATCATGAGTTCGTCAGGAATCAGGTTGCCGTGGTCAATATAACTCTGCGCAATCTTGCCCAGCTCAGTACCATTCTTAATCTCAGAACGCAACACATCGCCAGTAGATATATGGTCTAACTTGAATGCATCAACCAAGAGTGCACTGTTTGTTCCTTTGCCCGAGCCAGGAGCTCCAAAAATTACAATGTTCAACATAATATTTCCTTTATATAATAATGATTTACTCCACAACTGTATATATATTCCTCAGATTACGTCCATAGCCATCGTAGTCGAGTCCATACCCAACAATAAAGTCATTAGGTATCTCCAAAGCTACATATTCTACATTAAGAGGGACTTTCAGCTTCTCCGGCTTAAGAAGTAGAGTGCATATATGGATTGATTCAGGAGAGCGCGTCCCTAAATTTTCCAACAATTTCTGCATGGTACAACCCGTATCGACGATGTCCTCTACAACGACAACTGTACGCCCTGCAATATTCTCAGAAAGCCCTATCACCTCCTTGATTACTCCTGTAGATGCCGTGCCTTCATACGATGCCAACTTGACAAACGAAATCTCGGCAGGAATGGTGATACGTCGGAAGAGATCCGCCGCAAACACAAAACTTCCGTTGAGCACACAAAGAAAGAGCGGATTCTTGCCTTCCAAATCACGATTGAGACGATCAGCCAAACGATCGATTTCCCTCAGGATATCTGCTTCGGGAATAGAAACGACAAACTCCTTATCTCCAACTTTTATCCTTTCCATTTTACAATAGTATGTGAAATTTGCACAAAAATATAGAAAAATCATTGATTTGACGCACAAATATGGATTTATTTTTTCATTTGGCCCAAATATTCACCAAAAAGCAGTACTTTTACAAACGACTTTACGAAAGTTGACATTTACTTAAACAAATACGCTCAAGCATGAAAACAAAATTCACAGCATTACTATTGTTTGCATATAGCATATCCCTCACAGCGCAAACCGTAATCACAAGCTACACCCCAGGAATCTCGACAGAAGGTGCGGTATACCATCTTCCCAAAACCGCCATCAACATCAGCATAACCACCGAGAAGACAACCTATACTCCTGGAGAGCTTTGCCAATATTCGGAACGATTCCTACGTACCAGCAACGTATCGGACAAAGAAGAAACCTACTATACAATCAAAGAGACAACAGTCGATACCGAAGGGCTCCCTGACGAAAAGAAATTATACCACATACGATTCTCCTCACACTCCATCGCCCCGTTGGTGGAGCTGACCGAATCGGGTATCTTACAATCCATAAACACCACACTGCCCAAAGAGACAGAAACAAGCAGCTTGTCCATTACAAAAGAGAAGAGCTCCAAGCCCACTCCCCATGCATACATGACAGAAGAAATGCTAATGACAGGATCCAAAGCAAAACTTGCCGAGCTTGTGGCGAAAGAGATTTATAGCATAAGAGAGAGCAGAAGCCTAATTCTTCGCGGACAAAGCGAGAGCAGCCCTAAAGATGGCGAAGCACTGCAAATCATACTCAAAGGCCTGCAAGAAGAAGAAGAAGCCCTGATGCAACTCTTCATCGGAAGCGAAACCACCGAGGTCACGACACAGACCTACCAAGTAATCCCTGAAGACAACGCCGAAAAGGTAATACTCGGACGCTTTTCCCGCAAATTAGGTCTGCTACATGGTGACGACTTAGCAGGAACACCTATATATATAGATATAAAGAAGAAAAGCGACACACCCTCCCCTGTACCCGCAGAAGAGGAACAACAACAAAGCAAGAAAAAGAAAAACAACAAACAGGACGGGCTCGTATATAATCTTCCCGGAAAAGCATCAGTCAGAATCTACACCAATACCCTCACACTCTTTGAGGGCAATCTCCCGTTCGGACAGTTTGGTACAACAGAAACACTATCAGCATGTTTGTTCAGGAAAAATAAAGACATCAAAGTAACCCTAAGCCCCACTACAGGCGCACTATTAAAAGTCGAAGAGTAATCTCCGTCTTACAAAAGCTTATCACACAGAAAGAAAAAATGACGTTTTATCACATACGCTTCGTTTTTTCTTTCTTTTTTATACAAAAACAGACAAAATATTGTTATCTTTGCAACCGATTTCAAGGACAAATGTTGCAAGCAATGCCCAAAGGCATAACCCGCACCAATCCTGCGATTAAAACGAATATAACAAAATAGGTATTAGTATGAAAGTACAAGAGACATTAGCCGTACTTAGAGAGCACTTTCCCGGTGAGGAACTTTACTTCCAGGCCGTAGCCGAAGTGCTGTCAACCATTGAAGACGAGTATAACAAGCACCCCGAGTTTGAAGCCGCCAACCTCGTTGAGCGTCTTTGTGTGCCCGACCGTATCGTGACCTTCCGTGTCACATGGGTAGATGACAAGGGTAAGGTGCAAACCAATATGGGTTACCGTGTGCAACACTCCAATGCTATCGGTCCCTACAAGGGCGGTCTCCGTTTCCACCCCTCAGTAAACCTCAGCACATTGAAGTTCCTTGCCTTCGAGCAGACCTTCAAGAACGCACTCACCACACTCCCCATGGGTGGTGCCAAGGGTGGCTCAGACTTCGACCCCAAGGGCAAGAGCGACAATGAGGTAATGCACTTCTGTCAGGCATTCATGACCGAATTGTGGCACAATATCGGTGCCGAGATGGACGTTCCTGCCGGCGATATCGGTGTGGGCGGCCGTGAGGTAGGTTACCTCTTCGGCATGTACAAGAAGCTCACCCGCAACTTCGAGGGTGTGCTCACCGGTAAGGGTCTCGACTTCGGTGGCTCGCTCATCCGTCCCGAGGCTACAGGTTATGGTAACATCTACTTCCTCCAGGAGATGCTCAAGACACGCGGCCTTGACATCAAGGACAAGGTATGCCTCGTGAGTGGTTCGGGTAACGTAGCCCAGTACACCACACAGAAGTGTATCCAGCTCGGCGCCAAGGTGGTGACCATGAGCGACTCAAACGGTTACATCTACGATCCCGCAGGCATCGACGAGGAGAAGCTTGCCTTCATCATGGAGCTCAAGAACGTGCGCCGTGGCCGTATCAAGGAGTATGCCGAGAAGTATGGTTGCAAATACGTTGCTGGCGCTGCCCCCTGGTACGAGAAGGGCGACATCGCACTCCCCTGCGCCACACAGAACGAACTCAACGGCGAGCATGCACGTGCCCTCGTAGCCAATGGCTGCTTCGCAGTATCTGAGGGCGCCAACATGCCTTCTACTCCCGAAGCCGTCGAGACCTTCCAGGAGGCCAAGTTGCTCTATGCACCCGGTAAGGCATCTAACGCTGGTGGTGTGTCCGTATCAGGCCTTGAGATGACACAGAACAGCTACAAGTTGGGCTGGAGCGCTGAGAAGGTAGACAAGAAGCTCAAGAGCATCATGCAGAACATCCACGCATCATGCGTGAAGTATGGTACACGTCCCGATGGATACATCGACTACGTGAAGGGTGCTAACGTGGCCGGCTTCATCAAGGTGGCCAACGCCATGATGGCTCAGGGTGTGATCTAAACCTGACCATAGACATCATAAATAAAAAAAGGATAGGTTGGACCTATCCTTTTTTTATTTCAAGAGACTCACAGCCTCTTGTCCGGTTTCGCTATCAAGACTCAACAAGCCTTGAAACTCATGTCGAGACTCTTCACTGAGTGGGTCAACGCTCCTACCGAAACAAAATCGACACCACACTCAGCATACGATCGGATAGTTTCAAAGGTTATACCACCCGATGACTCCACCTCCAACCTACCGCCAACAACCTCAACAGCCTTGCGAGTATTCTCGACAGTAAAGTTATCAAGCATCACACGATCCACGCCTTCGAGTGCAAGCACCTGATCCAACTCCTCAAAGTTACGCACTTCAACCTCAATCTTCAGACTCTTCCCCTTGGCTTTACAATATTCCTTAGCACGACTCACAGCCTGAGGTATACCGCCCGCAAAATCGATATGGTTATCCTTGAGCAATATCATATCGAACAAGCCAATACGATGATTACATCCGCCACCAATACGAACGGCATCCTTCTCCATTATACGCATACCCGGTGTCGTCTTTCTAGTATCAAGCACACGGCACTTGGTGCCTTCGAGCAATTTCACATATTCATTAGTTATGGTAGCAATACCGCTCATGCGCTGCATCACGTTGAGCATCAAACGCTCGGTCTGCAACAAACTCTGCACCTTGCCCTCTACTACAAAAGCTACATCACCGGGCTTCACATGAGCACCATCGTTGATATACACTTCCATTTTCATCTCGGGATCGAAGCGGTGAAAAATCTCACGCGCCATCTCCACACCAGCAATAATGCCCTCTTCCTTGATGATGAGACGGCTCTTTCCCATAGCAGTTTCAGGAATACACGAAAGTGTAGTGTGGTCGCCATCGCCAATATCCTCAGCAAAAGACAGCGCAATCAGTTGGTCGATAAGTTCATTCATAGTTATTACATATTTTGATAGATATTATTTCGCAAGACAAAGCTACAAACTTTTTTCATTAAGCACAAAAGAATCAGCGTAAATATTAGTCGGAACAAGCATAGCACACCCAACTATCGCTGCACATGCCGCACAATGAGGATGCTCACCTCATAAAGCAAATAAATAGGGAGAGCAGCTACAATCAGCGTAAACACATCGGACGTAGGAGTCACTACAGCTGCCAACGACAGTATCAGCACAACAGCATGACGGCGATACGCCTGCATGAAAGACGATTTCAACACACCCACCTTGGCAAAGACCCAACACAACAGAGGCAGCTCAAACATAAGCCCCATCATCAGACTGAGCGTCATCAGCGTATCCACATACGACGACAGTGTAATCATATTGACCACCGTATCGCTCACCTGATAGGTGGAAAGAAAACGAAAGGTGAGCGGAAACAGAATGAAATAGTTGAGCAGCACACCCAACAAAAAAAGCAGATACCCCCAAAGAGTTCCACGCAGGGCATAACGCCGCTCCTCAGCATATAAAGCTGGCGAAACAAAAGCAAACAGCTGATATATAATATAAGGAGAAGCCAATAAGATACCCATATAGCACGACACCTTCATATGGATGGTAAACTGCGAAGCCAACCGCACATTGATGAGGTCTACACAAAAATCACCCCCACCAAAAAACCTGTACGACACAAACTCTGCACTCTTGGGCGCCAGCACCAGGGCAAACACCTGCTCCTTGAAACAGAATGCCACGACAGCCAGCAAGCACACCACAGCCACAATGCGGAGCAGTACATGGCGCAACACGTCGAGATGCCCCCAAAAAGAGGTATCAGATTGCGACGTTCCCATTACTGCTTACTTTCATCCCTTGTACCACCCTTTTCAGCCTCATCCGGAGCATCGCCCACGCCATTCATGCCATCTTTGAAGCTCTTCACGCCCTTGCCAAGCCCTTTCATCAATTCGGGAATCTTCTTGCCACCAAAGAAAAGCAATACGACCAAAGCTATTAGCAGAATCTCCTGCACACCCAATCCTAAGAAAAGTAATGTTCTCATACCATTTTGACATATTGAAAATCCAAAGGTAGAACATTTTACCCTATACACCAAATATCAGATGACAAAACTCACAAAGCACAGAGAAATAAGGCTACACGATGCTAAGCAATGCAGCATGCCACAAAAAAAAGACGAACAACTTTCGTTGTTCGTCTTCACTGCGGAAAGGGAGGGATTCGAACCCCCGGTGCCTCTCAGCACGGCGGTTTTCAAGACCGCTGTAATCGACCACTCTACCACCTTTCCAGTGCTTATCGCGAGCTATCGTTCTCAAAAGCGATGCAAAGGTAGGCACTTTTTTTTATTCATGCAAGCTTTTTGATGTTTTTTTATCAAAAAAAGTGTTTTTTCTTCATTTTACCCATTTTTACAGGGTCAATCTACTCATATTTGCGCACTATGACAAAGAAATGACAATTCAATCAGCCATACGCCTCACTCTTTCAGCCGCCACAATTCCCGACTCAAAATAAAACAAAATCATATCAGCAGTACAAGATATTGCTATTTAAAAAGAATAAACTATCTTTGTCAAACAAAAAAGAACAAGCATCTGAAACAAACATGAAACTGAGCATCATCGTCCCCGTATATAATGTAGAACAATATCTACCCCGTTGCATAGAAAGCATAGTCATGCAGATGCACAATGACTACGAGCTCATTCTCATTGATGATGGTTCTACCGATAATAGCAGCTCACTATGTGACAATGTTGCCGACGAGTACCCCCATCTTAATATCACAATACAGCACCAGGCCAACAAAGGGTTGAGTGCAGCACGCAACCGAGGGATAGAGATAGCTCAGGGAGAGTACATCACATTTATCGACTCAGACGATTATATTGATCCACAAACGCTTGCACCTAACATGGAAATTCTACTCGCTCATCCCGAGATAGACATGTTGGAATACCCTATAGAGATACATGCAGGAGCCGACAAGGCACACCTGTTACACTTCCACCATGAAACGATATCTACAGAGGTGTTTGCCGACTGGCTACAAAGAAGAGGATATCGCCACTGCTATGCCTGCAACAAAATATACAAAAAACAGCTGTGGGAAACCACACGATTTCCCATCGGAATAGCCTTTGAAGATAGCGCCATCATGCCCGAAATCATCCGTCTATGTCAACGCATACATTACTCCGCACACGGATGCTACCGATATGTAGCCCACGACGGCACCATTACTACAACGTATAGCTACACCAAACAACGTCAGCTCTTCGCCAACAATCATAGCCTATACATACAGATAAAGGACAACCCGACATTAGAGCGCGAAGCCATGGAACTATGGGCATGCGTATTGAATCTGCTCATCGACATGGGACGATGCACCGATATCGACCATGCAGACTACGACAAACAAATAAGAGAAACAGAATGGCATCGCCCACCCTACCGTAGACTAATCTGCCACGCTATGAGAAGCCCTCACAGAACCAAACACATCAAACTGCTACCACTCCCCATCCTTGGACTGACAGTCTATCTGCGCTGCTACATCGCTCTGACTCCATCATTATGAATCCAAAAGCCTTACTTTATCGTGCTCGCCTTGCCCAGCACGACTGATAGCTTGCGCAAAAAGCGAGGACACAACCCCAAGACGACAAAAACGACACGATGCGCCAAGGGCACTTGACGACAGTTAGCAAAAAGAGGTATATGCTTACGCAACAACCTACACACCCGTTCCTCCTCGTCCTCCGTAAGGCTTCCTCTAAGATAAATATACATAAGCGGCAAACAGAAACGCCAGCTGGAAAGTAGCGCCAACTGATGTTCGCCCTGCTGATGAAAAAACGAAATGCGCTCTTCATAACACTTCACGAACACCGGGCTAAATCGCCGAGCTTCACGCCCCATAATACCATAGGGATTCTTATAATAATAGTAATAAGGAGTATCAATAACCACAACACACCGACTGCGATAATAAAGCCTCCAAGTGGTGGCCTCATCCTCGTGAATAAGCCCAACGGGCATACGTATACCCTCCCAAAGCGTACGGCGATACAGCTTGGCACACAAGATTACCTGTTGCTTCGGACTGCCCAATATACTACATCCATCAAAACGGCTGTGCGACACACGTTCCTCTATGACAGGAAAGACATCGCTCGTACCTCGGACATATACACACTGCACGATATCCGCTTCCTCATCAACACACAGACGATACATCGTCATCAACATATTGTGATGGATATAATCATCACTGTCAAGAAACATCACGAAATCACCGGTAGCAATATCCAATCCACAATTACGTGCATCAGAAAGCCCGCCATTCTCCTTATGTATCACACGGATACGATTGTCCTTAGCCGCATATTCATCACATATCACAGGACAACGATCGGGCGAACCATCATCGACAAGTATCAGTTCCCAATCCGTATAGGTCTGGGCCAACACACTATCAACACAACGATGCAGATATGGCTGCACATTATATACCGGAACGATAACAGATATGCCCATAAGCTACTCTATTCCATCTACAATTCTCTCCACCTTAAGTGTAGAGCCATCCACACCGACCTTCACATCAGACTGTAATGTAAAGGTTCCTGAGGCTACCCCCTCCTCACACACTATACTCACTGTAACGTCCACCGGACACTTGCCTTCAACATCAATGTATGCCACATACGGGTCCTGAGCATCTTGGATAGCCGTCAGCCCCGTACCCTTGACAAACACACACAACGCATCACTTACAGAGTGATTTACCGCACAGTCAAACTCTGCCGAAGCCTTGCTGTCTTTCACCGTCGTGAGCGTACGGAATACGGGGGCACCGAGCTTACAAGTTATATTTTCCAGCACACAATTGTTGTTGCCGGCAAAGTTAGAGAGCAGCAGATAGAGCGTTCCGTCAGGATCGGGAGCAATAACTCCATTCCACCCCTCAGGAAGAACCTCCGTGAACACCTGCAACTCACCGGCCATACGGCGCGTGGTAACAGCATCCATATTACTGTAGTAGACAATATGGCGGCGGTCTACCACCTGCCCGGCAGTAAAGCTATGGTTCTCTCTTGCATACGAAGAATATAGCTTAGCCGTATAGATAGAGTTGCTGAGACTGCGATCACCAAAAGCCATAGCCGAAGCACTTTTTGACACAACACCCAATTCATTATCCATATTGACCCATGCGCTCTGCCAGGTAGTGAGTGAAGTACCATCCACCGTTTCACTGAGAACATGTCCCTGTAAGTCACGAGAGGGATTCTCCCTATAAATTGTGCGGTTCTCCTTCATCAAGGGATCTACACTGATAGCCAGTAGTCCACCCTGTTCGCAAGTGATGACACCATCGGTATTACCACGCACATAGTCGAGATAGATAACAGCATTACCCGGTGTAGAATAAATAGAGAAACGATGGTTAAGTGCTGCATCATTGGTTTCAAGTTCACCATTCATGGTATAGCTGCAACCACGAAGGTCATAAATGCCATTTACTATAGGCTTTGCATTAGTTGCCTTACCCTCTACGACATACCATCCCAACAGATTGCCCGTATTGTGAGCACGGTAAGGAACCACGATTTTATTCTTATCTGGACTATTGGCAGCTATATAGCCCGTATAGCTTCTCAATCCTGCACTCCAAGAAAAACAAGTAAAGCGATCAGGCGTAGAGGCGCGCACTACATTCTGTGTCGCGAAGAGTTTCGCTTCTGCATAGCGTGCATTGAATTCTTCCCAAGCAGTGGGAACAAGATCTTTCGTAGGCATCACCTCATGCATCAGCCACGTCATCATCACACGGTGAGCCTCTACTCCCATACGGCGTGCTCCTACATCGGCATGGAGCAACCACGAGCCATCCGAGGTTGTCGTCTGACGGGCCTTGATATATTTGTAGGCCATATTCTCAAGCATTAGCGCATCGGGATCACGCAAGAAGCAGGCCATCGTAGAATACGAGGTTATCTGATCAAAGAGAAAGAGACTCCAATCGTTACCATTGGGCATAGCCAGCTCACCATCGGCAAGAGCCAGCCAGTTGAGTACCTCAGCCATCACCTCACGATTGTTGTGCATCAGAGCATTGGTCTTCCACTTTTCAGTGCCGACAGTTCCCAACTGAAACACCTTCAGAGCCAAGGCTGCTTCACCCAACTCTTGCATCACAACGTTCTGATAGCTGGTATGGAAGAGATTATGGTTTTGCAAAGTGTAATCATCGTAGAGATTCTTCCCTTTATAGAGGTCAGCTACAGTAATGCTGTCATACTCTGGGTCAATGATTGTATAGTCCGTTGCATCAGCATAATGCGAATAGCTATTGATGGCAAACTCACGCAATCGTGCAAACCAACGCGGAGCCAATTCGTCGTCAGGGAAAAGCCCTAACGCTGCAGCCAGCACATCGGCCTCCCATCCATTCTCTTCCGCCTTAGAATCAGCAATATATCCTGTAGGAATAGACCGTTCCAACTCATAGTTACATTCGGCCCTCAATAGCGCATAGATACACTTTCTTTGCACATCTGAGAGCTTATCCCATTGGAAATAGGCAGAATAAGCAACTGACATAGCCCAGAGCGACGACTCCCACGTGTAGTCGTCCTTACCCGTAGAACCCCAATAGTTGTTTCCTTTACACACCTTCAATTTGTTTGCCTTATGTGTAGAGTAAGCAAACACAAGCGACTGCATAGCCATCTCTTCGACCTCGTTCCACGTCACGTTCTCAGGCAACAACACCTTATCCTTAGCATACTTTACAAGAAAAGCACATATCATCGAGAGGTCTGCATTTGGACGTACACCACGTTCATCGTTGGCCATCGTATTCTCTCCCCGGAAGCAACCACACACCTCACCAAGACTGTTTGGAGCAACACAAAGCTGGAAATCATTCTTCATATATAAGGTAAAATCTGCCAGCATCTGCAAGATGCCATCCTTCATCTGCCCTTCAGACACAAAGTCATGGGTAATGACACCCTCAGTAGGACTTTTAGCAGCGACCTTCTCCGAGACATCAACGACACGAGGTCGTACTGGCCCCAATGCACCAGCTACAGCAACACCCGACAAAAGACAGATTGTTACTATATAAAAACAACGTCTTATCATACTTCAAGCAATATATATCTTTACAAAATGCAAATATACAACAAACAGCGAGAAAAAGCCAAGAGACACTTAATTATTCCATAAATCATTCGTATATTTGCCTATCAAAATTCGAGACAACGAGCATGAAGATACTACTCCTTGGAGAATACAGCAACGTACACTGGACCTTAGCCTGCGCCTTACGGAGGTTAGGACATGAGGTCTGTGTCGTATCGAATGGAGATGCATGGAAAGGTTATTCCACAGACATCTCCCTTGTTCGCCGCTCTGGACGATGGGGAGGAGTCACCTACTTATGCAAGCTATTAGGTATGCTACCCAAATTCAGAGGATATGATGTGGTACAGCTAATCAATCCCGTACACTTCATCGAGCTAAGAGCCGAACGGGGCATACATATCTACAATTACCTACGCAAACACAACAAACGTGTCTTCCTCGGAGCATTCGGCACTGACTACTACTATATTTATGACAGTGTGGTTCGCCGTAGACTCCGCTATTGCGACTTCTACACACCTACTCGAGAAGTCCTCCACGAATGGAACACGATGAACAAACACGACTGGTTACACACCTTCAAGAAAGAGGCAAACATACACATAGCCCAAACATGCAACGGCATCATCAGCGGACTCTACGAATATGACGTGGCCTATCGGGCCGACTTCTCCAACAAAACCACATTCATTCCCTTCCCTATTGACATAGCAACGGATAACGACAAAGAAGCCTCCCCACAGACCAACGGCAAAATACGTTTCTTTATCGGAATACAACGTGACCGCACAGCACTAAAGGGCACAGACATCATGTTACGTGCTCTCCTCCGCCTCGTAGAGAACTACCCCGATCGTGCCGAAATGATTAAGGCCGAGTCGGTCCCCTTTACCCAATATAAAGCAATGCTAAACAGTAGCGACGTACTGCTCGACCAAATATATTCTTATACCCCTGCCATGAATGCCTTACAGGCAATGAGTCAAGGGCTTATTGTTGTAAGTGGAGGTGAAGAAGAGAACTATGCCATACTGGACGAGAATGAGTTACGCCCCATCATCAACGTACAACCTGACGAAGAAGACATATACCAACAGCTTGAGCAATTGGTACTTCACCCCGAAAGAATCAATAAGCTGAAATGCGATAGCCGCGAGTACATACGCCGTCACCACGACAGCAACAAAGTAGCTCTACGCTATCTCGATGCGTGGACTAAGGGATAAATACACCTTATTCATTGCCACAGCAACGAGAGTAGCAGTCCAAGCACAGAAGCCAAAGCATAAACAACACCACGCGTCCACTTCTTGACTACAAATAATCCCACGAACAAGATAAGAAGATAGGCGAAAAACACCGTAAAGCCATTGCATTCAGCAATGTGAAGTACAGCGCCAGGCCATCGGCCAATACCAGCAAGACATCCGTTCATACCACCGACAAGATGTTGCAGCCCAACCCCCAACCATCCACTCCACGGAATACCCACCAGCTGCATCCCCAACCACACAAGCGCCAGCACCAAGACCAGCGAAAGACAAGGGACAACAATCAGATTGGTCACCAAGAAATAGGTTGGGAAAGTGCCAAAATGATACACGACCAAAGGGAGGGTGCCCAACTGAGCTGCCAATGACATACACACAACACCGGTTGGATAGGACAGCAACGGATGCAAGCGACCACGACAAAAGAGTTCCTCGAGATGAGGCTCAAGCCATAGAATGGCCACCATAGCCATAAAGGTCAACTGAAATCCCACGTCAAACAGATATAGCGGATGCACAAGAAGCATCAGCAAAGCCGTCAAGGAAAGCACATGAAGAGACGAAGAAGTTCCATCGGACAGCCATCGGGTAAGAGCATACAACGTACACATAGCAACCGCACGAACCACCGAAGCCGATAATCCCACCATAAAAGCAAAAAGCCATAACATGACAATAATCAACAGTTCGCCCGCCCATCGCAAAGCACGCCTACGCAACACACCACGTAAGACAAACGCCAACAGAAAATAGATAATCCCCACATGCATCCCCGAAAGCGCCAAAGCATGAGCAGCTCCCACATCACTGTAGACTGCACGCAGCCGATTGCTCACCCCACGCCTATCACCCAAAGTCAAAGCCGAAAGCACGCCAAGGACATCACCCTCAAAGCTCGGATACAGATAGGTCGAATACAGATGATTGCGTACACGAAGCATACGTTCCTTTAGCGACAGCCTCCGCTCACTCGCCACAAGCCATCCGTCACGAGGCAAATAGACCGTCCCCGAAGCTCCCTGCATAGCAACATAACGCGCAAAATCGAAATCCAAGCTATCAGCGAAGTTATGAGGGGCACGCACCTTTCCTCTAAAGTACAGCATATCACCCGGAAGCAACGAATCAGCTTCGCTACAGGGTTCCATATAGGCAAACACCTTACGCCCCACCCTATGCCATTCTGCAGAGTCACACATCGCCGTCACCTCGACCACACACTTAGTGCTACGAGCGCGACTGTGAGGTTCCGCCACCACTCGCGCCTCATACAGCACATTCTCCTGCGGCCAGTCATATGCTGTTCCATAGCGTGCCAACGAATATCCGCCCATGCCCAAAATGCAAAAGAGCACTACCATTGCCATGCCATACACCACACGCCCCATCCCACGATGACACACGCATACCACCAGCAACACAAAGGCAACAAATACGACACACCCTATACCCCAATACAACAATAACCTTGCATAAGGATAAAACAAATCAGCCACACCTATACCGCAAACATAGGGTACGAGCAAACGTAGCAACGGGTAGCGCTGTATGATGTCACCTATTGCCACAACAACTGTCAATAAACGATGATTACAAATTCTTCAGATCATGAATCATGGCCTCACAATCAGCCGCCTTAAATACGGCATTGCCTGCCACCAGCACATCGGCTCCCGCCTCAACCAAGCGACGTCCCGTATCAAGGTTGACACCGCCATCCACCTCTATCAGCGCTTTCGAACCTGTTCGCTCGATCATGCAGCGCAGTTCTTTCACCTTCTCTATCGTATGCTCTATAAATTTCTGCCCTCCAAATCCGGGGTTCACAGCCATGAGCAATACCATATCCAAATCTTGAATCACATCGGCCAACATACATACAGGCGTAGCAGGATTCAGTGTCACACCGACCTTCATACCAGCCTCGTGAATCGCACCAATCACCTTATGCAGATGCATACAAGCCTCATAATGCACATTCATCATCATAGCGCCCAATGCCTTCACCTCAGGGATAAACTTCTCCGGTTGCACTATCATCAGATGCACATCCAATGGTTTTGTGCACAAACGAGCCACATGCTGCAACACTGGAAAGCCGAAAGATATGTTAGGAACAAACACGCCATCCATTATATCCAAGTGCAACCAATCAGCCTCACTGCGGTTTATCATTTCAATATCTTGTGCCAAATGAGAAAAATCGGCAGACAAGAGAGAAGGAGCTATCAAGTGATTCATATCAGCAAATGTCATTTGTTATGCAAAGTTACGCAAATCGCACATACAAAACAAACAACTACACCAAATTATTGCAAACAAACATGTATTAGAAGCACAAATCACCTCTATCACTGATATCAACTCAGCACATAGCCTTGCAGTTCATCGGGCATCTGTGGAATTACCCGATAGTTACGTGCCAGATTTTTCAGAAACTGCAGCGTCGACGTTTTAGGCACCACCGCCTTCTCTTGGCGTACAGCCTTACGGACTAATGCAGCAAATTCAGTATTGGAAATCGATGCGTAATTTTTCTTCATAGGCAGCGTCTTTTGGCATTGTTTGTATAGATAACGCTACTCTACCATCTTTTAGTATACACATTACTGAAAAATTCCACAAGACAACAACGAAACAAAGCGCCAAAGGGCAAAAAGTCTCAAAAACCTCCCCAGGCGCTTCGCTCCGTTATATCCCGTAAGTAGTGTTTACATTACATGCGGAAGGTGCCGATGCGCAGTTGCTCCACGATAGCGCGGTAGTCTTTGCTGCTGGCACCAAGGAAGAGCACTTTCTTTCCCAGTTCCTTGCACTCTACACGGGCACTGCCTTCGTAGAGATATATCCTATTGTCCTTGTCGATGGTGATGAGGATGCACTCACTATTTTTAGAGATGAGTGATAGCAATCCGCTTTGACTCTCGGCAAGTTCGATGGATTGATACACCAGGTCATAGTGCTTGCCATCGTAGGCAATCTGCAGGTTGCACTTGTTGTCGAGGCTGATGCGACCACCCTTCTTGTTGACTTTGAAGTTATTTCTTCGCTTTGCTACTCCATAGTTCTGAAAGTCGAAGTTGTAGGGATACGCTGCCGAGCGGTCATAGATGGCCTTGGTTGTGTAACCTCCGCGCCAGCCATCGTAGCCGGGCTTGGTGATGATAAAGTTGAGTCCCTCCTTCTTGGGCACACGCACGATATTTTCTGTGCTCTCCAAAACGAAGTAGTCTTTCTCCTCACCTATCTGCTTGAACTCGGCCCACACACCACGCTTCTTGCCCGGCGCATATTCGTGCCACACGCCACCATCGCGACGGATGTAGTAGCCGTTGTGCTCGCGGCCACGGCCATCGTTGTAGCAATAGAAGAGTCCGTCGGGCTCTACGCATTGGTGATGCACGTCGATGGTGGTGTACACCTGTTTCCAGTCGTTGTTCTTCTCGCGGTCGATGAAGATCATATCCTTGCCCAGTTTGGGGATGGCCAGGCGGCACTTCTTGTTCTCTACATAGAAGAAGGTGTCGTTCTCCTTGTACTGCTTGTAGGTACTCCACTTACCCGTCTTGTCGGCAGGGCGATACTCGGTCCACTTGTCGCCGTCTTTTACGAAGTAACCGCCCACATAGGGCACGAGTGCTGTGGTCTGCGCCACGAGCGATACGAAACTCACGATGGCAAGCATCGTTGTTAATGATAGTCTCTTGTTCATAGTTCTTTATGTTTAACGTTATTCATTCTTTCTCTAAACCACAGATTGCACCGATTTCTCAGATTCTTTTACGAGAAAATATCGCATCTACAATTCGTTTTTCTATAAATAGATTCTTGGACTTATCTGTGTAATCCGTGTAATCTGTGGTTTAACCTCAAGCTATCTCGTATATAAATCCCAATACTTAAAGTCAATGTGCACCCCATTCTGGTGCGACTTGCCAGCGAAGAAGTACTCATCGGTGGTGAAGTGTATACCTCCTGAGCCGTCCGCTACATCGCTGTTGATGATGATGTTGCATCGTGTGGCAAAGTCTCTCTCTCCA
>JAZRMG010000190.1:0-4940 GCA_045647345.1 Bacteroidaceae bacterium | reverse complement strand
GAAGGACGAGATATACGGAGTGTTGTTTGATGGCGCTTGGCTTTGGGAGGAGTATTTGGGCATAGTCTTGAAAGAGAGTTTCAATCATTACCTTAAAGGAAGAGGAAAAAGATGGAAACTTTTTGATACTGGGCAACAGATAATCCCCGACTATCTATCAAAGGACTTCTCTGTTGTTGCTGATGCAAAGTACATATTGTTAGACAAGCAGAAGAGCTACAGAAACGAAGAAGATGCTACTGCTATATATTATAAGACCATTACTTACATGTATAGATGGAATGCAAAGATTGGGCTATTGCTTCACCCTGTGTCTGATAGCGACTCTGTAAAGATAAGCAGACATCAAATTATAGATACAGAAGGATGTGTTGTCAAAGCTGGATTCCCAATACCTAAAGACGCTGCAACATTTAATGAATTCTATAGTTTGATGAGAATGAACGAAGAATTGTTTAGAGCAGAATGTAATAAGTTACATGATCAATTCAAATAAAATAAGAAAAGCTATGTGATGCAAAGACATGCAGACATAAAGGACTTGCGAAAACTGAAAAGCAAGAAGCAGGGCGCACCTTGCTTCTTGCTTTTTTTGTGTGGGGATCTGTATCAATGGCATCAGCGTTTGCCGAAATACATATCGAGCAACTGACGTGCAGCCACAAACGAGGTGAGCTCACCATCGAGCACCTGGCGCTCCTTGTAGGCGAGCATCGAGGCGATGGTGGGGTTGTGGTAGAAGCTATCGCGCAGGGCTTCGTTGATGCTCTCGTACATCCAGTACTTGGCCTGCTCGTTGCGGCGGTGATTGAAATAGCCGTTCTTCTTCACAAAGTCGATATAGTCGAACACCATGGTCCACACCTCCTCGATGCGCAGCCCGTAGAAGCCCGAGTAGGTGAGCACCTGGGGTGTCCATCCGCTCTCGGGAGCGGGGAACAGGTGGAGGGCGTTGCGGAAATGCGAAGCGGCCAGCTCGGCACGCTCGGCATTGTCGCCGTCGGCCTTGTTGATGACGATGCCGTCGGCCATCTCCATGATGCCGCGTTTGATGCCTTGCAGCTCGTCGCCCGTGCCTGCCAGCTGGATGAGGAGGAAGAAGTCGACCATAGAGTGCACGGCGGTCTCGCTCTGGCCCACGCCTACCGTCTCAACGAAAATCTTATCGTACCCAGCGGCCTCGCATAGCACGATGGTCTCGCGGGTCTTGCGTGCCACACCTCCCAAGGAGCCTGCCGAGGGGCTGGGGCGGATGAAGGCATCGGGGTGCACGGAGAGCTTCTCCATGCGGGTCTTGTCGCCCAGGATGCTGCCCTTGGTCTTCTCACTGGAGGGGTCGATGGCGAGCACGGCCAGCTTGCCTCCGTAGCGCTCGAGCACATGCAGGCCGAAGGCATCGATAGAGGTGCTCTTGCCTGCTCCGGGCACACCGCTGATGCCGATGCGCACCGAGCCGCCCGTGTGGGGAAGACAGCGCTCGATGACCTCTTGCGCTATCGCCTGATGCTCGGGCAGGAGGCTCTCGACAAGGGTCACGGCACGCGAGAGCATGGTGACATCGCCCTTGACAATACCCTCGACATATTCGGCGGGGGTGAACAGGCGCTTGCGCTTCTTGGGCTTCATGTAGGGGTTGACCATCGAGGGCTGCTCGATGCCTGCGTTGACGGTGAGGCCCTTGTATATATCGTCGTTCTCGGGGTGTTGCATGGCGTGATGTATTGGTAAATAGTGATGCAAATGTAGGGAAAATATTTTCTATTTCGTCCCATACAGGCCGAAAATCGCAAGTTAGGACATAAAATATGCGTGCAATCCATTTTTTTGCATTACCTTTGTTTCTGAAAAAGAAGGAAGAGAGAGATGCAGCAGTACTCATCGACATTGCTGGAAAGAGCCGTGGGCGAATTTGCCAAGCTCCCGGGCATAGGGCGCAAGACCGCACTGCGCCTGGTGCTGCACCTGTTGCGCCAGCCGGTGGAGGATGCCGAGGGCTTTGCCGAGGCGGTGGCCACGCTGTGCCGCGAGGTGAAGTACTGCAAGGTGTGTCACAACATCTCGGACAGCGACATCTGCGAGATATGCTCGCAACCCTCGCGCGACGCCTCTACGGTGTGCGTGGTGGAGACGGTGCGCGACGTGATAGCGGTGGAGAACACATCGCTCTACCGCGGACTGTACCACGTATTGGGCGGAGTGATATCGCCCATGGATGGCATAGGCCCTGCGGACCTGCAGATAGACAGCCTCGTGGAGCGCGTCAAGAGCGGTGAGGTGAAGGAGGTGATCTTTGCCCTCAGCCCCACGATGGAGGGCGACACTACGAACTTCTACATCTACCGCAAGCTGGCAGGCACGGATGTGCGCATGTCGGTGCTATCGCGAGGCATCTCGGTGGGCGACGAACTGGAGTATGCCGACGAGGTGACCCTGGGACGCTCGATAGTGAACCGCATGCCCTTTACAGGAAAAACATATTAGCAATAAACGACCCTAACCACTAAACACTAACCACTAAAACACTAAACCAACAATGACAGACTACAAGAAGATAAGCTTGAAAATACGTTTCGTATATGCAGCCTTGCTGGCCGCCGTGGCTACATGGGCCGTGCTGTGTGAACTGCATGTGATATCCGCTGAGGGTATGATGCTGGGTATAGACCCCGGCAGGATGTACATTATCGAGGTAGGCATGCTGTTTGCCGTGGGCTTCGGCATATTGGCCGCACTCAAGGGCTTCAACTGGTACCTGACACACAAGATACAGCCAGCCGAGGACGAACACAAGGTGAACATGTATTCGGAGATGAGCATTGCCCGAATCTGCCTGCTGGGGGCACTGATGATGATGGGGGCCGTGTTCTACTATGCCACACTGGAAAACTGGGGCATGTACTACGCCCTGGCCGCCTTCGTGACATCGCTCTTCTGCCTGCCATCGGCCGAGGGAGTGGAGATAGAATTGAACATAAAGAAATAGTTTTCATCCCTCATCTTTCCATTTTCCATATCCATGACCCTCTCCGTCGTCATCGTCAACTACAACGTCAAGCACTACCTGGAGCAATGCCTCGAGTCGGTGTGCCGCGCATCGGAGGGGCTGCAGGTGGAGGTGTTCGTCGTGGACAACCTCTCTACCGACGGTTCCATCCCCTACCTGCGGACACGATTCCCCGAGGTCTACTTCATCGAGAACAAGGAGAACGTGGGCTTTGCCCGCGCCAACAACCAGGCGATACGCCTCGCGAAAGGGAAGTACGTATTGCTGCTCAACCCCGACACCATCGTGACGGAGCATACCTTTGCCGACTTCATCACGTTCATGGACGCTCACCCCGAAGCTGGTGCGGCAGGTGCCTACATGCTGCGCACCGACGGCACCTTTGCTCCCGAGAGCCGCCGCGGATTGCCCACCCCCTTCGTGGCTTTCTGCAAAATGTCGGGCCTGGCGTCGCTGTTTCCCAAGTCACGCCTGTTTGGCCGATACTACATGCGCTACCTCGACGAGAACGAGACGAACGAGATAGAGGTCATCTCGGGCGCTTTCATGTGGCTGCGCCGCGAGGCACTGGACAAGGCGGGACTGCTCGACGAAGACTTCTTCATGTATGGCGAGGACATAGACCTATCGTACCGCATCGTGAAGAGCGGATACAAGAACTATTTCCTCCCCTCACGCATGCTACACTACAAGGGCGAGAGCACCGAGAAGAGCTCGTACCGCTACGTATACACCTTCTACCAGGCCATGCGTCTCTTCTTCCGCAAGCACTATGCCCACTACTCCTTCCTGGTGAGCCTACCCATCAACCTTGCCATTTGGGCACGCTCGTTCATGGCCTATGCGGGTAACCAGCTGCGCCATCGCGCCAAGCCCATGGTAGTATCCACACCGCTGAACATGCTTGTCATTGGTGATGCTGCCACCCACAGTGGAGTAAAGGCAATCATCGAGAAGTATCAAATCAAGGGAGAACACCGTTTCATTGAAGGCCGTGCCGATACGTTCCCCAAAGGTCACATGACCCAAGATATTGACTGCAGTCGCTACAATACCGTTGTGTATGACCGCAGGCTCTATCTATATGAAAATATATTGAAACTACTTGAGGAGACCCCTGGCAACACTTTGCGCATTGCCACCTATTCGAGAGACGAACAAGTGCTCATAACCGAGAATGACGTTTGGGTATTATGAATTAATGATTATAACTCACGACTCATTTATGTACCTACAATCTGATATTCTTCTCCTTCGCGCCCCTGAGCTTGACGACCTTGATTTCTTGTTCCATATAGAGAACGATACGCGTCTGTGGTGTGTGTCGGGCTGCAAGACCCCTTATTCGCGTTATCTATTGCAGCAGTATATCGAAACCAACACCCACGATATCTACACAGACAAGCAGGCACGGCTCATGATAGTACATCGTCAGAGTAATCAGCCCGTAGGGGCTATTGACCTCATTGATTTCAGCCCTGCCGACCGCCGCGCCGAAGTAGGTATCGTCATCGAACAGGAATACCGTAGAAAAGGTTATGCTCACGAAGCGCTTACCCTACTCTGCCGCTACGCCGAGCAGGTACTTGACCTGCACCAGCTCTATGCCTACATCATAGAAAGCAACACACCAGCACAACGACTCTTCGCTTCGTGCGGCTTCAAACAAACCGCGACCTTGCCTGAATGGGCATTCATCAACAAAAAATACCATTCCGTACACCTATATCAGCACTTTTTTTTCTGAAAAATGAAAAAAAATCAAGAAAACGTTTTGCCGATTAAAAAAAACTCCCTACCTTTGCACCCGCAATCGAGAGAGATTGCCTGAGAAATTGAAATAATTCTGGTGCGTTAGTTCAGTTGGTTAGAATACATGCCTGTCACGCATGGGGTCACGGGTTCGAGTCCCGTACGCACCGCACAGAATTCAATT
>JAZRMG010000189.1:0-3469 GCA_045647345.1 Bacteroidaceae bacterium | reverse complement strand
CATGGCGATGTCCAGTGTCATGGCATTGAGAAACGCCTCGCGTGTAGCGATGCTCTTGGGCAATACGCTCTCGTCGCCATCGCGGTAGTACTTGTAAGCATTCTCCACCACGAGGCGTGCAGCCTGCTTGAAGAGTTCGATACGGTTCTTATGTGTTGCCACGATAGTACCATTGCCGGGAAGGGCAAGGCCGATAGCCTCGTTGAGGCAGTTCATCGAATTAGCGGTAAACATACCCGAGCAACTACCGCAGCCGGGACATGCGCAACACTCGATAGCGGCTACCTCTTCATCACTTACGGTCTCGTCGGCCGACTTGATCATCGCGTCGATAAGGTCGAGATGCTGACCATTGAGGTCACCTGCCTCCATAGGTCCGCCCGACACAAATACCGTAGGGATATTCAGGCGCATTGATGCCATGAGCATACCCGGAGTGATCTTGTCACAGTTGCTGATACAGATGAGTGCATCGGCCTTGTGCGCATTGCACATATACTCTACGCTGTCGGCGATGATGTCGCGTGAAGGCAATGAGTAGAGCATGCCATCGTGACCCATGGCAATACCATCGTCGATAGCTATGGTATTGAACTCGGCCGCATAGCAACCCAGTGCTTCAATCTCGCGTTTCACGATTTGGCCAATCTCATGCAAGTGCGTGTGGCCTGGTACGAACTGTGTGAACGAGTTGGCAATGGCAATGATAGGCTTCCCCATCATTTCGCGCTTCATGCCGTTGGCAATCCAAAGTGCGCGGGCGCCCGACATGCGACGCCCCTCAGTGCTGGTAGCACTTCTAAGTGGATGTTTCATATTTACATTTTTTCGATTTACTATTTGCTATATATCCACCCAAAAAGGTGAAATTCGCGCAAAAGTAAAGAGAAAATCCCGCTTACGCTAATAATTTGCTATCTTTTTTCTACAATTGGGGAAATCTCGCCATACGAGTTTATTTGACCATTTGACTTAAGCACAAATCCTCACTTCACCACCAGCAACGCAAAGTTCACATCGCCCGAGGCCAGGCTACGCCCCACAGTATAACTGCTATCGGCAAGCAGAGCATAGGTAGGTTCTGACACCTCATTTGTACCTCGTGGCATGGCCATACCCAGCACAAAGCCCAGCACTGATGCTGCCACGAGCCAATAGGGCGAGATGGTGCGGTGCACCTTCTGCGCATAGGGTTTACATTGGCGTGGCGTGATGACTGCATTGTCTTCATCATGTACTTCGCGTAGCAGACCGAGGAGTTCGGCCGCCCCCTGTTCCATTCTTTTCAGTTCGTTATCGTTCATAGTTCTATCTATATTCATTCATCATTCTTTTTATACTCTCAAGCGCAGTATACAAACGCGACTTCACCGTTCCCTCGGGACATCCTACGATATGGGCCACTTCGGGAATGGTAAGTTCCTCATCGTAGTGAAGAAGGAAAGCATCGCGCTGCACCGTGGGGAGCGATTGCACGACTTGGCGAAGGCGTTGGCGCAGTTCATCGCGCTCCATCGCTTCGGACAACTCTTCAGTAGGCTCCTCCCGTTGTTGACACTGCTCTATATAGGCTTGGCGCACCGCCTCGTGCCGATACTCATTCTTGCAGAGGTTATAGGCCATAGTGTAGAGCCACGTAACAAAGGGCTGAGTAGAGCGATACTCATTGCGATGAGTCCACACCCGGGCAAAGAGTTCCTGCACCATGTCTTCGGCCTTGGCGGTGTCGTAAGCGAGCATGCGGAGGAAGAAGCCACCAAGCCTTCGTGCATACCTATAATATAAGGTGTCGAAAGCCGCATGCTCGCCGCGACCGATGCGTTGCATTAGCTCAGCATCGGTCAGCGCACTCAGGGTGTTAGCGGTCAATCTCTTCATAGTACTTCAGTTTCTCTTCGTCGGGTACATTGATTTGCTCCACAATACGCATCATCAAACTGTGCAGTTCGTGGTAGCGTGCGGTGTTTCCGCTCTGCTTGTAGTAGTCGAGCAACGACTTGAAGCAGGGCACATAATTGAAATTGTACCGGTCTGTAGCCGCAGGGTAACTCTCGGGAATAAAACTTTCTCGCAGGTAATCGGTGAGGTACAGTTCCTCGTAGTTTTTGCGCTTGACGGCCAAGTTGTCGTAAGGCTTTTCGCTATAGCGCATCACAAGGCCCTCGGAGTATAGCTTGTTGGTAAACTTAGGCATTTCCATATCAGCCATTGGGGTGAAGTAGATGGGGCGGTCTGTGTTATTGATAAGATGATGATATGCAACATTAATCACATCTTCAGGTATGCCGTTTAGAACATAGGTGCCATTGGTTACTCGCTCAGCAAAACTAGGCAATCCCAGTTTCTTTTCCATGTGCTCGCGATATGTGGGGGAAAAAAACCAGAATGTGGTATTGACAACAGTGACATCGGGACGTATGCCCTTGCCATATTGTAGAATTAACTTGGAGAAGGTCTGTGTGTCTCCATGCGCAAAAATGATGGCATTGGGGGCAAGACCAATAAGTTCGTTATAGGCATAGTTGAGCAGCGTAGGCGAATAGCTTCCGCTATTGTACCATCGGGTCAAGATGTCACGCATCATCTCCTCATCACCCGTCTGCATCAGATAGCTGATGAATGTAGGGTAATCATCTACGGCATCAGGGCGCATCTTGATAGCCTTGCTCATGCCCGGATTGTCTTGTGCATGGTTGTTATTGTAGAAGCGAGTGACATACAATGTATAGGTCTCGGGAATAGCTTTACCCATGTCCTCAATAATAGAAGTAAGCACTGCTGCTTCATTGGGAATATCCTCGTACCACCCCTTATAGCGCACGGCATAGTAATAGTTCTTCCAAGCCTCCTCGTTCTTCGGGTTCTTATCTATCTCGGCTTTCCACAAGCGTTCCTGTGTCTTATACCATTCGGCACTATGTGCCACCTTGACCGGCGTTTCCACCTTTTGCGGTACCTCCTTTTCTGCGTTCTCCTGTGCCCAAGCCGTATGAGCGGTAAGTGTAAGTCCTGCGATTGCCGTAAGGCAAGCGATGATGGTGTGTTTTGCTTTCATCTTGCGTGTATACTTTTTTGTTGTTTGTACTTGGTTTGCTCTATCTGTAAAACGCGTTTTTCATGATTGCATACACGCGAAGAGCCCAATCGTTCGATGCTTTAACAATGTTTAACGATGTAGATATTGCCTTGTTTTCTATCCAGTTTGTATGAAAGTTCACTTTTTTTATGTAAGTTTGTCGCTGAATATCAACAAAACCACACACGACTATGAAACTGAGAGAGAGACTGATGCAACGACTCACCACCCTGTTTCGTGAGACGACACGCTTGACCGACTATGTAGACACTGCGGCGGCCGAGAAGTCCATCCGCAGCAACATCTACTTCCGTGGCCCCAATGCGTGGATCTTGGCCATCGCCATCATCATCGCTTCGGTGGGCCTCAACGTCAACTCCATCCCCGTCATCA
>JAZRMG010000188.1:0-2439 GCA_045647345.1 Bacteroidaceae bacterium | reverse complement strand
CGGGAGATATCTTGAAATAGAAACCACCAGCCTGTACCGTATCCATGGCAATCATGCTTCCGCCACCATCATTATACGAGAAAAGTATCAAGATGGTGCCGTCCTGCATATTCTTTACGGAACCTTTAACTTCATAGGTGGTCGCATCGGCAACATTTTCAGTATTGTTGCCGCACGCCCCCAGCAGCACCGCTACGGCAAGGGCAAGGAATAGTTTTGTTGGTTTCATTGTGGTTATGTGTTTTGTTTTACTCTATCATCTTGATCACTTTCTCCAGCGCATTTAGGTCGCGAGGGTCAGCATTCACACCGAGGATGTTGCCATTGCGGTCGATGAGTTTGTAGGTGGGGTAACTGTTCACGCCAAGATAGTGCTCGATGGCTGCTTGCTGCTCGGTGGGGAGGTTGTAGTGCACCACGTTGTCGCCCGTCACATTGTATTCCTTGATGACATTCTTCCAAGACTCTTCATCGGAGTGATTGGCAAGGTAGAGGTATACGATATCGTAGTCCTTCAAATGTTCATACTCCTCTTGGCTGTTCTTCAAGGCCGCCTTGCAGGGACTGCACCATGTGCCCCAAATGTCGAGCAAGATTATCTTTCCTTTGTAAGGCTCGATGAGTGTGCGCAGTATCTCCTCGCCATCGCTCATGTCCTTCACATCGTTCGAGGACTTCAGACTGCTGACATTAGCCAAGTCTCGACGTTGTATAGCAAGATACCTTTCGTTCAACTCCGTCACTGCAGCTTTGGCGGCAGGGAGCTGTATCTCCTGTTCCATCCATGCCATCACTTCGGGCTCGAGCGGTTTGCGGTAATTGTCTATTCTTGCGTACAATTTCGCTGCCAGGTGAAGGTCGCGCAAGTTACGGTCGCAGCCTACGGAATCTATCACTGCCAATGATTTGTTCAACTCCGCAAAGAGCATCTCTTTTCTTATTTGCTCTTCGAAACACTTATACAGCTCTTCAATTACTTTGACCTCAGCATTGGCATTGAAAGCGTCACCCAATGCTCGCTGCTCTTCGTGTGAAGCAGCCTCCTCAATGTCGGCCATCAGTTTGTTGTACTTCACTTCGTAGATGTCCAATGCCTTGTATTCCTCGTCGGTTAGGGAAATTTCTCCACTCTCGGCCAATTGTCTTGCTTTGGCCAACCATGTCTCTGACTCTCTCATACTCTCCAGTTGGTCGAGATAGTCCCTCTTGAACCAAGTGAAGTCACGGTAGAGTGTGTAGGGCTTGACGGCCTTCTGCCAAATCTCCTTGTTCACATAGTCCATATAGGCTTGGGGCAGCACCCTGCCTTTCATGGCGAATCGTGCCTGCATCATCGACATGCCTTGGCCTGCCAGGTAGTAGCCGGTGAGATAGTTGATATATCGCTGCGACAGATTAGGGTGGAGTTGTACTGTTTCTTGTAGCAGGTTCAGGTGCTTCTCTCGCTCGCGAGTAGTGAGTTCCCAAAACTCCATCGCCTCCTTTTCGCCTCTATTGTCTCCTTCCATGCGCTCGTTGGCCCAGTGGTGTGGATAGGACAGCAGTTCGTTCTGCAAGCGGGCATCAGTGCCCATAAAAAGCCTTTGCCCAGTAGAAAAGTCTACAAGAAGAAAATAGGTTTCGCCAGGCTCCAACACAGTGTTGATATGACTCCTTTTCCAATCGACCAATGCCTGAGAAGTATTGAGTAATGGCATCTTTAATACGAATTGGCCCAGCGAGTTCATTGAGGTATAGAAACTTTGCTGCTCATTCGCAATGATATTCTGAATCACCACCTCAAATTCCTTGCCTGCTCTTTTCCAAGCACGCTGTGGCATATCCTTGAGCCATCCCACGATGGTCACGCTGTCGCCCATGCGGTAGCCATTGTCCTTGAATCCTTGGCGACGGTCACGCTTGGGGTAGTCAGGCATGGTGTTTGTGGTGATGGGAGTAATGGCCATACGCCTACTGTTACCTACTTTGATATGGCGTTTGCCTCTCTCCATCGGACTTATAGTGACGTTAGTCTTCTCAGTGCCTTTACTTATGGAAAGTGTATAGCCACCGTCATGTTCTATTTGTTCCGCGATGTCCCATACCGCATTGTCATAGATAACGTGCTTCTCGGTGAAGCCGATGAGCCAGTCGCCTGTCTTCGGGTTTCGCCAATAGGTGTCGGTAATGCCTTGAGGCAGGAGACTGGTGCTGCGCACATTCAGTACCTGCCATCCGTTGGGCTCAATAAGGTCGAACCGTTCGACACCTTGGGGTAGAGGTTCGAAGGTCATCGCGAAATCTACTTCTCCAGTCGCAGGCATCCAAAACTCCTTGTCAAATTCAGGAACGGCTTTCGTTGAGTCGGGTACTATTGCCTTGACTTTATACTGCTTGTCTCCAGCTTGCAGATAGATGTTCGAGGCAATCCTAATCCAATAATTGGCAGGGAAGGTTATA
>JAZRMG010000187.1:0-3371 GCA_045647345.1 Bacteroidaceae bacterium | reverse complement strand
GTGATTGAGGGTGCCAGCTCCATCATACCGGCAATAGCTTTGCGAGCAGTAGCCGAGAGCACACCACCATCGAGCATCTGATTCTGTCCATCCTTCACGATACGCATGTGCACATGCAAGCCCGAGCCAGCCTTTCCGGCAGTAATCTTGGGAGCAAAAGTGATATCGTATCCATGCTTGTAGGCAAGGTTACGGATGATCCACTTGGCAATCATCAATTGGTCGGCAGCATCCTCGGCATTCACGGGGAGGAACTCAATCTCGTTCTGCTCATAGATCATGCCATCAATGGTGAAGTTACCCACCTCGGAGTGGCCATACTTGATCTGTCCGCCAGCCTGAGCGATGTAGGCCATGCACTGTGTGCGGAACTCATTGAACTTAGCGTAGGGAGCCGACTCATGGTACCCCTTTTGGTCAGTAGCGGCAAACATACCTCCATCGGGAGCAATCACATAATACTCCAACTCACCCATGGCCTGGAACTCCATACCTGTCACCGCATTAAATGCACGGCATGCCTTGCGCAATGTATTCTCGGGCGAGCTCTCGAGAGGTTCGCCATCCTTATTGAAGTACGAGCACAGCATCGAGAGCGTAGGTAACTCTGCAAACGGGTCAACGAATGCTGTGCAGAAACGGGGCAACACATAGAGGTCGCTGCTACCCGCCTCGATAAAGGGGAAGAGGCTGCTACCATCCACACGCTCACCACAGGTGAGGATTGCGTCGAGGTAAGCCTCATTGTTAATCACAAAGTTGAGCGTCTTCAATCGGCCATCACCAGCAGGATACATGAAGTTGACCATACGGATTCCATTCTCCTTGATGAAGCGCACGATATCGGACTTTGTAAACTCCTTGCAGGGTTTCTGCAGATAACCCACAACCTTATTGGGGTTCATTGACAATTCCTTGTTCATTATGCAATAAATTAGATTTGATTAAGTACTTTTTCACAACGTTGTATATCGGTAGGACGTACAACAATATTGGCCATATCGCCCTCAGCAAAGGCATACATATACTCGATAGCCACATCAGACATAGCCAAACGCTCAAGAATTTCCCCTAACGCACCGGCTTTATTGGGACAATGCAGAAGCACCACATCGGTGAGCATCACTGCAAAGTCCTCACCTCGCAGTATCTCTACCGCCTTTTCAACATCAGACACAATAAGTCGCAGGATACCAAAATCCGGTGTCTCGGCCATACTGAACGCTTGCATATTGATGCCATGACGACTAAGTATCTTAGTTACCTCATTAATTCTTCCTGTCTTGTTTTCAAGGAAGACTGATACTTGCTTGATTATCATAACTTATATATAAAGAGTTATTTCAATATACGTTTATCTATCACATGCTTACTCTTACCCTGGCTACGTTCTATGCTACCCGGCTCCATCAGTTTCACATCCGCGCTGATAGAAAGCACACTCTTGAGTTTGTCGGCCAATCTTTTCTTCATGTCCAACATACGTCCGATGTCGTCATTGAAGAAATCGCGACGCACCTCTACCTGCACTTGTAAGGTATCAAGATTACCTGCACGATCTACAATAAGCAAATATTGCGGTTCGAACTCCTTCATCTCGAGGATAACACTCTCGACCTGCGAGGGGAATACATTAATACCACGTATAATGAGCATATCATCGCTACGTCCCATAATGCGTCCCATACGTACAGATGTACGTCCACAGGCGCACTCGCCCTCCATCAACACGCAGAGATCCTTGGTACGGTAGCGCAAGAGTGGCATACCCTCCTTGGTCAGTGTGGTAAACACCAGTTCGCCCTGCTGTCCGCGAGGCAACTGCTCCAAAGTTTCGGGATTGATAATCTCAGGATAGAAGTGATCTTCTGAAATGTGCGAACCATTCTGCTCGCTACACTCATACGAAACTCCAGGTCCCATTATCTCACTCAACCCGTAGATATTATATCCTTTCAGACCAAGACGTTCCTCAATCTCCCTGCGCATACTCTCCGTCCAAGGCTCAGCACCGAAAGCACCGATACGCAATCCGATATCCTCCTTCGTAAGCCCCATCTTCTCCAGCGTCTCCGCCAAATAAAGGGCGTAAGAAGGAGTACAAGCTATACCCGAAACCTTCAGATCACGAATAAGACGGATATGTTTCTCTGTATTACCTGTTGAAGTCGGAATTACCGTAGCGCCCAAGTTCTCTACACCATAATGCGCACCCAAGCCACCTGTAAACAAGCCATATCCGTAAGCCACAGAAAAAGTGTCATCACGAGTTACGCCATAAGCAGTGAGACAACGCGCCATCACCTCAGACCATACAGCCAAATCCTTACGTGTATAACCAACAATCGTTGGATTACCTGTAGTCCCCGACGAAGCATGCACACGCACAATTTCCGAAGGAGGAGCAGCCTGCAAACCATAAGGGTAGTTATCGCGCAAATCTTGCTTAGTTGTGAAAGGCAGTTTTACAATATCATCGATACTGCGTATGTCCTCAGGAGAGAGATCCATAGCCTGCATCTTATTACGATAGAAAGGGACGTTATGATACACATACGTCACCAATTTTTGTAGCCGCCTACTCTGCAACGCATGCATTTCGTCACGGCTCATACATTCTTTATTCGGATTCCAAATCATAATATCTATTTCCTAATCTTTTCTAAACATATCAACCTACATAAGTTTTCATCGCCATCACACACCAACAAGACAAATAGATGCGAAAGACAAGCTACATATGCAACGGATGGTCTTCATGGAAGGCACGCATACGCTCCTCCATCACAGAGTAAAGTTCCAGACGCATACGCGATGTGCAAGCACGCACACCCTGTTGCTCACTACCCGTAGTAGAAAGCGATATGCTGCTCACCCCATAGTAGAGCAGTTCGGTCAGCAGTTCGCCACCCGTCATCTGTCCATAGCCGATGGTAAAGAAAAAGCCATCGCCTACGGGTTCGGTAGCATCGTAGTCATAGACAATATGAAAGCCATTATCCGTAAAAATGCGTTTCATACGTTCAGCGCGGAGCGCGTACTCACGTGTATCCTCTACAAAATTGATGACACCCTCCGTAGAGAGACGCAACATCTCGGCATAGGCATATTGGGTAGAGGCCGTACAACCCGAAGTAATCATATAGAGTATCGATGCCACCAAGGTCTGTCCGAACACCCCGGCATCGTGGTAACGCTCGGCCAACGCCGGATACTGCTTCTCAAATAGTTTGTCGCTGATACATGTGAGCGCCATACGCTGACCGGCATAGCTGAATATCTTCGATGACGACAACATCAAGATATAGTTATCCGTATAGCGGGCCACCGTAGGTGCATAAGGCGGTTCGAACGGATGCCCCATATCGCGA
>JAZRMG010000186.1:0-31598 GCA_045647345.1 Bacteroidaceae bacterium | reverse complement strand
GTTGACGATGACATCCACCCGGGCGTGCTGGCCCAGCACCTCGGCGGCAAAGGCCTCCAGCACCTCTTGCCTGGCGATGTCGCCCACGAAGTGGTCGCCCTCCTGCTTGTCAATCACATATACTACGGCTCCCTGCTTGCGAAACTCATCGGCAATGCATCGGCCAATGCCACTGGCACCGCCGGTCACGATGACTACTTTGTCTTTGAATGTATCTGTTTGCATAATCTTTCACTCTTTTATATCATCAACATAATGCGCCCCTCGGCCTTGACGAAAGTATCGGGATAGCGACAAACGACCGCATACACCTGATTGGAGGTGACGGGCATCCCATCCTTGCGGACATGCAGGCGGTGGCGGTTGATCATCTCCGCAATCTGCTCGGTGCGCATCCCTCTATTTTGATGTGCAAGGCAGTAGAGTATGGCTTCTTCAATTTTCATCTGTTGTATAGTAGTCAGTCAAACACCAGACTTATCTGATATTTATAATACAAAACTACTCATTTCTTTCTTTTAACGGAATATTTCAGGTGAAAAATATGATTTAAAGTCGTTTTAGATATGTATTTCACCATAATGAAATTGTTCCATATGTTGCATCGGAGGATTAGAACGATGCGATACATAAAAAAATGCATAGAGTTACATTACCCTATGCAATTAAACGTGGATGCTATTTATTGGTTGTTAAATGTAGCAACCTAAACGAGTGTAAGACATTATTGCTTCTCGTATTTAAGCTTGTTGCTCTCCTTGTCGTAGGTGATGCTGATACCCTGTCCTTCCTCTATGGATCCTTCGATGAGAATCTCGGAGAGTTCATCTTCGAGGTAGGTCTGCACGGCACGTTTCAGCGGACGGGCACCATACTGTGGATCGTATCCTTTGCGAGCGATGTAGTTGCGCGCCTCTTCGTCTATATTAACCTGAATGCCGATTGCACCAAGGCGGTTGATTAGCTTGTCGACCTCAAGATTGGTGATGGTGAGTAGTGCGGTGCTATCGAGAGTATCAAAGGTGACGATTTCGTCGATACGATTGAGAAACTCGGGTGAGAAGGTCTTATTGAGGGCCTTTTGGATGACGCTTCGTGAGTGCTCCTTGTCATCGAACTCCATTTGGGTTGAGAAACCTACGCCACGGCCAAAGTCCTTAAGTTGTCGCGAACCTACATTGGAAGTCATGATGATGACAGTGTTGCGGAAGTCGATAAGACGACCATTGCCATCCGTTAGGCGTCCTTCGTCGGTAACTTGCAACAAGAGGTTAAAGACATCGGCATGTGCCTTCTCTATTTCATCAAGCAAGATGATAGAGTAGGGGCGGCGGCGTACACGCTCGGTGAGTTGTCCGCCTTCCTCGTAGCCAACATAGCCCGGAGGTGCTCCTACGAGTCGCGATACGGTATGCTTCTCCATGAACTCGCTCATGTCGACACGGATAAGAGCATCGGTAGAGCCAAACATATGGCGGGCGAGTTCTTTGGCAAGTAGGGTTTTACCCACACCCGTAGGTCCGAGAAACATGAAGGTACCGATGGGACGATTGGGATCCTTCAAACCGAGACGGTTGCGCTGGATAGCTTTCACCAATTTGTTGATGGCATTCTCCTGTGCGATGACGTTATGGTTGAGTGCTTCTCGCATGCCCTTGAGGCGTATGCCTTCAGATTGAGCCATGCGTTGCACGGGGATACCGGTGATTACTGATACTGTCTCTGCTATCTGTTCAGCATCAACGGTTTGTCGGTGATCTTTTAGGCTTGCTTCCCAGTTGCGTTTCATCTCAGTAAGTTCATTTTCGAGACGACGCTCTTGGTCGCGATAGTCGGCGGCCAACTCGTAATCTTGATTCTTTACGGCTAGATTTTTTTGATTGTGTGCGTCAGCAATGCGAGCCTCTTGCATTTCAATCTCTTCAGGTACCTGTATGTTGGTGAGGTGTACGCGAGAGCCTGCTTCGTCGAGTACATCGATGGCTTTATCGGGGAAACAACGGTCGGTGATGTAGCGTGCTGAGAGTTGTACGCAAGCCTTGATAGCCTCGTCTGTATAGCGCACATTGTGGTGATCTTCGTAGCGATCCTTGATATTGCGTAAGATGTGGAGTGTCTCCTCCATATCTGGAGCCTCTACAATGACTTTCTGGAAGCGGCGTTCCAATGCTCCATCCTTCTCGATGGTTTTTCGATACTCGTCGAGCGTGGTAGCGCCGATACATTGTATCTCGCCACGAGCAAGTGCGGGCTTCAGCATGTTGGCGGCATCCATAGAACCTGCCGCCGAACCAGCTCCTACGATGGTGTGTAGCTCATCGATGAAGAGTATGATGTTGGGATTCTTCTGCAATTCGTTGAGGATAGAACGGAGACGCTCTTCGAACTGCCCGCGATACTTGGTACCAGCTACTACCGATGCCATGTCGAGCATCACCACGCGCTTGTCGAAGAGTATTCGCGATACTTTCTTCTGTACGATGCGTAGTGCCAATCCCTCTACGATGGCCGATTTTCCCACACCGGGTTCTCCAATGAGTACGGGGTTGTTCTTTTTGCGTCGGCTTAGGATTTGCGCCAAACGCTCAATCTCCTTGTCGCGTCCAATGACAGGATCCATCTTGCCTTCGGCGGCAGCGCGTGTCATGTCTACGCTAAAGTTGTCTATGACGGGAGTGTCGCTCGATGATTTCTGTTGTTGAGGCTTTGATGATACTGTTTTTCCCGCTTTGTTGGGCTGCTCTGATGGAAAATCATCATCTTCCTCGTCATCTTCGAAGAAGTCTCCACCACCGCCCATGCTTGGATTGCTGGAATCGGATTTGATGGAGAGAAGGTCGAACACCTTGTCATAGCTTATCTCGTTTCGTGACAAAACGTCAGCAGCCATATTATGTCCATCCTTGAGCAGAGCGAGCAGAAGGTGCTCGGCATCAGCGGTGGGGCGTTTCAATACGCGTGCTTCGAGTAGGCATAGGCGCATCACCTTGTTGGCTGCAGCATTGAGATCAAGTGAGTGTATCGTATCGTTAAACGTATTGGTGCGTTCTATATCGTTTTCGATTTCCAATTTGATACCCTGCAAATCTGTTTGTAGCTTGCTCAGGAGTGTTGTGGCCATATTGTTGCCATCTCTGAGCAGTGCCAATAGCAGATGTTCGGGACCGATGCTGTCACAGCGAAGGCGTCCTGCTTCTTCGCGACTATATTCGAGTATGTCTGATAATTTCTGTGAATATTGTCTGTTCATATTCTGTCTTCTTTCTATCTGTTTACAAAGGTAACGTAATAAAATCTATTCTTCTATACCTATTATAGTATATTACCGACAAATAACATACCATAACTTAATATATGACAAATTTGCAAATCCTTTTGTTTGTCTGTTTGGCGTGTGTGACTAAATCGCAGAAGATTTGCTTGCAAATATCCGAAAACTTTGCGAACTTTGTATGCATTTTTGACAGACATTGTTGTACTAATTTAAATTTATAAACGGGTAATAAAGTCTTATGGAATATATTCCCACCGCCATCGAAGGCGTATATCTGATTCGGCCACGAGTTTTCAATGATGCGCGTGGCTACTTTATGGAAGCATTTAAGCAAGAGGAGTTTGATGCCAATGTGTATCCCGTTAGGTTTGTACAGGACAATGAGTCTATGTCATCGTATGGCGTGTTGCGCGGCTTGCATTATCAGAAGGGTGAGTGGAGCCAAGCTAAGTTGGTGCGTGTTATCAAGGGACGTGTACTTGATGTGGCGGTAGATATGCGTAAGTCTTCTCCTACATTTGGAAAATATGTAATGGTCGAGTTGAGTGAGGAAAATAAGATGCAGTTCTTCATTCCTCGTGGTTTTGCTCATGGTTTCTTGGTGTTGAGCGACGAGGCAGTGTTTATCTATAAGGTCGACAATGTTTATGCACCACAAGCTGAGGCATCGGTGCTTTTTTCCGACAAGGAGATTGGTATTGAGTGGCCCATTGCCACAGAGGATATGGTGCTCTCACCAAAAGATCGGGCAGCGGTACCCTTCTCTGAGGCAGAGTATTTCGATTAACCCTTTTCGATGGGATAGTTTCCTTCCCTTTCAAAAAAGATTATTGTTATATTTTTAGAAAATAGACGCTTGTATGAAATATATTGAAGTTAGTTTTACAGTAAGCCCTATCAGCGAGACTGCAAACGATATTATCGCAGCTTTTGCTATGGAGCTTGGGTTTGAGAGTTTTGTAGAGTCATCTAATGGTACTGTCGGGTATATTCCAGCTCATTTATTTGATGAGCAGACGTTGAAGGATACTTTGGCATCATTCCCTATGACTGATACCACTATTGCTTTTACGGCCTGCGAGATGGAGGACAAGGATTGGAACGAGGAGTGGGAGAAAAATTTCTTTGAACCTATCGTGGTAGATAGTCGTTGCGTTATCCATAGCACCTTCCACAAAGATTATCCGAAAGCTGATTTTGACATCATCATCAATCCACAGATGGCATTCGGGACGGGGCATCACCAAACCACACGTCTTATTATCGGCTATCTGTTAGATGCCGACCTGAAGGGAAAGAGCGTGCTCGATATGGGGTGTGGCACCTCAATTCTTGCTATCCTTGCTTCGATGCGCGGAGCGTCTGAACTTATTGCCATTGATATTGACGAATGGTGTGTGAACAACTCCATTGATAACTTGGCGCTCAACCATATTGATAATGTCAAGGTGTTTCAAGGCGATGCCTCATCGTTAACTGCAGTGGGGCCGTTCGATGTTGTCATAGCTAACATTAACCGCAACATTTTGCTTGCTGACATGCAATACTATGTGTCGCGCATGCATATGGGCGGTGAGATATACTTTAGCGGATTCTACGAGAGTGATCTGCCTATGATCAAGGCTGAGGCCGAACGCCTTGGTCTACGATACATAAGCCATAGAGTGGAAAAGGAGTGGACAGCAGCACGATTTGCTCTCTGAGATACTGATTATTTCAGAAAATAAATATAGTATTACCCTATATATGGAACGAGTTACCCTATTACCACCCGAAGCGATGAGCGACGGATGGATAGACCCCCAATATATTCCTGACGGAGAAGATAAGTACTACATTCGTAATCGTCAGGCTAAGGCTCCGAAGGGAGGATGGCGTCATCTGCGAAGTGATGAGATAGAACGACTTATCAAGAACAACAATTCGGCTACCTCATGGGATACTATCTGGGTTGCCGAGGAGTTTGAACCAAGCATGGTCAGAGATAACAAGTTCTATGGGACAGTTCGTATAGGACGTGTCAGTAGTGGTGCGCTCCAATATCATGATTTGCGTTTGCCTGTAGGTATCACCAATTCGTCTATTCATTCATGCGATATTGGTGATGACTGTTCCATTCACGACGTGCATTATCTATCTCATTATATCATCGGCAGTCATTGCATGCTTTTCAATATACAGGAAATGGCCAGTACCGACCATGCCAAGTTTGGCAATGGCATTGTCAAGGAAGGCGAGCCTGAGGAGGTGCGTGTGCGGATACAAATTATGAACGAGACTGGTGTGCGTTCTGTCATGCCGTACGATGGAATGATACCTGCCGATGCCTACCTTTGGGGAAAATTTGTTGACGATACAGTGCTGCAACAGCGATTGGGAGATATTACGCAGCGTACAGTAGATGCTCATCGTGGATATTATGGTGAAATAGGCGAGCGATGTGTGATTAAAAACTCATCTATTATCAAGGATGTTAAGATAGGCACCGACTGCTACATCAAGGGAGCGTCAAAGCTCAAGAACATCACCATCAACTCCTCCGACAAGGAACCCTCACAGATCGGTGAGAACGTCATTCTTGTCAATGGTATAGTAGGGTACGGATGCCGTATATTCTACTCTTGCACAGCGGTGAAGTTTATCCTTGGCAACAACTCGAACCTCAAGTATGGAGCCCGACTCATCGACTCTATCATGGGGGATAATAGTACCATTTCGTGTTGCGAGGTGCTTAACAATCTAATCTTTCATGGTCACGAGCAGCATCATAATAACTCCTTCCTCATAGCTTCGGTAATTATGGGCCAGAGTAATATGGCTGCAGGAGCCACCATTGGGAGCAATCACAATAGTCGCACTAATGATGGTGAACTGATGGCAGGACGCGGCTTCTGGCCGGGATTGTGTTCCTCAGTTAAACACTCAAGTCATTTCGCTTCGTTCACTCTATTGGCCAAGGGGGATTTTCCTGCCGAGATGGATATATCTCTTCCTTTTTCTTTGGTAAACAATAACCTTACTAGCAATGAACTGGAAGTGTTACCGGCCTATTGGTGGCTATATAACATGTATGCGCTTGCACGCAATACGCAAAAATATAAGGGTCGCGATAAGCGCTTGACCAAGATTCAGAATATTGAGTTTGATACTTTTGCTCCGGATAGTATGGAGGAGGCTATATCGGCTCGCAAACTCTTGGAAGTGTGGACTGCGAAGGCCTATTATAGGCAAATGGGTGATGACTCATCTGCAATCGAGATGAAGCAGTTGCGCAAAAAAGGACATCAGTTGCTTCATGGTGATCGTTCTGTGGTAGATGCGCTTGATATTTATGGAGAAGGCATGGAGAAGAGTCAACGTCCCGTACGTATACTCAAAGCATACAATGCCTATCACGCCTATGGCGATATGCTTATACACTACGCTATGAGCAATGTTATAGAGTATGTCGAACGTCAGGATACCGATTTGGAGTCGTTGTCGCGTTTGCTAGAGAGTCGCCGTCAGCGGGATTGGATCAATCTGGGTGGTCAGCTGATGATGGTTTCTGATCTTGATCGTCTGCGTGCTGACATACGTGATGGAGTTCTTGACTCATGGAAAGCCATCCACCGACGTTATAATGAGATATGGAAACGTTATCCTATAGACAAGTTGCGTCATGCCTATCTCTCGCTTTGTTTCGTGTTGGGTGCCGAGAAAATGACTCCCGAACTTTGGCTGCAGGCTCTTGCTCACGAAGAGCGCATTCTGCGTCGTATTGCAGAGCAGGTATATCTCTCGCGTAAGAAAGATAATGACAATCCCTTCCGTGTCTGCACTTGCCGCAATGAGGAGGAGTATATTGCGGTGTTTGGTGTGGTTGAGGACAATAGCTTCGTACGACAGATTAAGGAAGATACCCAAAATGCTTTGGCAAATATAGATAAGCTCAGAAATCGCATCAAGTATTGATTTTATGCTGGCATAAGATGCAATACGGAAGTTTTGTCCATTACTTTTTCTTAGCTGCGATATCATCATATTAATTTTAGAGGGGCGAGAAATTCTCGCCCCTCTAAAATTCTTGGATTGATTAACGTATTATCGCAGGCTTAAGTTCGTCGGGCGATCCATTGGTGTACATGTCGACACGCGGTGCCTGTTTGGTATAAAGATCAGCGATTACTTCTGGCTCTATAGTGAGAGCAGGGGCAAAGTCGGTGCTTTGCATATAGCTGATTATTGCGCTGCGCATCTGTCGGGCCACTATGCGACGGTCGAGAGCTGTTGATATATCCATTGTTGTCATCAATAGCTTTCCTCCCGATACGTTGGCTTCAATCAGCATACCCAGCTTACGGCTTATGTGCCACGTGTCGATGGGCTGTATGGGCGACTGAAACTCTGCGGGGAAATCGGTCAGGTTGATTACTTGAGCCTTGTTGAGTAGCTGCCACCAGTTTAGGTTAGTCCATGTGTCGGTAGGGAATCCATGGGCAAAGAGCGGATGTGTGGTGTCTATCACTGCTCCAGTCGTGTGGGGAGGACGCATCTTAAACCAGCTGGTGTTCCAGAACACTGGCAAATAGTGTTGCACCACATCACTTCCGTAGGTCACTTTCCCTACAGCGGTGAGTAGCACTTTTCCGCCATTGCTCAATACCTGTGTGGCTTTGTCGTCGAGCACGTCGGTAATGTATATCCCTTCAGTAGAAGGCATCTCTATCGTAGCGGGATATACCCAGAAGTCCCAATGATTGCGTCCTACTACCTCATTGTCGTCGCTGATTGTCACCGTGAGTGTGGCTTTGGTTGGGTAGCCTATAGCGGCCAGCGACTGGCTGATACGTCCAGCATCGATATTCTTTCCTACGGGTAGTGTATGTAGGGGGAGTGTGCCGGTAATTTCTTCGCCTAATCCGCTTAGCACATAGGTGCAGCATACTTGCTCTATAGGTGCGGCAGCTGCATGGTACACTTCAATGGGTATGTTGAGCATCTCATCATCAGTATATACAAATTTTGGGAAACGTGCCAATGGTACGGTCTGTGAGCACGACTCGCGCCACTCGTCGGCAGTGATATATCCTTTTTCGTTCCAATGCACATTCAGCACACCCACAAGAGCGCTTCCCTGACCGCTATAGTCGTTGAGTCCGAGCAGTTGGAATCCCGCATAGTCAGGTGTACGCAAGTTGCGTTCATTCTCGAATTTGTAGGCCAAAGCCTGCAACTTGCCGCTGGCATGGAGGAAATCCTCAGCGCGATGGCTCATGCCGGCATCAGTGAGGAGGTCGCGGAAGATCTCAAAGTTGTAGGGGCGGTATGCACCTGTATATTGTGGTATTTCCTTGAAGTCGGGGAAGGCACACCATTGTCCTTGTTCATGGGCGATAATAGGAGTGCGGTTAGGGATGGTGTCGAAATAGTTGCGTGGGAAGGTGAGCGAGGTGTAATAGTCGTCATACGATTGTGGTGCACGCGATGTCCAGTCTAGTCCACGGCCTCCTCCTTTCACATGATATTGGCTGCCATCGTCCCATGCCCATCCTCCTCCTACAGAGGCTCCACAATACACCTTCGTGGAATCGTAATTCATCATCTCGGCCACCCATTCGTTGCAGTAGGGCACCCAGCGTCCAGCAGGTTCATTACCCAGTGCAAACATCACAAACGAGGGGTGATGGCCATAGGTGTCGATGATACGCTTGGTTTCTTCCATCAAGTAAGTATCTACATATTGTCCTGCGCGCAAACGTACGCCATGGTTGGGCCATGAAGGGCCTTCGGGCTGAAGGTATATACCTACTTGGTCAGCGGCTACGAATGCTGCTTCGGGCGGACACCACGAGTGGAAGCGTACATGGTTGAGACCATACTCTCGGCATTTTTCAAACACGCGCATCCATGAGTCTACATCCATAGGCGCATATCCCGTTTCAGGGAAACAGCAGTTCTCCACCGTGCCACGCATCCATATCGGATGGTCGTTGAGGTAGAACTGAGGTCCTTCGATGGCAATGTCCCGTATGCCGAAATCGACCTCTACGGGGAATCCTTGATATTTTACTGTGCGGCTATATACCTTGGGGTTGAATTCGCTCCAACGACAAGTGTCTTTTCCTAATGGTAGTTCGTAACGGGCTTCATTGATATCGATGCGCACTACACCGGCTTTCACATCGGGTACGGCACGCACACGGCTGATCACTGGGGCCGAGCGCAACTCTATGTCACCTACGATACCGTTCCAGTTACCTTGTGTCTGGTCGGTCACGCTGTGTGAGTCTTGTCCCACACATACGTTTTCTATACCATTATATACACAGATGGCCAGTTCGTTGTTTTCGCCGAATGTCACATACTCGGTGATATCATACTGATGTGGTGTACTGAGCGAAATCTGATGTCCTACCTCTTGCCCATTGACATAGAGCGTAGTCTCTATATGGGGGCGTTCCAGATAGAGTGTCACGGGGCGGCCCTTCCATGCTTGTGGTACTTTCACCGACTTGCGGTACCAGGCATTACCTACATAGTAGGTTGTGGGTGTGAGGAAGAATGGAAACTTTACGTTGCCCTCCTCCCTGTATCGTGCAAGATGCGGGCTATAGTAGTAAGAAGAGTCATAGGTGGAGCTGGTCCAGCGAGTTTCTGCTGTTACTTCGTGTCCTTTGCCATTGGTCTGCATGGATCCTGGTAGTGTGATGCGGTCATTAAACTCAGGTACATCGCCCATCGAGAATTGCCATTCACCGGAAAGGTCGATAGTCATACGTGTGCAGGCTGCAAACAATAGGAGCAAGCATGATGCCGTGAATAGGTGTAAACGTTTCATAGTATATCGTGTTTGAAATTTGCCGATAAAATTAGTGCAAGACAAATGGATATGCAAATTTATTTTATGGTTTTCTAGGTCTTGCTATAAATAAAGCAGGTTTTATTCGTTCGTTTTTATTAACTTTGCAGTCAATTGGTGATTTATGCATATCAAGATATATATAATTAATTAATAATATCAATCAAAAAAGACAATGACAAAACAACTGCAACAAACTCTGCGCGACTCTAATGTGGCGCGTTGGACGGCACTCGTTATTGTGTCGTTCACCATGATGTGGGGTTATTTCCTCACCGATGCCATGTCGCCTCTTATGACCATGCTCGAGCTCGAGATGGATTGGTCAAGTTCTGATTTCGGTATCTTCAATTGGGCCTATTGTTGGTTCAATGTGTTCCTCTTCATGCTCATCTTCGGCGGCATGATTCTTGACAAGTTAGGTGTGCGCATCACCGGTATTGCTACCTGTGCCCTGATGGTGATAGGTGCGTTCATCAAGTATTATGCTGTGGAGTGCATTTCGCCGGGTCCCGAGGCAGGATATATTTTTGGCATCCGCACTCAGGTGATGGTAGCCAGCCTCGGCTATGCCATCTTTGCCGTGGGTACAGAGAACTGCGGTATCACCGTGACAAAAGTAATAGCCAAGTGGTTCAAGGGTAAGGAGATGGCACTCGCCATGGGTACACAGGTGGCAGTAGCCCGTTTGGGTACAGCAATGGCTATGATTGTAAGCCCGCTCATCGTGAAGAACTTCAGCATGTCTACTCCGTTGCTTTTTGCCCTCGTGCTCATTGGCATCGGTCTCGTGGCTTATTGTGTTTTTTGTGTGATGGATGCCAAGCTCGATAAGCAACTTTCTGCTGAGCAGAACGACGCTGAAGACGACACCTTCCACGTGTCAGACCTCAAGCTCATCATCTCCAATAAGGGATTCTGGCTCATCGCTCTTTTGTGTCTTATGTTCTATTCAGCCGTGTTCCCTTTCATGAAATATGCGACCTCCCTCATGGAGAACAAGTACGGCATGTCTAATGTGTGGGCTGGCTGGATTCCTGCTCTCATTCCCATGGGCAATCTCATCATGACACCGCTCTTTGGCGGTATCTACGACCGTAAGGGTAAGGGTGCCACCATCATGATCATTGGCTCGGCTATGCTCATCGGTGTGCATGTGTTGTTTGCTTTGCCCGTGCTCAATTATTGGTGGTTTGCAGCCTTCATCGCTATCGTGCTTGGCGTAGCTTTCTCGCTCGTACCCTCGGCCATGTGGCCTTCGGTACCCAAGATTATCCCCGAAAAGTTGCTCGGCTCAGCCTATGCACTTATCTTCTGGGTGCAGAATATCGGCTTGGGATTCGTGCCTCTGCTTATTGGATGGTTGCTCAATGAGTATTGCATCGTGGGCGAGCGCATGGTTGATGGACAGGTATTCAAGCAATATGACTACACCTTGCCCATGTGCGTCTTCGCATGCTTCGGCATCGTAGCGCTGCTTCTCGCCTTTGCCCTCAAGAAGGAGGACAAGCGCAAGGGCTATGGTCTCGAGTTGCCCAATATCAAATGATAAGAGATGTCATTGATATAAACGAAAGAGGATGTGTTGCGACACATCCTCTTTCGTTTTTTGCTTCTTCTTTCAGGGACTAATTGGCACCGGAGATGATGATCGCTCCGAGACCTGAGATGAAGAAGATAAACATGAGTCCCAGTAGCCAGCCTACGCTATGAGGTGCTCCCTTGAACTCCTTCCACACAAAGATACCCCATAGAGCCGCAATCATCGGTGCACCCTGCCCCAGGGCATAGGAGATGGCAGCACCAGCCTTTCCGGCAGCAATATAGCTGAGTGCCGTACCTAAACCCCAGACTACACCACCGAAGATACCCACCAGGTGGGTGCCTAGGCCTCCACGGAAATAGGCTTCATAGGTAACCGGTCTTCCCTCAAAGGGGCGACGCATCACGATAGTGTTGAATACTAAGTTGCTGAGGAAGATGCCTGCAGAAAAGATAAAGAAGGCCGAGTAGGGGGTAGCCATGCCTGGTGTAGGCGACTCGAAGTTGTTCAGATCCATGGCAGCTGCCACAAAGCGGTAGAAGAATGACATCAGCACACCGGCGATGATGGCTATCCACACTCCCTTCTTGCTGCTGCTTCCGCCATTGTGTTGCACCTTGCCCGATGCTATGGCATTGAGCACGATAGCCACAACCACCAGGGCTACACCGAGGAAGAGTACTGTGGGGTCGCCCTTGGGCGCACCGATATAGTTGACGATGACACCCAATACCAGGGCAATTCCAACACCCAAGGGGAAGGCTACGGTCATGCCGGCTATGGACACGGCGGCAGAGAGCAGTATATTACCCAAGTTGAATACAGCGCCACCGATAAGTGCGCTCGCATAGTTGCCGGGAGTGATCTGTTTCAGGTCGGCGATGAAGCTGCGGCCAGCATCACCTGTGCTGCCCAGCGTGAGTCCCAAAACGACAGAGAAGAGCAGGATACCGATGACATAGTCCCAATAGAAGAGCTCGTAGCGCCAGGTCTTTCCGGCTAACTTTTGTGTGTTGGCCCACGAGCCCCAGCAGAGCATGGTGACAAAGCATAGCACCACGGCCAGCAAATAATTGTTTACGATAAACATGGTTCTTTTCAGTTAAGGTTAGTATATCTCGTTTCTGTAGGGCAATGACGACTGTGCGCCTTTGCGTGTCACGGTAAGGGCTGCACAACGGTTGGCAAACTCCACCGCTTTGGTGAGCTCCATGCCCTCGGCCAAAGCTACGCACACCGCGCCGCAGAAGGTGTCTCCGGCAGCAGTGGCATCCACTGCTTTTACTTTTAGTCCGGGTATCTGATGATAGGAGTCTTTTTTCTTGATGAATGCTCCTTTGGCGCCAAGTGTGATAACCATATTCTCTACGCCTTTCCTACAGATGATGTCGGCAGCTCGTGCCACACTGTCCAGATCGGTAATTTGTATGCCTGAGAGGTATTCTGCCTCCGTCTCATTCGCAATGAGCATATAGAGACAGCTGAGCAGACTGTCGGGTAGGGTATGGGCAGGAGCCGGATTGAGTATTACCTTCTTGCCCAAATCCTGAGCAATGCGTGCCGCGTACTCGATGGTTTCGAGCGGTGTCTCTAGCTGCATGAGCACGATGTCTGCATCATTTATTGCATTCTCGGCACGGTCGATATCTTTCTTGCTCAATTTAGCATTTGCGCCAGAGGCCACAGCGATGCAGTTTTCACCGTGTGCATCGACCATGATAAGCGCCACTCCAGACGGAGACTTTTCATCTACTATCACATGCTCCACGTTGATTCCCTCAGCTTTGTAGCGCTCCAATGCGCCTTGCCCGAACGAGTCTCCGCCCACCTTAGCTACAAAGCTGACCTCGCCACCCAATCGTGCAGCTGCTACTGCCTGATTAGCTCCTTTGCCTCCTGGGTTCATGAAAAACTCACCTCCGATGAGTGTCTCACCAGGTAGGGGTAGCCGTTCCATGCTGACCACCATGTCGGTGTTGCAACTGCCTATGACCAAAATCTTTTGTTTCATATTTCTCCGTTTTAAGTTTATATATTATATGCATCCATATTTATGCAAGTACGAAGTCAACAACGATATGTCCGATTTGTTCATCGTTATTCCAAGATGGCGAGGTCTTTATTTAGTGAAAGGGGCGATATCTGTGTGCCGTATGGGTATTAAAGTGAGCCGTTGGGTGGTGAAATGAAGTTTTTTTTTTGCCAAGTCATATAAAATGAGTACCTTCGCATGATATTTACAGATAAAGTATAATTGTTATGGGATTCTTTTCGTTTTTCTCTAAAGACAAGAAAGAGGTGCTCGACAAAGGTTTGTCGAAGTCAAAGGAGAGCGTGTTAGGTAAGATTACTCGTGCTATAGCGGGTAAGTCGAAGGTAGATGATGAGGTGCTCGACAACCTGGAAGAGGCATTGATAACTTCAGATGTGGGTATCGATACCACCCTGAAGATAATCAAGCGCATTGAGGAGCGTGTGGCACGTGACAAGTATGTGACGACCAACGAGCTCAATGGTATCCTTAAAGATGAAATTGCTGCATTGCTTACTGAAAATGAGAGTACTAACACCGAGGATTTCTCGATACCCGACGATGCCAAGCGTCCCTACGTGATTATGGTAGTCGGTGTGAATGGCGTGGGTAAGACCACTACCATCGGCAAGCTAGCTCATCAGTTCAAGAAGGCGGGTCTGAAAGTCTATCTCGGTGCTGCTGATACCTTCCGTGCCGCTGCTGTAGAGCAGTTGGTGGAGTGGGGACATCGTGCCGATGTGCCCGTCATCAAGCAGAAGATGGGTGCAGATCCCGCTTCGGTGGCTTTCGATACGCTGAAGTCGGCCGTAGCCAATGATGCCGACGTGGTGATCATCGATACGGCAGGCCGCCTGCACAATAAGGTAGGTCTCATGAATGAGCTTACCAAGATCAAGAACGTGATGAAGAAAGTCGTAGACTACGCTCCCAATGAAGTGCTCTTGGTGCTCGATGGCTCTACCGGACAGAATGCATTTGAGCAGGCACGCCAGTTCACGCTTGCTACCGAGGTGACAGCCTTGGCTATCACCAAGCTCGATGGTACGGCCAAGGGCGGTGTCGTGATTGGTGTGTCTGACCAATTCAAGATTCCTGTACGTTACGTGGGATTGGGTGAGGGTATTGACGACCTTCAACCTTTCAATAAAAAGGAATTTGTAGATTCGTTGTTCTAGTATTCAGGAGTTCAACTCCTGACTCCTGAAATAACTACCGTAACAAAAGGGAAATGGAAATCAGCGAACAGACTATTGTCTGAACTCCTGAACTCCTGACTCCTGAACTCCTGAAACATATGATTAAAAACCAAATAGATGTTATCACTCTCGGGTGCTCGAAGAATCTGGTTGATTCGGAGAAACTTATGAAACTCTTGGAGGAGAGTGGATATACCCTTCGCCACAACCCCGAGCAGGTAAATGGCAAGATTGTAGTCATCAACACTTGTGGATTTATCGGCGATGCCAAAGAGGAATCTATCAATATGATTCTTGAGGTGTGTGACCTGAAGCGTAAGCGCCGTGTGCGCAAGGTGTTTGTCATGGGATGCCTGTCGGAGCGCTATATGGCCGAGCTGGGCGATGAGATACCTCAGGTGGACAAGTATTACGGAAAGTTTGACTGGGTGAATCTGGTCAAAGATTTGAGAGAAGAGAGCTCGGATGAGGATAATTCTCAATTCTCAATTCTCAATTCTCAGTTGGACAGAGTGCAAACAACTCCCCAGCACTATGCTTATGTGAAGATCTCTGAGGGTTGCGACCGCACATGTGCCTACTGTGCCATACCCATCATTACGGGCCACCATGTGAGTCGCCCCATGGAGGAGATTGTCGATGAGGTACGCCTGCTCGTGAGCAAGGGGGTGACAGAGATTCAGCTCATCGCACAAGACCTTACTTATTATGGTGTGGACCTCTATAAGAAACAGTCGATTGCCGAGCTCGTAGAGCGTATCTCCGATGTAGAGGGCTTGAGGTGGGTGCGCCTGCATTATGGCTATCCCACACATTTTCCCATGGACCTGTTGCGTGTGATGCGCGAGCGTGACAATGTGTGCAAATATCTTGACATTGCCCTGCAGCATGTGAGTACCGATGTGCTCAAGCGCATGCGCCGTAATATTAATAAGGAAGAGACTATCGCCCTGCTGCAAGCCATCCGTCGTGAGGTGCCGGGCATCTATCTGCGTACCACCCTGATGGTGGGCTTCCCTGGCGAGACCGACGAGGAGTTCAACGAATTGGTGCAGTTTGTTAAGGATATGCGTTTCGAGCGTATGGGCGCTTTCGCCTACTCCGAGGAGGAGGGCACCTATGCTGCCGAGCATTTCGAAGATGATATTGACGATGACACCAAACAGGCACGCTTGGGGCTGCTCATGCGTGTGCAGCAGCGCATTGCCGAGGAGGTGAGCGTGGCCAGCATCGGTAATATCATGCAGGTGGTCATCGACCGTGAAGAGGGAGGCTACTACGTTGGGCGCACTCAGTACGACTCCCCCGAGGTGGACCCCGAAGTGTTACTGCTCAAGGCCGAAAATGAGGTAGAGATAGGGCACTACTATATGGTAGAAATCACAAGCGCCGATGAGTTTGACTTGTACGGCAAAGTTGTATAATCACAATGAACAATAAAGAATTTATCGCGGAGTTGTCCCGACAGACTAACCAGCCGTCTGGTACTACCACCAAGCTGGTGGGCGATGTGCTCAGGATATTTGAAGAGCATTTCCTGCTGAATGACACCATCAATATATCCTCTTTCGGCACCTTGGAGGTGAAGAAGAAGATGGAGCGTATCTCGGTCAATCCTACTACGGGGAAGCGCTATCTCATCCCTCCCAAGTTGGTGCTCGCATTTAAGCAGAGCAATATACTGAAAGAGAAGTTCAATGCCGAATAACCTACGATAGCTATGGGAAAGATTTCACTAAACAATATAGCTGAAGAGCTGGCTGAGAAGAGTAGCCTCACTCGTGATGCTGCGGAGGAGTTCATGCGTGCTTTCGTAGAGACGATAGAGAGAGGGCTCCAGGAAGACAATGTGGTGAAGATTAAGGGCTTGGGTACCTTTAAGCTGCAGGAGATGAGCGATCGTGAGAGTGTAGATGTAAACACTGGCGATCGCATCACGATCAAGGGCTATCGCAAAGTGACCTTTAGCCCCGACAGCAACATGAAGGAGTTGGTAAACCGTCCGTTTGCGCACTTCGAGCCTACCGAACTCAACGATGGGTATCCCACCGATCAAGAGTCGGAGGCTGAGGCCGACGATAATGATGAGGCCGAAGTGGCTGAAGTGGCCGAGGTACCTGCTGCCGCTGCTGCCGAGGTGCCTGCTGCCGTGACTGCTGAGATGCCTGCTGCCGTAGAGGCTACGGAAGAGGTGGTCGAGACCGTAGTCGAGGAGGCTTTCGCTCCGTTGCAAGTGGCTGTTGAGCCCGTTCGGAATGAGGAGCCGGGAGCTGCTGAAGAGGTGCTCGTGGCCGATGACGAGACCTCAGAGGTAGAGGCCGATGATGCGGTGGTGACCACCGATGTAAGTGCTCCTGAAGAAACCGAACCAAAGCAAGAAACCGAGCCGGAGCAGGATGCTGAGCCGGAGCAAGAAGCTGTAGAGTTCGAGACTGCCGTAACACACGATGTCGAAGCACCCGGAGAGGCTGAATCCGAATCGCATGCTCCTCAGTCGGTACCGGCTTCACGCAAGCGTCGTGGATGCGGATGCCTGTTTGGTATTCTGTTCGTAGTGCTTGCTCTTATCGTTCTCGGTCTTGGTTGGTTTATGATAGGGCCCGATACAGATGCGTCGCGCCATGACGATGGCTCATATACCGATATGATGGTCAACCCTAATCTCGAGGAGGAGCTCGGTAAGGAGTGGGCTGACGAACCTCAAGTAGAGCCCCAGTTGCCAACACAAAAGGATACTGTACCTGCCGTGTCGGAAGAACAGCGTGCTGAGCCCGCTATCTCGGAGCAGCAGGCCGACAGTGTAGTCCGAAAGGAGGCAAAGCCTGCGAAGCCCGAAGCCGTAGCACCGACTGCCGATAACAAGTTCTGTGCCGTAACGATAACCGAATCGCTACAAGGCAAGTCAATCAAGGACATCACACCTGCTGATACGACCGACTATGTCATGAGCGGCACACTCGTGACGCATGAACTGAAGGCGGGCGAAACTATAATCCAGCTGGCAGTGAAGTATTACGGTGACAAACGCCTGTGGCCCTATATCGTAAAGTACAACTGGATGAAAGACTTCAACAATGTTGCTATAGGGCAGATGGTCAACATCCCCGTGTTGAGCGAAAAGACAACGGAGTAGTCTGCTCCGATAGGTCGATTGATGTTCATAAAGAGACGAGGAATCCCTCGTCTCTTTATGAACTTTTTTTGTAGGGTAGGGCGTATGGCGAATTTGCAGGTGGGGGAGGAGAGGATTGCTGAAATATTCTTAAATCTCTCTCTTATTTGCAGCCTGTTGGTTGTGAATTGATGATAATTTGTTAACTTTGCACGTTACAAGCTAAAACTTGTATGCTTCAAAAAGAAACGTCAGAACTAAAACTTAAAAACTCAACTATATGGCTGGAACAATTGATATCCGCGAATTGAACGAAAAGATTGAGCGTCAGAGTGGCTTTGTTACCAATCTGATGGCTGGTATGGACCAAGTGATTGTTGGTCAGAAACATTTGGTAGAGTCGTTGCTCATCGGCTTGTTGGCCGATGGCCACGTGTTGCTCGAGGGTGTGCCGGGCTTGGCAAAGACGCTTGCCATCAAGACTTTGGCACAGCTTATCGATGCGCAGTATAGCCGCATACAGTTTACCCCCGACTTGTTGCCTGCCGACGTCGTGGGTACCATGATCTATAGTCAGAAAGACGAGAGCTTCATCTCCAAGAAGGGTCCCATCTTTGCCAACTTCGTCCTTGCCGACGAGATCAACCGTGCTCCGGCCAAGGTGCAGAGTGCATTGCTCGAGGCCATGCAGGAGCGTCAGGTGACACTGAGCAAGGATACCTTCCCCTTGCCCGAGCCCTTCCTCGTGTTGGCCACACAGAACCCCATCGAGCAGGAGGGTACCTATCCTCTGCCCGAGGCGCAGGTCGACCGTTTCATGCTCAAGGTAGTCATCGACTATCCCAAGCTTGAGGAGGAGATGCGCATCATCCGTCAGAACATCAATGGCGAGAAACAGCATGTGCGCCCCATCATGAAGGCCGATGAGATCATCAAGGCACGCGAGGTGGTGAAGGAGGTATACATCGACGAGAAGATTGAGCGTTACATTGCCGATATCGTATTTGCCACACGCTATCCCGAGAAGTACGGTCTGAAGGACCTGAAGGAGATGATCTCGTTCGGTGGTTCGCCCCGTGCCTCTATCAGCCTCGCTCTTGCCGCCCGCTCCTATGCGTTCATCAAGCGTCGCGGCTATGTCATCCCCGAGGATGTGCGTGCCGTGGCTCACGACGTGTTGCGCCACCGTATCGGACTCTCTTACGAGGCCGAGGCCAGCAACCTCACTGCTGAGGAGATCATCAGTCAGATTCTGAACAAGGTAGAAGTTCCCTAATAATTTAAGGAGTATAGGAGTCGGTAGTTCAGGAGTGCAGACAAATGCTTTTCAGAAGTTACAGGAGTCAGTAGTACAATAGTACTGACGAATGTGATGACTGATACAGTAGCCATACAATCGTCTGAACTCCTGAGCAAAGCGAAAACTCCTGAACTTCTGAACTCCCAAAGTTATGGAAGCAAACGAACTAATCAAGAAGGTACGCAAGATTGAGATCAAGACCCGTGGCCTGTCGAGCAACATCTTTGCCGGCCAGTATCACTCGGCCTTCAAGGGTAGGGGAATGGCCTTCTCCGAGGTGCGCGAGTATCAGTATGGCGACGATGTGCGCGATATCGACTGGAACGTGACGGCACGCTTCAACAAACCCTACGTCAAGGTGTTCGAGGAGGAGCGCGAGCTCACCGTGATGCTGCTCGTCGACATGTCATCGAGCCTCGACTTCGGTACGTCGGGTATGTACAAGAAGGACATGGTGGCCGAGATAGCCGCCACGCTGGCCTTTGCCGCCATACAGAACAACGACAAGATCGGAGCCATCTTCTTCACCGACCGCATAGAGAAGTTTATCCCCCCGCAGAAGGGACGCAAGCACATCCTATATATTATACGCGAGGTGTTGGGCTTCGAGCCTGAGAGCAAGCAGACCGATATCACCGTGCCTCTGCAATATCTCACCAATGCCATCAAGAAGCGTTGCACCACGTTCATCCTGAGCGACTTCATCGAGGAGCGCAACTTCAAGAATGCCCTCACCATCGCCAACCGCAAGCACGATGTCGTGGCCATACAGGTCTACGACAAGCGTGTAGAGGAGTTGCCCGATGTGGGTCTCATGAAGATGGCCGACCCTGAGAGTGGCGAGGAGGTGTATGTCGATACCTCATCGCGCAAGGTGCGGGCCCTGCATCGCAAGTGGTGGATCGAGAGTCAGGTGCGATTGCGCGACACCTTCTCCAAGTCTGGGGTCGACTCCATATCGGTGCGCACCGACCAGGACTATGTGAAGTCGCTGATGAATCTATTTGCAAAACGTAATTAATGTATGTCATCCTGAGCTAAGCGAAGGATCTCGCAAAGTGTTTGGCAGACGTTCTTTTCAAAGTCCGGCACGAGATTCTTCACTCCGTTCAGAATGACAAGCGAAGTGAAATATGAATTGGTTAAAGAAGTATCTATTTGCGTTGGCCTCGGTATACCTTGTCTTGCCCTTGCAAGCCCAAGTCACCGTCAGCGCCAGCATCGACTCGTTGCAGCTGCTCATCGGTGAGCAGGCCCATGTGAAGCTCGAGGTGAGCTGTCCTACCGATGGCCACCTCATCATGCCCACATACCCCACCGGCATGCTCATGGAGGGTATCGAGATCGTGGGCGAGGTGAAGACCGACACACAGTACCTGAACCAGAAGAGCCACATGGTGGTGACACAGGCCTACACGGTGACCTCCTTCGATACGGCATTCTACTATATACCGCCGTTCGAAGTGTTGGTCGACAGCGTGAGCTACGCCTCCGACCCCCTGGCACTGAAGGTGATGACATTCGATATCGACACCACCAACGTGGAAGCCATCTTCCCCATTAAGGACGTCATCCATCGCCCGATAACATTGGTTGAGACCCTGCCCCTGTGCGGCTCCTTGTTGCTCCTTGCTGTGCTGTGCTTCCTCATCCCCTTCCTCTTGCGTCGCTATCGCGACAACAAGCCCATCTTGCGTCGCGTGACCATAGCGCCCAAGCTGCCTCCCCATCAGGTAGCACTCGTAGAGATGGAGCGCATCAAGAGCGAGAAGAGCTGGCAGCGCGACGATGTGAAGCAATACTACACCGAGCTCACCGACGCCTTGCGTATCTATATGGCCGAGCGGTTCGGATTCAACGCCATGGAGATGACCTCCGACGAGATCATCGACAAGCTCACCGAGCAGCCCGACAAGGAGTGGATTGGCGAGTTGCGCACGCTGTTCCAGATGTCCGACCTCGTGAAGTTTGCCAAGTACAAGCCCCTCATTAACGAGAACGACATGAACCTCATCAATGCCATCGACTTCATCAACAAGACCAAGGTAGAGGCCGCAGCCCCTGCCGAGCCCGTGGTGCAGGAGGTGGTGGTCAAGGAGGGCCGCTCCAAGCAGGCCAAGGCGCTGCTCATCGCCAGCATCGCACTGCTCAGTGTGCTTGGCGCAGTTGCGCTCTATGTCGCTGTCAGTGAGGTGATACAGCTGTTTTTTTAATGGTGAATGTTTAATGAAGAATGATGAATGGTGAACGGTTAATTTTCAATTTTTAATTTTCAATTTTCAATTTCCATGTCCTTCGTAAATCCTGCATATTTCCTGTTGTTCCTTCTGCTCGTGCCCTATATCGTATGGTATGTCCTGAAGGGAAAGAAGAGCGAACCCTCTATGCGTGTGTCCACCACCCGCATGTATGCCACCATGCCCAAGAGCTATAAGGTATATCTGCGCCACGTCCCCTTCGTGCTGCGTATGATAGCCCTTTCGCTGCTCATCGTCGTGCTGGCCCGCCCGCAGTCTACCGACAGCTGGCAGAGCAGCGAGGTCGAAGGTATCGACATCATGCTCGCTGTCGACGTGTCCACCAGTATGCTTGCCGAGGACCTCAAGCCCAACCGCCTCGAGGCAGCCAAGCAGGTGGCGGCCGACTTTATCAACGGTCGTCCCAACGACAACATCGGCCTCACCATCTTTGCCGGGCAGAGCTTCACCCAGTCGCCCCTCACCGTAGACCACGCCGTGCTGCTCAACCTCTTCAACAGCGTCAGCTGCAACATGGCCATGAACGGCATCATCGAGGACGGCACCGCTATCGGTCTCGGCATAGCCAATGCCGTGAGCCGCTTGAAGGACAGCAAGGCCAAGTCGAAGGTCATCATCCTGCTCACCGACGGTGCCAACAACCGTGGCGACATATCGCCCCTCACCGCGGCCGAGATAGCCAAGACCTACGGCATACGTGTCTATACCATCGGTGTGGGCACCAACGGCACCGCCCCCTATCCCTACCAGGGCTTTGGCGGTACGCAGTATATACAAGTGCCTGTCGAGATCGACGAGAACACCCTGATACAGATTGCCGAGACGGCCGATGGCCAGTACTACCGCGCCACCAGCAACTCGAAACTCAAGGAGGTGTACGAAGAGATCGACAAGCTCGAGCGCACTAAGCTCAACGTCAAGGACTTCAGCCGCAAGAACGAGGAGTACCTCTCCTTCGCCCTCTGGGCCATGGCGTGCCTGTTGCTCGAGGTATTGTTGCGCCTGACCATACTGCGCAGGATACCCTGACCGGCATTCTCGGGCGAGTGTTGAAGCGTTACGATACGTACAACCATCTCTATTGTCGATGCGCCCTGCTTTACAGCAGGGCGCATCCAATGAAGTATTGTTACGAAAGAATCTAATGTCGTATTACGGCTCTCCCAGAAACTTGACGATGACCTTCACTTGTGCTCGGGTGAGCACCATAGGCGTGGCCTCTTGCGCGGCATAATTGTGCTCATGTAGCGTCGGGGAGACTTTCCTTATATGAAGCTAATGCGGCGACAGATGGTACACGTGGATTATTGTACACATCTATCGCTGTTAGTCTGTTGATTATATGTGTGTTGTGGTCGTTTTCGGTACTTGGACAGAAGGCATCGGCTGATGTTATAGTATCAGCCCTGCTATCTCCACGGCATGGTGTACGATGTGGTTGGCACCATGGGCGCTGAGCTCTTCCTCGTCGCGAAATCCCCAGGTGACGCCTATGCTCTCTACGGCGGCATTGTGTGCCGTGAGCATGTCGACTCCTGAGTCGCCTATATAGATGGTGTCGGCCCGCGAGATTCCCGTTAGGGAGAGTATGTCGTTCACGATCGTGGGGTCGGGCTTGATGGCTACGCCCTCGCGCTGGCCGTAGACGGCGGCAAAGGGTATGTGGGGGAAGAAGTGACTGACGAGCTTGGCTGTGGCCTGCTGGTACTTGTTGGAGGCTACGGCCAGCTGCACTCCGTGGGCTTGCAACTCGCTGAGCAGCGCTGCGATGCCGGGGTAGGGGCGGCTGTCGTCGGCGTTGTGCTCGTTGTAGTAGGGGATGAAGTGCTCACGAATACGTAGCACATTCTCTTCTGTACATTCCTCTTGGGGTAAAGCTCTGGCAAAGAGCTTGTTGATGCCATTGCCTACGAAGTGGTAGTAGGCCTCGGTAGGGTGGGTGGGATAGCCGCACTTGGCCAACGCCTGGTTGGTGGCGTTGGCCAGGTCGGCTACGGTGTCGAGTAGGGTGCCATCGAGGTCGAAGATGGCCAGTCGCTTATTCATCTTTCTTTATCTCTAATAGGCTTTTGAGTTGTTGCTCCCACTGCTTTACCCATTCGAACCAGCTGTCGGCGCTGTGGAGCCTGCTCTGCTCTTCCTTGTCGGAGGCGAATGCGATGTGATAGGTGAAGCTGAGTTCCTTGGAGAGGGTGCGTGCCTTGTCGCCCAGGAGGTAGAGCATGTTCTCGGCATCGTGGGGCTCGTCCACTACGTGGCGCTGGGGGATGCTCACTGCCATGCCCAGCACCTCTTTCTTGCGGTTCAGGGTGTCTTTCTTGCCTGCAGGCCAGTTGTCGCCCCATACGGCGGCGGTGCCTGTGTGGTCGGTGTAGGTCTGACAGTTGTCGACCTTGATAAGACCGGTGCAGAAGGGTTCGCTGATGGGCTTCTCGCCCTTGATGCTGACGTCGACCTGTACGTCGCGATGTCCGCCATAGAGGGTGTAGCGCAGGGTGAGGTCGAGCTTGTTGTCACCGTATTGCCAGTCTTCGTCGTGGATCTCTACTACGGTGCGCAGGGGGCCGTAGGCGAGGATGCTCTCGGTGCGCGACCTTACGGGCTGTATGTAGGACGGCTTGTTGTCGGTGTAGCCGCGGAAGGTGCCGAGGGCGCAGGTGGTACCTGCCCACAGGATGTCGTCGCCATAGCCGTTGGCGAGGTGCTCAGGGGTGGGGTAGAACTGGGTCTGCCCGATCTCGAGCTGTTGCTTGCGCTTGCCGTAGATGTCTACCGTCTGGCGTTCGTCGAAGTAGACGCGGTAGGCTACCAGCGCTGACTCGAAGGCGGGGCCGTGGTGGTGGAGGTTGTTGTATACGTTCACATGGCCGGGTACGGTGAGCGACTGTATGGGCTTGTGGCCCTTGGACTTGTCGCTGAGGAGCATCTCGGCATATACTTGGGCGGGGTAGCGTCCGGGCTTGGCTGCTTGGCTCAGCTCTACGGTTACCGTGCGCTCTTCACGTCCGGGGATATCGAGGAGGAACACTACCTCTTCGTTGGTGCCGTCGCCATCGAGGTCGTCGAGCTGGGAGGGTATCTCCACTTCGGTCTGTGTGTCTTCGTCCCATACGCATACTGTGGCCGACAGGTAGTTGGCGGCCTGCTGCGCGGGGCTGAGTGTGAGCACTACGGGTTCGTTGCTCTTGTCGAGCTTCGAGGGGTTGCTTATGGTGTAGGTGAGCTGCTCGCTGGCGCTCTGCCCCATGATGCTGAGGCAGAGCAGGCTGGCGAGGCTGGTGATGGTGGTTCTCATAGATGTGTGTGCTTAGAGGTTTACGGCTTGTTGCTTGCCTATCTGTGCGTAGTTGTTGCCATTGATGGTGACGTTCTGCACACCGCCCATGCGGATGGCAGGACTGTCGTCTTCGGTCTCGATCTTCAGGTTGTTGATGGTGATGTCCTTGGACTCCTGGAATATGGCTCCCTCTTTGGCGTCGGTGATGGTGACGTTGTTGAGGTTGATGTTGGCAATGCGCATCTCGGGCAAGCCGTTGAAGAAGATGGCGCGTCCGGCACCCTTACATACGACATTGTCGATGTAGATGTTGCGGAAGATGGGGGTCTCTTCGGTTACGGGCAATAGGTCGCTGGCCATGTTTCCCTCTTCGTCGTAGCTGACCTCGGAGCGTGACTTTCCGCTGTAGAAGAGGTTGAAGATGAGGGCCTCGTTGGGGATGTTGATCATGTTGATGTTGCTGATGTAGATGTTCTCTACCAAGCCTCCGCGTCCGCGGCAGCTCTTGAATCGGAGACCTACATCGGTGCCCATGAAGGTGCAGTTGTCTACGAAAATGTTTTGCACGCCTCCGCTCATCTCGCTTCCCACGACGAAGCCGCCATGGCCATGGAGCACGACATTGTTCTGTATGATGACGTTCTTGCAGGGCTCGCCACGACGGCGTCCCTCTTCGTCCTTACCCGATTTGAGGCAGATGGCATCGTCGCCGGCATCGAAGTGGCAGTTGGCAATGATGGCGTTGGTGCACGACTCGAGGTCGAGCGCATCGCCGTTCTGTGAGTACCAGGGATTCACTACGGTGACCTTGTTCAGGGTGATGTGGTCGCATGAGCGTGGGTGCAGGCACCAGGCGGGTGAGTTCTTGAATGTGCAGCCCTCGATGAGTACGCGCTTGCACTTCACGAAGTTGAGCAGTACGGGGCGCAGCCAGTCGCGTATGCTGTTCCAGTCCTCGTCGGTCTCTATGCCTACGGGGTTGTTGAAGTTTATGCAGGCATTCTTTCCCTTGAGCGACCCTTCGCTGGGATACCAGTTGGTACCCTCTACCACGCCGCCTTTCTTGATGAGGTTGTTCCATTGGTTCTCGGTGACCTTGCTCTTCTTGACGGCACGCCAGGTGTCGCCATTGCCGTCGAAGGTGCCATGACCGGTAATCGCGATGTTCTCGCACTCCCATGCTGAGATGGGCGACTGGCAGCGACGTGTGTCGAGGCCCTCGAAGTTGGTGGCGATGATGGGGTATAGCGAGTGGTCGCCTGAGAAGTATACCAGGGCGTTGTATTTGGTGTAGAGGTTGACGTTGCTCTTCATCTCGATGGGGCCCGTCAGCCACAGGCCTTCAGGGATGATGACCGTTCCTCCTCCCTTTTCGTTGACATGGCTGATGGCCTTGTTGATAGCCTCGGTGTTGAGGGTGACTCCGTCATTTACAGCGCCGAATTGGGTTATTGACACTTGGTAGTCGGGGAATTGGGGTAGCTGCACCTCTTCCATCTCGAAGGGAAGGCGATTATATACAGCTTTGTCGATAGGGTAGCTTTCTTTGTGGCTTTCACAGGCCGTAAGCAGGCACGCGATGGCTGTGAGCAGACTGTAGAGATGGGTCTTTTTCATAATGATGTGTGTTTATGGTTTATGATAGGTTGTTTCTTTTGAGGTATATATTTCTGCAAATATACAATTATTTTTTTCTTACCGATGCAATAATCGAGTCTTTTTTCTCATGCTGCCCCCTAACGGCAGGTCATGCACGGAAGCTGTTGACGGCTTCTACCACTCGTTGCGCTTCGTCGTCCGATAGGGTAGGGCCCATGGGGAGCGATAGCTCGGTGCGGTGGAGCTGTTCGGTGACGGGTAGAGACAGGTGCGCATATTGGCTGTAGCACTCTTGCTGGTGCGGTGCTATGGGGTAGTGTATCAGGGTCTCTATGCCTCGGTTGGCAAGATGCTGCTGCAGGCGGTCCCGACTATCACAGAAGATGGGGAAGAGGTGATATACGTTTCTCTCGGCCGGCATGTGGCGTGGCAGGCTGATGAGCCTGTTGTCTATACCTTTATAATATATGTCGGCGATTGCTGCGCGGTGCTTGTTGTCGTTGTCCAGGTGGGGCAGCTTGGCGGCGAGCACTGCTGCCTGCAGCTCGTCGATGCGGCTGTTGTATCCGGTATACCTGAACACATATTTCTCCTCTGAGCCATAGTTGCCCAGGGCACGCACTACGGCAGCCAGTTCCTCATCGTCGGTGGTTACACAGCCGGCATCGCCCAAGGCTCCCAGGTTCTTGCCTGGGTAGAAGCTGTGCCCGGCTGCATGGCCGAGCGAACCGGTCTTTTTGAATTGTGAATTGTGAATTGTGAATTGTGAATTGTCAATTGCCAATTGAGCCCTGCATCCGTGTGCCTGTGCATTGTCTTCTATCAATAGCAGATTGTATCTGCTACACAGTTCGCCTATCTGTTTGCTGTAGGCGCAGCGTCCATAGAGATGCACGAGGAGTATCGCACGTGTGCGTTCGGTGATAGCCTGTTCTATCAAGGTGTCGTCTATCTGTAATGTCTCGATGTCGGGCTCTATGAATACAGGTGTCAGTCGATTGTCGGTGATAGCCAATATGCTGGCTATGTATGTGTTGGCAGGCACGATGACTTCATCTCCCTCGTTGAGGACCCCCATTTCGATGTAGGCGCGGAAGATGAGTCGCAAGGCATCGAGGCCGTTGCCGCATCCTATGGCGTGGCGGCATCCTATGTAGTGGGCGTATGCCTCCTCGAAACGGCGGGTTTCCTCGCCGCGCAGCAGCCATCCGGAGCGTGAGACCCGCAACAGGGCCTCCTCAATCGCTGTGGCATGAGCGTCGTTGATGGCTTGTAAGTCGAGAAACTTGATCATTTTACTCCTCCTGAATTTTCATTTCGTATGTGTCGTACATCACGGCGCGTGCTCCGAACCCCTCTTTCTGGAAGGCCAGGCCTTCGTTGAGATAGCGTCCTCCCTGCTCGGTCGATATGCCGAAGTCAAAATATCGCTTCCCGGCATATACCTCGGTGATGAGGTGGGCAAACAGCCCGTCGAGGGCTTGTACCCTGCGCCCTTCGCCCGATGCCGCTATGTACTGAGCATGGGCTACCTGGTCAGTCTCGTAGATCACGGTCCCGGCTACTGCCTCGTCTTCGCTGTATGCTACGAACAGGTGTATCTTGTCGGGAAATGCCTCCTTGAGCTGTTCCATCTCCTCGACGCTATGCACGGGCTTGCGTCCATGCCGCTCGGTAAGTGTCTCTTCGAGTATTTTCCAGAAGGCTCTCAGGTCGTTGCTCTCCTTGTAGCTTATGCCCTTGTTGCATGCTTTCTTTATACCCCGTTTCCGTAGTTCCTGCATCGCTATGGGATGGCTGTAGTCGATGACGGCCGAGACCGCTCTGGCTGTCAGTACGGCTTCTTGCCTGAATAGGGCATACAGGTCCTCCTCGGCCGGCGCACGGTGATATATGTGGGGGATAGGCTTGTATATCCACCGTTGTGCCCCAAGGGTGATGCGCATCCACTCTTTGGCACACGCCATCACTTGCATGGACTCAACGGTCGTGATCTTCTCGGAGAGGAGCAGACCGCCATAGGTGAGTCCGCCGTGCGAATATACCGTTTGCTCTTCCTTCTTATAATTGGCCGGAAGTATGGCTATGAGCTTCCCTTTCTTGTAGAACAATAGCGAGCAGTCGGTGAAGCGTTGTGCATGATAGTCCATGTAGCCACGCTCAATGAGGAAGGTCCCGTTCTTGGACTGCTTCACGAAGCTATCCCATTCAGAGCGGTGGCTGGGGTTATAGGGTATGGTCTCGATCAGTTCTTCCCGGTATGTGTCGTAGTCGTGTATGTATCCTGCCGCGTTGTAGGGGTGCGACGCCATGACTACACACACCGTGTTTGGAGCAAAATTGCTGAGCCTGCACCATACACCTGCCGGGATCAGTATTCCCTTGCGAGGCGAGTCGAGACGTATTGTCGTTTGTGTGGTGCCGTCATCAACAGTCATGTCAAATGCCCCTTGTATCGCTATCGCTACTTCGGCGCATTCGTTGTGCGAGTGGGCGCCTCGCTCTGCTCCTTCAGGGACATCGTATATCCAGAATACCCGCTCTATGCTGAAGGGGATTTCGTGTTGCGCTTCTGCAAACGAAAGGCTTCCCCGATTGTCGGTGTGCTCGAGCAAGTGTATCAGTTTACATCCTTTGGGCCATTTGATGGGACTGTTCGTGTTCATTCCTTCTATATATATTGGGCAATATGCACTGTTTTTGTAACGTCGAAAGTGGGTTTTTCGTGCCTTTTCAAACTTTTTTTTACAAAGATAGAAAAAAAAGTCGATAATTATTGGTGGAATAAAAAAAAACATCTACCTTTGCACTCGCAAAAAAGGTAAGGCTTATATCTCAAGGAAGTTTGGGTGAGTGGCTGAAACCAGCAGTTTGCTAAACTGCCGTACGGGTAACCGTACCGGGGGTTCGAATCCCCCAGCTTCCGCTCCTTTTTGCAAATGGCGCTTTCGTCTAGCGGCTAGGACACATGCCTCTCACGCATGGAACACGGGTTCGATTCCCGTAGGCGCTACCAGCACCTGCCCCGGGGTGGATAAACATAAGGGGGATTTTGAAGACGGCGCTTTCGTCTAGCGGCTAGGACACATGCCTCTCACGCATGGAACACGGGTTCGATTCCCGTAGGCGCTACCAGTAAAACCGAAGTAGAGATGCTTCGGTTTTTTTTTATTGTTGTCTGCTTGGCTTGCTTTTCTCTAAAGGTCTCGCTACGCCTCTAACTGGGGCGCTTGGTATGGATGATGGTTGCATTATTGCCAAAATAAAAAAAAAGAGGCCTAATTGTCTTAGACCTCTTTGAGCGGAAAACGAGACTCGAACTCGCGACCCTAACCTTGGCAAGGTTATGCTCTACCAACTGAGCTATTTCCGCAAATTTCTTTATTTCTTTTCGGCATTCTGCTGTGCGCGGCATGATCAAATGACTTGTCTGCTCTCGCTTGCACGGGAATCCCGTGGTTTGTTTGTTTGGTGAAGAGAATGAGACTCGAACTCACACGACCCAACGGTCACTACCCCCTCAAAGTAGCGCGTCTACCAATTCCGCCATCTCTCCTTGTATTATTCGTTCCCTGTATAGTATGCTTGGGTGCATCTCTGGGGATTCGAATAAGTTTCGGTTGTATATTTTAAATAAAAAAAAGAGGCCTAATGCCTTAGACCTCTTTGAGCGGAAAACGAGACTCGAACTCGCGACCCTAACCTTGGCAAGGTTATGCTCTACCAACTGAGCTATTTCCGCAATTTGAATCTTCTTAAGATTCTTCTTTGTCTTTGGTGAAGAGAATGAGACTCGAACTCACACGACCCAACGGTCACTACCCCCTCAAAGTAGCGCGTCTACCAATTCCGCCATCTCTCCATTGTTTCATTCTGTCAAATACTCGTTTGGTTTTGTGCCCAGAACAGGACTCGAACCTGCACGTCTCTCAACACTCGCACCTGAAACGAGCGCGTCTACCATTCCGCCACCTGGGCTTTACACCGACTTATCGGTTGTAGACACAAATTCAAACTTGTGAGCGGAAAACGAGACTCGAACTCGCGACCCTAACCTTGGCAAGGTTATGCTCTACCAACTGAGCTATTTCCGCAATTTGTTTACTTTCTTACACTATTTCAAAGAGCAATCGGTGTCATTTCCGTTTTGCGAGTGCAAAGGTACTGCTTTTTTTTAATTCGCCAAACTTTTCTGTGAAAAAAATGTATTTTTCTTCGTTTTTTTATCTTTTTACTCCTTTTCATAGCTGATAACACGCTAAAATGCGGGAGTTGGCATCTTATGCATAGGTCTTATGTGCAATGTCGGGCGTGTTTCCTTTTGTTTGTTTTTATTATAAAAATATATAAGAGAGGGTAGGGGAGTTGTTGTAAAAGTATTATCTTTGTGGTTGAGATATAAATAAACGTGTATATATTATTAAAGTTATCTGATATGACTAACGATATCGCAACCCAACTGATGGCCCTGCTCGATGCATCGCCCGTCAACTTCCTCGCTGCCGCCTATGTAGAGGAGCAGCTTAAGGCCGCCGGCTTCACCCACCTCGACGCTGGCAAACCCTTCCCCATGCTGGTTCCCGGCAAGGGCTATTTCGTGACAAAGAACAACTCGGCCGTGTTTGCCTTCCGTATGGGTACGGCACATCCCGCCGAGGCAGGTTTCAAACTCATCTGTGCACATAGCGACTCACCCGGTTTTCGCGTGAAGCCCGCAGCAGAGATGTACACCGAGGGTGGTGTGGTGAAGCTCAACACCGAGGTATATGGTGGCCCCATCCTGTATACATGGTTCGACCGCCCCTTGTCGCTCGCCGGTCGTGTGCTCCTGCGCACTGCCAATCCGCTGAAGCCCGAGGTGCGTCGCCTCAAGATCGAGCGTTCCCTGCTCGTGATACCCCACATCGCCATCCACTTCAACCGTCAGGTCAACGAGGGCAACAAGCTGAGCAAGCAGACCGATATGCTCCCCATCATCGGCATCATCAATGATAAGCTCGAGGCAGGCAACCTCCTCATCAAGACCATTGCCGAGGAGCTGGGCGTGCCGATGGCCGATATCCTCGACTTCGACCTCTCGCTCTACGACACCCAGAAGGCCGAGCTCGTGGGACTCAACAACGAGTTCATCTCCTGTGGCCGTCTCGACGACCTCGCCATGGT
>JAZRMG010000185.1:0-21488 GCA_045647345.1 Bacteroidaceae bacterium | reverse complement strand
TCCATAGCGAGAACCCTGCCAAGGCGGTAGAGATGCTCACCAAGTATACAGGCGAGATGGCTCAGTCAACGATGGAGGCTTGGGGCAACCTGGCCAAGTTCCTCATCGTGAAGCATAACGATATGGTGGTGAAGCCCACTGAGGAGGATGGCACATTCAAGCGTACCGAGACCAGTTACGGTGCATCGCCCGTACGTCCCGGATATCCTGAGCACTTCAACCGTCGTGTGGTGAAGGAGACCGGTGACCGCTACTTGATAAAGAAGTAAAATACATCTGCTTAGTATATAGCGAGAAGTTATGCATGTGTACACGTGCATAACTTTTTTATATATCAGCCCCTTTGTTTGTAAATAAAATGCATTTGTTTTGCTTAAAGAAAAAAATACACTACATTTGCAAATCTGTGTCACGAATTGGATCGTGTAGGGATGTAAAGGTAAAAGATTGAATTGAATTGAAATTAAACATACAAAACAGAACGACTATGTATACCGTAGTAAGCAAACAACAGTTTTCTGAGAAGGTCTTCAAATTGGAGATTACCGCTCCGCTCATTGCGCGTTCGCGCAAGGCGGGTCACTTCGTTATAGTACGCCTTGGCGAGAAGGGCGAGCGCGTGCCCCTCACCATTGCCGGTGCCGACATCGAGAAGGGCACCATCACCCTCGTCATCCAGAAGGTGGGTCACTCGTCAACACAGATCTGCGACCTCAACGTGGGCGACCAGATTGCCGATATCGTAGGTCCTCTCGGCCAGGCTACCCACATCGACAACTTCGGCACCGTAGTATGTGCCGGTGGTGGTGTAGGCGTAGCGCCCATGCTCCCCATCATCCAGGCCTTGAAAGCAGCCGGCAACCGTGTCATCTCGGTGCTCGCAGGTCGTTCCAAAGACCTCATCATCCTCGAGGACGAGGTGCGCAAGAGCTCTGACGAGGTAGTCATCATGACCGACGACGGCTCATACGGCACCAAGGGTCTTGTGACCGAGGGTATCGAGAGCATCATCCAGCGCGAGAAGGTGGACAAGTGCTTCGCCATCGGCCCCGCCATCATGATGAAGTTTGTGTGCCTGCTCACCAAGAAATATGAGATCCCCACCGACGTGTCGCTCAACACCATCATGGTCGACGGTACGGGTATGTGCGGTGCCTGCCGCATCACCGTAGGTGGCAAGACCAAGTTTGTATGTGTCGATGGCCCCGAGTTTGACGGCCATCAGGTCGGCTTCGACGAGATGCTCAAGCGCATGGGCGCCTTCAAGGACATCGAGGTGACCGAGATGGAGAAGCCCGAGCATACACACCCTGTAATAATTGACAATTCACAATTGACAAATGACAATTCAGAATTCAAAATTCAGAATTCAGAATTAACGCCAGTTGACATCGACCGCAATAGCGAGTGGCGCGAGGCACTGCGCAAGAGCATGAAGGCCAAGGAGCGCACCCAGATAGAGCGCTGCGAGATGCCCGAGCTCGCCCCCGACTACCGTCGCCATCAGCTACGTGAGGAGGTCAACCAGGGTCTCACCCTTGAGCAGGCCCTCACCGAGGCCAAGCGCTGTCTCGACTGCGCGAACCCCACCTGTATGGAGGGCTGCCCCGTAGGCATCAACATCCCCTCATTTGTGAAGAATATCGAGCGTGGCGAGATCCTCGAAGCTGCCCGCGTGCTCAAGCTCACCTCGGCATTGCCTGCCGTGTGTGGCCGTGTATGTCCGCAGGAGAAGCAGTGCGAGAGCCGCTGCATGCATCTCAAGATGGGTCACAAGCCCGTGGCCATCGGTTACCTCGAGCGCTTCGCTGCCGACTATGAGCGCGAGAGCGGCAAGGCTGCCAAGCCTGCCGTGGCTCCTGCCAACGGCATCAAGGTGGCTGTCGTAGGCTCAGGCCCTGCAGGTCTCTCCTTCGCTGGCGACATGGCCAAGCAGGGCTTCGATGTCACCGTCTTCGAGGCTTTGCACGAGATTGGTGGTGTATTGAAATATGGTATCCCCGAGTTCCGCTTGCCCAACCACATCGTGGATGTGGAGATTGAGGGCCTCCGCCAGATGGGCGTACACTTCGAGAAGGACTGCATCATCGGCAAGACCATCACCGTAGAGCAGCTTGAGGCCGAGGGCTACAAGGGCGTATTCATCGCTTCAGGTGCCGGCTTGCCCAACTTCATGAACATCCCTGGTGAGAACAGTACAGGCATCTTCTCATCCAACGAGTACCTCACCCGCGTGAACCTCATGGATGCGTCGAACCCCGAGACTGACACCCCCGTCATCTTCGGCAAGCGCGTAGCCGTCATCGGTGGTGGTAACACTGCCATGGACTCTGTGCGCACCGCCCTGCGCCTCGGTGCCGAGCGTGCCATGATCATCTATCGCCGCAGCGAGGAGGAGATGCCTGCTCGTCTCGAAGAGGTGAAGCATGCTAAAGAGGAGGGCGTAGAGTTCCTCACCCTGCACAACCCCATCGAGTATATCGCTGATGAGAAGGGTCGCGTGAAGCAGGTCGTACTGCAGAAGATGGAGCTTGGCGAGCCCGATGCCAGCGGACGTCGCAGCCCCGTGGCCATCCCTGGCGCCACCGAGACCATCGACATCGACATGGCCATCGTAGCCGTAGGCGTATCGCCCAACCCCATCGTGCCCACCTCAGTGAAGGGCCTTGAGCTCGGTCGCAAGAACACCATCGCGGTGAACGACGACATGCAGTCAAACATCCCCACCATCTATGCCGGTGGCGATATCGTGCGTGGCGGTGCTACCGTAATCCTCGCCATGGGTGACGGCCGCCGTGCAGCAGCTGCTATGGCCAAGAAGCTGAGAGGTGAGTAGGACTTATAACGAAGTATAATAAAATAGAGTGGCGCTTTCAATGTGCCACTCTATTTTTATAAGGAGATGATAAAGCTGTTGTTCGAAAACGTTTAGTGTTTCATGTTAAACGAAGTTCACCATCCGAACCTTTGATTCATTGTTTCAAGAGAAAAGCAAAGACTGAATCCCTTGCAGATTCTTAATTCTTTAACTTGGCCTTTTTTGCCATTTTGTGCGCAGCCTTTTGGCGGCGTTTGATGGCTTTTTTGTCCTTCTCGTTGAGTACAGTCGCTATCTCATGGGCAATGATGGCTGCTCCGTCAGGATTGGGGTGAATCTGGTCGGGCATCAGATGCACATAGGGCGTAAAGGCTGTGTATAGGTCTATGAGGGGTAGATTCATCTCTGTGGCCACCTCTTCAATGTAGGGTATCACGTGGTGTAGCGTGGTGCTGTCGTTGATGCCCCAGCTCCATCGAGTACCAGGGATAGGGTAGCAGAGGTATATTTGTGGATGGCTGTCGAGTGCTTGGAAACTGCGAATGAGAGTACGTAAATCGTTCTTGAATTCGGCATGATGCTTCCAATTGTAGGGCTTTGAGTCGTTGGTGCCCAACTTGATGGTCACGATGTCAGGATTGAAGGCTAATGCATCACGATAGGCCTGTTCCTTCATGTAGGGGCGGTCACCTTTGTTAAGCAGGGTGCGTGCACTTACTCCATAGTTGCGCACATCATACTTGTCGCGTCCCAACAAGCGGTTGAGCACTGCTGGATAGCTGTCGTTGTCGCGGTCCTTGATGCCGGCACCATATGTGATGCTGTTGCCTACGCAGGCAATCTTGATTTTCTCTGTTTCTTGTGCCCCCGCTATACCTATGTATAATAGCGCACTCAGTAAGAAGATCGTTTTCCTCATATGATTATTTTTTTTAAGGAGTGTTGACAGCTTAAAGTGTTACTCCTGTCTTGAAGATAGCAATCTCGCGGTAACCTTTTTTCTCATTGTTGACCTCTTCGCCGCTGGCTACACTGATGATGTAGGTGATGAAACGTTCGAGTACCTTCTCCATGGGTTCATCTTCAACGATGACACCTGCATTGAAATCAATCCAAGTGGGTTTGTTTTGAGCTAGTGCACTGTTGGTTGATATCTTCATGGTGGGTACGAACGTACCGAAGGGTGTGCCACGTCCTGTCGTGAAAAGTACGATGTGACATCCGCAGGCAGCAAGAGCTGTAGAGGCCACCAAATCATTTCCTGGTGCAGAGAGCAGACTCAAACCTTTCACGGTGAGGCGGTCTCCATATCCCATCACGCCCGATACGTAACTCTTGCCACACTTCTGTGTACAGCCTAAAGCCTTTTCCTCAAGGGTAGATATACCGCCAGCCTTATTTCCGGGCGAAGGGTTTTCTCCTACGGGTTCTCCATGGCTGAGGAAATAGTCTTTGAAATCATTGATGAGGTGCACTGTTTGATCAAAGAGCTTGCGGTTTTCGCAACGGTTCATTAGGATGGTTTCTGCACCAAACATCTCAGGTACTTCGGTGAGTACCGATGTGCCACCCTGTGCTATGAGGAAGTCCGAAAATTCACCCAATAGCGGATTGGCTGTGATGCCGGAGAATCCGTCAGAACCTCCACACTTGAGTCCCACACGCAACTCAGCAAGAGGGATGTCAGTGCGCACGTCGTTGCTTGCAATGTCGTAAATCTCGTGCAGCAGTGCCATGCCTTCAGCAATTTCGTCTTGACACTTCTGTGTGACGATAAATTTGATACGGCTCTCGTCGTACTCTCCTATAAATTCGCGGAAGATATCGGGTTGGTTGTTCTCACACCCCAATCCTACGACGAGTACACCTCCTGCATTGGGGTGTAGCACCATGTCGCGTAGGATTTTCTTGGTGTTCTCATGATCGTCGCCCAACTGTGAGCAACCATAGTTATGGGGGAAGGCGACGATGGCATCAACTCCCTTGCCTCCTGTTTCCTGCTGCAGGCGTGTTGCAAGCTGGTTGGCGATGCCGTTGACGCAGCCCACAGTGGGTATAATCCATATCTCATTGCGTATGCCCACCTCGCCATTGGCACGGCGGTATCCCTTGAAGGTGAGCTCACGGGGGGCGATGTCGAGTGTTACGGGATGTGGTTCATAGGTATAGTCGAGCAACCCGGCCAAGTTGGTTTGTACGTGGTTCTCGTTTACCCAGTCGCCTTGCTTTATGGCTGTCTTAGCGTGGCCTATGGGATAGCCATATTTGATGATGTTTTCACTTACAACGAAATCTTTCAGTGCTATCTTGTGTCCGGCAGGGATGTCTTCATTGATGGTAATTGCCTCACCGGCAATGTTAATCTGCTCACCCGCCTTCAGCGGTTCGATGGCTACGGCTACATTATCGGCCGGATTGATTTTGAGATACGCGGTTTTCATGTTTATTATAGAATTAAATGTGTTGTGTCAATTTTGCCTACGAATATACGGAAAGTTATGCATTGATAAAAAACTTTTGGTGAAAAAATGTATTTCAATGGCAAAGTTCAGATGATATTGATGGTAAAGCTCGCAATACTTGGAGCGAATCTGATTATCCGTTCTGCGGGCATCGTATCTATTTATGAATTCTGTTTACCTTTGAGTCTCCCCGCCCATAGTTGATGTGGTAGCCGATAGTGTGTAGTTCGTTTTCCAGTGAAGCTAAGCCTTCGACAGCTTCGTTGTTCCAGGAGGCTTTATTCTCATAGATGGCATATTTAGCTCTAACGTTGGATGGCGAGAGGTTGGGCATCACTACATTAGCACCTGAAAGAATGCCCTCGCGACGGCCTTGAGGCGATAGGGTGGCAAGGGCTGTGGTAGAGGGTATAAGGGCACCGGGCAATAGTAGGCGAGAGATGGCGATGGTTGCCAATGTGAGGTGTAGGTTGCCGGCAGGCTCAGTGCTCAATGGGGTTGCATGGTGAGGGATAAAGGGGCCTATACCCACCATGTCTGGACGCATGGCTGCAATAAACTGCAGATCCTCTACGAGGTGGGTTATTGTTTGCCCTTTGACGCCGACCATCATGCCGATACCTACTTGATATCCTGCTCGCTGTAAGGCATCGGTGCATGCTATTCGGTGTTGTAGCCCTTGTCCATGGGGGTGCAGCGAATCGTATAGAACTTCGTTGGCAGCCTCGTGGCGAAGCAGGTAACGGTCGGCTCCAGCCTGGTGTAGTTTGATGTATGACTCCTCGCTGCGTTCTCCAAGCGAGAGGGTGATGGCTGCATCTTTATATAGGCTACGTATTTGGTGGATGAGTGGTATGAGCCATTCATCGGTATGCGTGGCATCTTCACCAGCTTGCAGTACGAAAGTTCGGATTCCTAGTTGGTAGCCTTGCTGGCAGCAGAGCAGGATTTCTTCCGGGGTGAGACGGTAACGTTCGGCTGTATGGTTGCTACGGCGCAGTCCGCAATAGAGGCAATCGCGATAACAGTAACTTGATATCTCAATGAGGCCACGTATGTAAATGCCACGTCCGAACTGCTTGCGTGCAGTCCGGACGGCTGTATTACGTAGATATTGTAGTGTGGAGGGGTTGTGTGCAGCGCTCGTGAGCAATAGTTCCATTGCTGAAGCATCGAGTGTGTGATGTGATGCCAACTGCTCAACCAGTTCCTTCATGGCTTGTAAGTCCCTTATCTTTTCTTCAACTCTGCATCAAATGTTTTCTTTCCATCACCATAGGCTGTATGTACGCTGGGGCCAGAGATACAGCCACCCTCACAGGCCATGACTTCGATAAATTGGGCAGGAGACTTTCCTGTTTTGCCATAGGCTTTCAATAGAGCCACATTCTTCTTGTTGAGACCGGCAATCTGTAGGGTGGTAAAGTCCATGTTCTCGCCAACAAATTCTTTTACGGCGCCTGTGACACCGCCATTCTGTGCGAAGCCATGAGCGGCGCGGCAAGATGAGCAGTCTACAGGATGAACATTGGCTGTGCTGAGCTCTATGTTCATACCATGGAGTATAGCATGGATTTCTTCGAAAGTAAGTACGAAATCAACTTTTCCTTCGAGATCTTCACGACGTGCTTCTTTACGTTTGGCAATACAAGGACCTACAAATACGAACTTGGCTCCTGGGTGCTTCTCCCGTGCGATGTCAGCAGTATAAATCATGGGAGAGAAGGTTGAAGAGACATATTGTTGTAGTTCGGGCGCATGTTTGCGCGTCATCTCTATATAGGAGGGGCAGCACGATGTAGTCATGAAGGGTTGTCCCTCTTGCATCTTTTCAGCAAACTCATGGGCCTCATTGGCTGTGGTCACCTCAGCACCTCGTGCCACTTCGATGACATCCTTGAAACCGATAGCTTTGATGGCGCCATATACTTGCTCAATGGGTGCATTGTATTGTGAGAGGATTGATGGGGCTACCATAGCTACCACCTCCTCGCCACGTCGTATGGCTTGCAATACATCAAATACTTGTGAAATTTCGAAGATTGCGCCAAATGGGCAAGCGTTCATGCACTTTCCGCAATAGATACATTTCGTCTCGTCGATATGCTCTACGCCATACTCGTCTTTGGAGATGGCGCCTACGGGACATGCTTCCTCGCAAGGCACAGGGATATAGACGATGGCGTGGTAGGGACATGCAGAGTAGCACTTGCCACAACTGATGCATACCTTGTGATTGATTTTTCCCTGAGATGTGTCGGGGTCAAATTCGATAGCGTTCTTAGGACATGAGTGTTCGCAGGCACGCGCTTCGCAGCCACGACAGAGGTTGGTGATGGCATAGTTTGTGCGCACACATGACGAACAGGCCTCGTCGATGACGCACATGATATTGTCCTTCATCTTGTCGCGGTTGAGAGCCGTCTTTGCATAGTCGGAAAGAGGTGTCAGCTCGTCGGTCTCATCGGTCATATCGTAACCGAGTAGAGGTAGTGACTTATACTTTAGTACGGCACGTTTCTTGTGAATACAGCAGCGTCCGCTGGCTTGAGAGTTACGAGGAACAAATTCGATAGGTACTCTGTCGATGTTGTCGATGAGTTTCCCTTCATTCCAGAGGCTTACGAGTTTCGTCAGCAGCTTCTGGCGCACTATCATTACATTATTTTTTATCGCCATACGATGTATGTTATTTCTTTTGCAGTGCAAAGTTAATGTATGGGTAACTAAAAACCAAATAAACTTGCTTTTTCGCTCAACTTAAATTACCTTTGCAGCCGTTTTGCTATAACGAGTTTATAAAATGCACGGAATAGGTACAATTTTACTGCTCATCGTATCGAACATCTTCATGACGTTCGCTTGGTATGGTCATTTGAAGTTGCAGCAGATGAAGATCGTCTCAGACAACACTCCTCTCTACATCGTTATTCTCATCAGTTGGTTTTTGGCACTTTTTGAATATGCTTGTCAGGTACCGGCCAATCGTATGGGATTTGTGGGTAATGGCGGTGCATTTACACTGATGCAGTTGAAGGTGATACAAGAGGTTATATCTATTGCAATCTTTACGGTGTTTACCATTGTCTTTTTCAGAGGTGAGGCGTTGCAATGGAATCATTTTGTGGCGTTCGGATGTCTCATTGCTGCGGTTTTCTTTGTGTTTTTGAAGTAATGCAGAGCATAGTGCACGCTGAATTGTGATAATCCACAGATTGTGGAAAAGATGTGGAAAACTTCACATCTTTTTTTTTTCTTGTCCGCTACGTTTTGTGTACTTTTGTCCTCGCAAAAAATAAGATCAAATTATGGCAACACGACAGACGCGAAACACGAATACGCAACGTAGGGTGAAGCAGACCGATGATTACGGACATCTGCAACCTCAGGCACCCGAACTGGAAGAAGCAGTGTTGGGAGCATTGATGATTGAGAAGGATGCCTATCCGCTGATAAGCGAGATTCTGAAACCCGAATCCTTCTATGAGCATCGTCACCAACTGATGTATAAAGCTATACAGACGCTGGCGCTACAGCAGAAGCCTATAGACATCCTCACCGTAGCTGAGCAGTTGCGCTCTACGGCTGACCTTGATGAGGTGGGCGGCCCTGTATATATTACCCAATTGGCAGGTAAGGTGAGCTCCTCGGCTCATATCGAATATCATGCACGTATCATAGCGCAGAAGTATTTGGCACGTGAACTCATCACATTCACCAGCGATATACAGACCAAGGCTTTCGACGAGACGAACGATGTGGAGGACCTGATGCAGGAGGCTGAGGCAAAGCTTTTCACCATCTCTCAGCAGAACATGAAGAAGGATTACACACAGATCAACCCTGTCATCCAGCAGGCTTATGATCAGCTTAAGATTGCTGCCTCGCGCGAATCGGGCTTGAGTGGTCTCTCTACAGGATTCTATAAGCTGGATAAACTCACCTCAGGATGGCAGAAGTCAGATCTTGTCATCATCGCAGCCCGTCCGGCTATGGGTAAGACTGCCTTCGTGCTCTCTATGGCTAAGAACATTGCCGTAAATAATCGTGAACCGGTGGCGCTGTTTTCGCTTGAGATGAGCAATGTGCAGCTGGTGAACCGTTTGATTACGAATGTGTGTGAAATTCCTGGTGAAAAGATCAAGAGCGGACAGCTGGCTCCTTATGAATGGGGACAGCTGGATAGTAATATCACTGCGCTCATCGATGCGCCGCTCTATGTGGACGATACGCCCTCACTCTCTATCTTCGAACTGCGTACCAAAGCACGTCGTTTGGTGCGTGAGCATGGTGTGAAACTCATCATCATCGACTATCTGCAATTGATGAATGCATCAGGTGCTTCGTTTGGTAGCCGTCAGGAAGAGGTGAGTACCATTTCGCGTTCGCTCAAGGGATTGGCCAAGGAGCTGGATATTCCCATCATCGCGCTCAGTCAGCTCAATCGTGGTGTCGAGAGCCGTGAGGGTATCGATGGCAAGCGACCACAGCTAAGTGACCTCCGTGAGTCTGGAGCCATTGAGCAGGATGCCGATATCGTATGTTTCATTCACCGCCCCGAATACTATAAGATATATCAAGACGAGCGAGGCAACGACCTGCATGGCGTAGCCGAGATTATCATAGCCAAACATCGTAATGGTGCCGTAGATGATGTGCGTCTGCGCTTCGTAGGTAATTATGCCCGTTTCCAGAACTTGGAGGATGAAAGTTTGGCTCCATTACCCGAAGATGCCGTGTTGAGTTCGAAGATGAATAGACGCTCTGCAGACAATGCCGGCGACCAATATATAGGAATGCCGCCTGTACCTCCTCCCGACAATCCATTCCCTATGGGCGGAGTCCCGGGTGACATGCCTTTTTAGTAAACAAAAAAAATACGGAGCGCACTCCGTATTTTTTTGTTTGAAAGACATCCTATGCCGAACTCATGTTATCGTAGGATAATCTTCTTCCCGTTCTGAATGTAAATGCCCGATTGTGGATGCTCTACACGACGTCCTGAGAGGTCGTATAGTACATTGCCTGTGGTGGAAACAGGCGTATACGGCAGTTCCTCGATGTCTGCTACCTTGCCGATATCATACACTCGATTCATGATTTGCTTGAGTGAGGTGATTTCGAATCGGCTGAGTATTCTGTTGTGAACAATCAGGTCGTCAAAACATACGTCAGGACTTCCCCAGAATGAGCCGTATCCTAAGGTTAGTTTGGGGCATCCGATGATATGGTCGACAATCAAGTCATAGTCAAATGCACTGGCTTTATTGATGTCCGTGCCATTTAACTTTCCTGTGAATGTATATGATTCCACAAGATTACCATCAATGAATATCTTTATGCCTTGATTCCTTTCTCTACTGATGGTGATGCTCACCAAATGCCATTTCCCTGCACCGATGGGCATGGCATTGTATGTGTCGGGATGGTTGATGTCTATCCAGTTGCCTTGTCCGTTGTTGTAGCCGATGTAGCTTCCGCCTGTCATGTAGAGTCGTGAGTTGTCGTTCTTGTTGTAGAAGGCAAAGAGGGCATCCCATCGGTTGTCGTCAGCACGTTTGGTCCAGAACGAAATGGTGATACCCGTATTTATCTCCTCTTTATAGAATGGATTGGGTATGCTGACGTAGCTTTCATTGCCGTTGGCACCGAATGTCAGATGTACGTAGCTGCCATTGCGAATGCTGTCGGTTGCCAAGGTGGGGATTTTGTTCGAGCCGTTTCTCAGCAGGAATGCACGGTCTGTAGGGTCAACATGATTGATGACGGTGGTGCTGTCAAAATCGTAATAGGCCACTATTCCTGACGACCAGTCAGAGACGGGATCGCTTTCCCTCTTCGCTGTCACTGAATAGTCCTGTGCCCAGTAATAATTTCCTGAGGTCATGCGCACGTTCAATGCCACATCGATGTTCTCTTTCAGTCCGGTCGGATTATATCTTCCGCCCGTAGAGATAATGTCGGGGTGACTGCTGCTCCATACCATCGCTACATTATCGGCAAGCGATATTTCGCAAAGATTCAAGTTTGCCGATACCATCTGGTTGTTTGTGACAGGGATTTTCTGGTTCTTCACCTGATAGGCCAATGCGTAGTCGCTTCTCATCTTGTAGCCCCATATATGTACACCGTTTGATGCACAGGCCGTAAACGTATTGGCTCTGATGCTGGTCTTGTCCATCTGCTCGTCGAGCACAACACCCTGATAGGTCATGTTGCCCAGCTTGATGGTGATATAGCTGCTTCCTTCCTCTAAACTCCATGTTCCGGAGTATGCTCCGCTGATGGTGCCGTCGTGGTTTAATGTTATTTTTACGGGTGTAGCCACTTCGCGTTCTTTATAGTTGAGTGCATAGCGGTGTGTGAGCAGATGGTATACGCCTGAGATTTGCTCTTGGGGCACTATTTCCTTTGATGCGATAAGGGTGTCGGTAATTGTGCCTGCGTTGTATTCGAAGGGCGATGCCACCAGCCATCCATTCTTGCTGGTGTATAGTTGGTGTACACGTACTTGGTGTCCTTCTGTGCCGTCATTGAAGCGGGTGTGATATACCAGATAAGTGCGTCCGTCGGGAGCGGCAATGACACTGTTGTGTCCTTGTCCCAACTCACCTTTGTTCATGAATCCCCAGTTGTCGTATGCTCCCATGATAAGCTGTCCGCGTGTGTCTGCATTAGGGCCATAGTTCATGACATATCTGTCGAAAATGGCATTTCTGTTCTGTCCGTCCAGATAGGGCCCGTCGGGGTTCTTCGAGCGGAACACGCGCATTTGATATCCTCCCACAGAGTCAAGGTAGCCATACGACATGAACAGGTAGTAATAGCCTCCGATATATTCTATGTAGGAGGCCTCGCCCGAGACATAATAGCCTCCAGCAATCTTTTTTCCGAAATAGGGGTCTTTGGTCACTCCCTTCTGTTTGCTTGCATAGTCGGTTCCGTAAGTGACATTATAGTCGCGCAGACCAGTGTTCTCGTCCAGTTCGAGCATCCATATTCCGCCCGACCATGAGCCATAGGTCATCCACAGGTGCCCCTCCTCGTCGTAGAATACGCAAGGGTCTATGCCATTGGCCCAATAGTCGCCCCAGTCTTTAGGGTGTTCATAGCGCGAGGGTAGGGTGCTCTGCTCACCCAGCACAAGCTCCAGGTCAGTCTTTTTCCATGAGATGCGGGCATCACCACCTGTCTTGAATCCCGTATATACCACGGGCCCCTGATACACATAGGTGCCGTCAATCTTGTCAGCGGTGAGCAGCACGATGACGCTATTGTGGTTCGGCCCGTTGACACTCATATACATGCACCACTTCTGCATAGCTACATTATAGATGACGTCAGGCGCCCAAAGATTGCCATCTATGTTGTAGTCTCCGCCATAGGCTGCAGCCCAGGCGTGGGCATCGTAGTTTCCGAACTGCACCTCTTTGTCTCCGATTATGATTGTCTTCACCTGATGTGTGGTGAATGTCTCAGCGTTTTTGGCTCCAGCCTTGATGCTCCCGTCGGGCTGTACTGCACCCCATGGGGCACGGAATCCTTTCCAATTCTGCAGGTCGGCAGTATGGGCTTGTGCCAGATGGCTTCCAAAGATATAGTATCGTTTCGTCTCAGGCTCCCACACCACTGAGGGGTCATGACATGTGATCCATTGCTTGCTCGTGTTCTGATAATAGCCCATGGCTTCTGCTGTGGTCATCTCCGTTTCCTCCTGTGCCCATGCTATGGGGCATGTGAGGGAGAGTATGAAGACCGATAATACCTTCTTGATACAACTCGTTTTGTTCATATACCTGTTTTTTGCAAATATAGTCTTTTTGCGTGCATCGTACAAGCTTTCGTCAAATAAAATGTAGAGTTGTACATCACACTCATCACTGTTTGTCGAGAATAGGTGGAGAGATTACTTGCCGCTTCGATACATTTTTCATATTTTTGCACAGATAAATAGGGACAATCCCTTAACATAGGGTAATGAACATGCGAGTAAGGACAGGCAGAATAGAGGATGCGAATATCATCGCACAAGTGATAGCCATGGCTATCGGGGATACAGTCACGATGGAACACTATTGTGGGGAAAACTTTGTGGAGGTGCTCGAGGAGATTGCCCGACGCGACGACACGCAGTATAGCTACAGGAATACGCTCGTGGCCGAGGTCGATGGACGGGCGGTTGGGGCCATCATAGCCTACGATGGTGCCTTGCTATATCCGCTACGCGAGAATACGCTGTCGGTCGTGCACAAGTATAACCCCGAGTTCCGTATCACAGCTGACGAGACGCAGCCTGATGAGTATTACCTCGACTCCATCGGCATCTTGCCCGAGTATAGAGGGATGGGCATAGGACGCGCCTTGCTGCTCGCACTGCAGGCGCATGTGGCAAAGGTCAACCACCCGCGTATAGGGCTATTGGTCGACCATGACAATGTGCGTGCCGAACAGCTATACCGATCGGTGGGCTTCGAGCGTGTGGGTACCAAGCTGTTTATCGGGCATCCCATGTGGCACATGCAGTTCTATCTGCCAGTGTCTGCCAATAATGGTTAATGTGATGATTTACAACAAACTAACGGCGGACACTGCGTACGATTTTCCATATGGTTTGTGAATAATTCATGGTGATTCATGGTAATAGCCTTTGGCCCATAAATTGCCATAAATAAAAACCTTCTCTTCATTCACCTTCGTAGCGCCTCCGGGTCATACACATGTTATCCTTACCGAAGGTTACAAAAGTTCATAAATCGGTTGGCGGTGGCAGACAGTCGATGATAAACTGTGGATTTCTGGTGTTGACAAGGCGTGTTTGTCCTGAATAAGTTGACAGATGGAGCAGTACTTGCGTGCCAGTACTTCAGTACCGAGCCTCCGGTATTCGAGTACTGGAGGCTCAGTACTGGAAATTCGCACTGCCCAATTCCTATGTTTACACGGCCTGACGTAGCGTAATGCCATACGAACATGAAGACGCAAACTCTCAGATTGTGCCACTGCCAACCAATTTATGAACTTTTGTAACCTGAAAAACGAGCAAAATCACAGTAATCGCTTATGCAGATTTTCATTCTGTCGCCTCGGATTTCCCAATGTTGATAAATCCACCGCAACGGCAGAAAAACGAACCTAAAAAAATGGATAATCGTACGCTGTGTCCGCCATTAGTCACTTGATTACATTGAAGTTAAACTATATTGGCGGACACTGGCAGATAGAAACGGAAAAGATGTTTTGTACCGCCCCTTTCTATATAAGAATAAGGAGAAAATATAGATGTTTACTCAAATACTTCGTGTCATGCTGAGCAAAGCGAAGCATCCCGCGCTGGGACTTTGCAAGAGACAAGACGAGATCCTTCCTATCGTCAGGATGACAACCGACGCTGAGAGCGAGAGCAGAGTCAAGTTAACTTGAACTATGCCGAGCCGCGAGGAGGTAAACTCTAAGTTAACATCGCGGTATTTTCGATATCATGGGTAAAATCCTATATTATTACCAAAAAATAAACACCCCTCATCATCCGAGCAGCAGGATGGTGAGGGGTGATTATTCACGATGCTTATGCTATCGGTAGCAGGGCATGGGAATCCTTATCGTATGCCACACGGACGTAGTGTATAGTCTGCAGCCCCGTGTCATTGCTCATGATAGCCATGAGGTCTATTCCTCGCCGTCCCAATTCACGGATGAGAGCAGCGGAGTAGCAGGAACGCTCTGCCGTCCATCCCCGTGAGGAGGCAAGGCTGTTAAAGTTCTGTACAAGTTGATGGATTGTTTCGCTTGTGAAACGTGCTTCATAGAAGCCGATACGCTCATTGGCGTAAGAATCAAATGTTGTCATAATCGGATGTTTTTTGACGTTAATAAATCTGTCCACATCGTAACAAAGTTGTTTGCCTTTATTCAAAGCGCTACAACTTCTGAACCACCGTGGCATCCCTGCTCGGTTGGTGCAGCGCTACACTGCTCTGGATGTATCGGGGGACAAAAGTAGGGAGTTGTTCTGAAAAATGCAAATAACTTTTGGCTTTTTGCGTGCTTTGCACTATCTTTGCCAATGCTCATGCCATCCCTTGTCGTATGATGGGGAGGTGGCGTGGCAAGACATATTGGAAAATTTAAGCATTCGCTATTATTTCGCGTTCAGCCAAAAGCCTCGGAAACTTATTGGAAATAACAACGTTCTGAAATAATACGTAATAGAGGTGTTCGGTGCGAACAACTCTGATCGTTTCTTGTAGCAATGCATACACGTTTGACGTGATGCATTATTATAGAAACGGTCAGGGGTTTCCATTCCGAGGCTGCCTCTCAGCTGGACGCAAATAAGGTGCATCACGTCCTTTTTTCGTCATAGCGCGATTGATAGTTGGATGCAAAGTGACAGTAATCATTATGCAACCAAAATAAAAACGCTATGGATTTCAAAGACAGCATCAAACATCTATCTGAGCGCATCATGAAGCTCAAAGATAGCCTACAGACCGAGGAAGCCACGAAGAACGCTTTCATCATGCCATTCATCAACGCTCTCGGATATGACGTGTTCGACCCATTAGAGGTAGTGCCTGAAATGGTATGTGATATCGGCATGAAGAAGGGAGAGAAGATTGACTATGCCATATTAAAGGATGGTCAGCCTATACTCTTGATAGAATGTAAGCACTGGAAGGAGAACTTGAACCTGCACGACAATCAGTTGATGCGTTACTTCAACGTATCAAAGGCAAAGTTCGGATTGCTCACTAATGGCATAAAGTACCGCTTCTATACCGATTTGGTAGAGAAGAACATCATGGACACCAAACCTTTCTTGGAGGTGGATATGACAGACATCTCTGATGCTGAGATTGAGGAGTTGAAGAAATTTCACAAGTCTTACTATAGCCTGGAGAATATCCTTAGTTCGGCAAGTGAGTTGAAATACACCAGCGAGCTGAAACAGGTAATCGCCAAGGAATTCGCTAACCCTTCGCCTGAGTTTGTAAGACTATTAGCAAAGAACGTCTACGATGGCGTAATGCGAGGTGACAAGATTATGGAGCAGTTCACTGCCTTCGTGAAGAAGTCTATCAACTCATACATCAACGAGATTATTTCTGACCGATTGGAGAATGCAATCAAGTTGGAGCATCCCGAACAGGAGAAGAAGGAGGAACCAACTGCTGAGGTAGCGCAAACCGCCCCCATCGAGGAAGAGGAGAAGCAACCGCAAGTAGTCACCACCACCGAGGAGTTGGAGGGTTTCTTTGCTATCAAGTCCATTCTTAGGGATGATGTAGACCCCAGTCGTTTGTCATACAGAGACTATATGAGTTATTTCTGCATAATCCTTGATGACAGGTCAAAGCGCATTGTTGCACGATTGTATTTCAACAAGAGTAATAAATACCTTGGAGTATTCGATTCTGAATGGAAGGAGCATAAGTACTCCGTAGAGACAATAGACGACATATACAAGTATGCCGAGGAGTTAAAAGTGTCACTCCATCTATACTTGGATAAGAACTAAAGGCTGAATATCGAAGATTAGATAAAAACGGTGCGGCAGGTTCTTTGCAGAGTTTGCCGCATTTACAATATATATCGAATAGCATTCACCAGTTTGTTTCGAGTAACCACGCCTTAAGAGTGAACTTCTATATATAAAAGAGGCAAGGCACATAGATATAAAAATAAATAATGGGGAGTTGCCTCCCCACTCAAACTGCGGTCACCGTAGTGCTCAGTTTCACGAACTTAATCGGATGTGCCCGAAGTTATCTCTCACATTTCTGTGCCAACGTTCCCTAAAGACATTGCAAAGGTAAAGTAAAATATAGTATCCGCAAAGAAATAAGAAAAAAGTTACAAGAAATAGAAAATTTCTCCAACCTGTACCGAGTTTTGGGACAAGAGGAGCGTAACTTTGTACCGGAAATACGAAGATAGGTCCACTCGGGTAGAGGAAGGATATGGTACGTTTCCATGGCCTCGTTTCTGATGATTGGTTCGAATCCACCGCCCGAGTGGCCTATCCTTCAATAAATGAAAACAATAAATATTATGGAAGAGAAAATGAAAGGCTGTCTATATACCATCATTTCAATACATGACTCTTTAGAGGAGGTTTATAATCTCGCAAAGAGATATGGCGTAGAACTCATCAAGGAAGAAGGTTTACACGAGAATGCCCGCGTGTTTCAGATTGAATGTGAAGATTCAGGTATGCATCCTTTTATTGCTGAGTTGTATGAAATGGATGACATATTTCTAAGTGACCCATTCCGTGCCATGGGGCTTCCTCTTGAACCTATCGATGAAAATAAAGAAAAGATTGTTTTGACCGAAAAGGAAATTGCAGTTATTCACAAACATCTTAGAGGCGAGATAGAAATGGGGGCTACCGAAGAGGACATTATGTTATTGAATGCCGTCCTTGATAGAGCCGAAATGCTGATGATTGACCTCAGTGCGTATGACGCAATAGATGGCCCTGACTTTGACTTGCTTGCTTGGTACTTGTCGCAATATAAGAAGCAGGACAAATAATAGAATAGGGCCTATTCTTAAATAAGTAAAACCTAATAGACACCAATATGGACACACAAAATACCCTTACCCTCAAGCAACGCCCCGAGCGATGCCCCATCTGTGGAGGCGAAGTATGGACAATCGTCTACGGAGAACCCACCTACGAAGCCTACGAGAAACGCTTCGAAAACAAAGTAGTCTTTGGCGGATGCTGCATTACTGGCCACGACCCAGCATGGCAATGCATTAAGTGCGATGCACTGATATATAAAGGATGATAAACATAGCAACCACCCCTTTGAAAGAGTAGCGCCGTGATCGGGTCGAGCAAATCATTGGGGTGGCTGCATTATATTCAACATTTAATTACACGCGCACTATGAAAGACGAACTGACGGAATTGATGCACTCAGAGTTTACAGTATCCGAAGAGGTTGATGTGGTAAATCGAGTAGGTTCAGCCATGCAGGTCGCAAGAACACTTGGCATAACAGGAAGTGAATTGTCTAATATTTTAAAGAGATACAATGTCACCATTGATGACTACAACAAGTGGAAAGATTATTGGCTGAACTTGGAGTAAAGATATAAACCTTATTCGAAAACAGATATAGAAGAAAAGATACAAAAGGAGTTAGAACTTTATGGCTTCACCAAGGATATGCTGACTGCTGAAGAACTGAAAAAGTTGGAGGAGGAAATCCTACTTAAAGAGCAAGGATATTTCATTCTAGACGGAATATTAGAAAGTATCCCAGTTTATAGTAAGGAACGTAACCTGAGGATGAAGGAGTAGTAACAATAATACCAACATTTTATTATCAGCTCATATAACTCTAGTTTTTACCCATAACAAAAAGAATTCAGTATATGATTATTGAGTAATTCTTGATACATTTTCAAATCTACATCCCATTGTTCTTCTAAATCGTTATCACTAATGACCTTCTTAATAAAATCGGTGATGGATGTATATAAGGATTTGACCAACTCTTCAGTCTGGCAAAAAGCTTCGACAATGAATTGCTGGCTATAGGTGTCGTACACGGTGAATAAGCCACAATCAGTAGGATGAATAGGTCTTTTACATTCCTCAGACTCAGGCGCAACCATTACTTCATAACAAAAGATTGTGTCATATCCTTCACAATCAATAGCAATGTAACTTCCTCCTGACCAGCGATTTTTAACTATATACTCCAACCATTGAATAAGCTTGGGTATAGGGTCATATACATAAGAAAATTCTATGTATTCTGTCTCTTTACTACTAACGTTGAATTTTGTAGGAAGCCACCCAACCTCAGGTGAAGAAAAAAGCATTTCAATCTGTGAGGGTGTATCAGGTAAGCATTCGGCATACTTTCTATACAATTCACTTCGTGTGAATAACCATTTATTCATATCCAGTCTTTTATTTATAAAAGCAAAGGTATAAAAAAAGTTGTTTGCCGCAAACTATTATACTATTGGAATCGGTTGTAATACTTCTTCCAACGGTTACTACTTACTACCGCTAGACTGGCAAGGTGATTTCCCCCTTAAAGTCAAACTCATCGACTTCGTAAAATACGAGAGAGAAGCATTGAGACGAAGTGGTAAAATGAAAAATATGCTGATTTTTTGAAAAAAAACTCCATCCTGTACCGAGTTTTGGGACAAGAGGGGCGTAACTTTGCAGTGAAAATAGAGGATTGATATTGGCAAAGCCAGCAGCCACACGGAGTGCGCATCGATCTGTAATGGTAGTTCCAACGCTGCTTGGCGAGTTCGAACCAATGGGGATGCTGGATGCGGTTACCCTCATCGTCTATAAAATGAGGATAGGGGTAGTTGGCAAACAATACCATCTTTGCCTTAAATAAGCGCCACTGATGGCGCTTTCTCCAAAGTCTGTTTCTTTTTTCCATCGTCTCTATCGATTAAGTTGATAATGGACGATGGAGGAGCAATGAACATAGACGTTGTTTCCATAGTAATAATATTTAATCGGTTGTATCGCCGTTCATAGACAAATGCCATGCCATTGTCGCGTCGTATGGCATATTGTCACTGTTGATCTTGAGAATCTAAAATCCAAAACTTGCATACATTTTTACCGACTGTATATGAAAAGAAGTCGGGCTCCACAAAATTGTGGAGCCCGGTGGTTGACAGTATGTTGTCGATATGCTTTACTTGATACGCTTAACACCCTTGTGTGTGGGCACTACGGGCTTGATACGGCCGTCGGGGAAGAACTCCATCTTATCGATGCAGGTCTCGCGGTGCCAACCCGGACCCTTGCGACCATCGATGTAGTTCTTGTTGATACGGTGGTATACGATATACCACTCATCCTTGCCTGGAATCTGCAATACGCTGTTGTGTGCAGGACCATAGATCTCCTCTTCGGGGCGCTGGATGAGGATGACGGGCTCGTCGGCTACCTTGATGGGGCCGAGGGGTGAGGTCGATGTACCATAAGCCACGTGGTAGTTGGGCGAACCGGTGTCGTCAACACTCCATAGGAAGTAGTAGAGTCCGTTGCGCTTGAATACGTAGGGAGCCTCGCGGAAAGCGTAGTCCTGCAAGGTACCGCCCTGCGGTGTCATCAGTGTTACGCTACCCTCCTTGATGCTGATCATGTCGTTGTTGAGCTCCGCACCGGCCATGTATCCGTTACCCCAGTAGAGGTAGCTGATACCGGTGTCGGGATCGGTAAACACGTCTACATCGATCTGCTGGCCATGGCGCTGACCCTCGGGCAGATAGTCTACGAGGGGCTTATCCAGAGCATCGGTGAAGGGACCTTCGGGATTGTCTGCAACAGCTACACCGATAGCCTTACCCTTCTGACGGCCTGCATCGCCGCTGAAGTAGAAGAAATATTTAGGCTCGTAGTTGACAGTCTTCTCGATGATAGCAGGTGCCCAAGCATTGCCGCTGGCCCATGAGGTCTGGTTGCGTACGTCGAAGTTGATGCCTTCGTAGCGCCAGTCTACGAGGTTGTCTGATGAGAAGCAGGTGTAGTACCAGCCACCCCAGCCGGGCTGACCGTCAGTAGTGGTATAAATGTAGTAGCGACCTGTCTTGCTAGAGTAGAGCACCTCGGGGTCGGCATGGAAGCCGGGGAGGATGGGGTTGCCGCTCCACTCCTTACCCTCTACAATGACACAGCCACCGTTGTGGGGGATAGTGAGCTTCACCTTCTTGTTCTTCTTGAACTTGAGTTCCTTGGTGCTGAAGGCGAGTTCCTTGCCATCAGCATAGAGCTTGGCTGAGTTGCTTCCAAAGAAAGCAAGGTCTACCTCTGTCTTGAGGTCGGCACCGGTGTTGTTGATGGCAGCAACGTACCACAAGCCATGGTTACGACGAGCGAGGATGATATATTTACCGGGATAGCCGTCAATGAACTTAGTGTCTTCCCATGTAGTGGGTACAGCACGCATGAAGTCCATCGCCTCGGCGGGAGCATCCTGCAGGTTGTTGGGGGTGAGACCAAACATCTGTACGGGGTTCTGGAAGAGAACGGCAGTAGCGAGCTGGAAGGCGTCGCCTGTGCGACGGATAGTGCCACCGTCATTGTTGCGGTTGAGGCGCTTGTTGAGGATGGTGCCACCAAACTCCATGCAGCCCACCGTGTTGCGGATGAAGGGGTGCAGTGATGCGTTATATGCTTCGTTGTCGTCCCAGTATTGGTTGAACTT
>JAZRMG010000184.1:0-3004 GCA_045647345.1 Bacteroidaceae bacterium | reverse complement strand
CTTCATGGGACTCTCCATCATGCTCATGTTTAGTGCCGCATTGGCCTTTACCGATGTTTATGACGGCACCTTCATGCGCTACTTCGTCACGGTGTACAACTTCTCCGTACTCGGCGTGATGGTACTGAGCCAGACGATGAGCTACGAGGGAAACTACCTCGACGGGCTCATGAGCCGCAAGGAGTCTATCCTTAACCTCCTGCGTGCCAAGTACTATGTGCAGTGCGTGTTGCTGCTATTGCCCCTTGCCATCATGCTCATCCCCATTGCCAAGGGCAAGTTGACACTGCTGAGTGCCCTTGCCTGCTTCTTTCTTGCCAGTGGCTTTACCTTCTGGATATTGATGCAGTTGGCCGTGTACAATAAACTTACACTGAATCTCAACACCAAGGTGACGGGTAAGAATAGTGGGGGTAGTTTCTTCCAGACAATGATTATCATGGCCGGCTTCTTTGGCCCCGTCATCATTATACGTCCTCTCATAGCATTCTTCAGTGAGCCCACCGCCATGCTCATCATCCTCGCTATAGGCCTTGGCTTCACGCTCACCCACCCCCTGTGGCTACGCAACATCTACAAGCGCTTCATGAAGCGCAGATATGAGAACATGGAGGGATTCCGCGCCTCGATAGTGAATAATTGATTACAACAGGCGGGAGATGACTTTTAATTTTTAATTTTCAATTCTTAATTTTCAATTTGTACATGATTACCGTCAATAACCTCAAGAAAAGTTTCGGCACCAAGGTGGCCGTCAACATAGATAGTTATACTATACCGCAAGGCACCATGCTCGGCCTCGTGGGTAACAATGGTGCGGGTAAGACTACTCTCTTCCGCCTTATCCTTGACCTCCTCAAAGCCGATGAAGGCAGTGTACACATCGGAGACATCGACGTATCTAAAAGCGAAGAGTGGAAACAGCATACAGGAGCCTTCATCGACGACAGTTTCCTTATCGATTACCTCACCCCCGAGGAATATTTCCACTTCCTTGGCCGTGCCTACGGACTGAAGAAAGAGGAGGTAGATGAGCGCCTTGCCTCCTTCGCCCGCTTCATGAGCGGAGAGGTGATGGGTCAGAAGAAACTTATCCGCGACTTTTCGCGTGGCAACAAGCAGAAGGTCGGTATCATCGGTGCCATGCTGCACCGCCCCTCACTGCTCATCCTGGACGAGCCGTTCAACTTCCTTGACCCCTCATCGCAGTCGGTCATCAAGCATCTGTTGGCGGAGTATAATAAGGAGACGGGTGCCACCATCCTCGTGTCGAGCCACAACTTGAACCATACTACCGATGTGTGTCCCCGCATTGCTCTGCTCGAGAATGGCATCATCATCCGCGACATCGACAATGCCACCCACACTGCAGAACAAGAGTTGGAAAGTTATTTCAATGTGAAATTTGCAGAAGAAGAAACTATAACAGAGCAAGAGGTTGAGTAGCAGAAATACCCACCGACAAAAATTAGGCGCCTATGAAGAATTGGACAACCATAGCACTATGCCTACTTTGCTGCATGCAAGCAGTAGCACAGACTGAGGTGGAGAACCTCTACACCTTCGATGAGAAGGATGAAATAGTAATAAATGAGAAGTTTATCGACCATCATGTTAAGTCTAATGACCAGAGCGTGAAGCCTTATGAGTTGGTAGGTGTTACGACATTTGAGGTTCACTCAGAGAAATACGAACTGCACGTCTTGAACTATAAAGGCTGGAAGAATGAGGCTGGCGACTTCCGTGTCATCAGGCTTTATCATGAGGGAAAACAGATTTTGGAGTTTGCAGATGATGGGGCTTGGATAGGCGACCCTTTGTTCAAGGAGGGGAAGACATGGTTGTGCGATTCTATAGACAGTAAAGGTAGTCCGTTCAGTCAGGTTATGGATTTGATTGGTGAGCATGCCATATATAAAGGACATTGCCTAGTGTATCCGTTGGCAAACGATGTTGCAGCCCTCTTGCTTGAGGGGTTCACGTATGGTTGCGGCGAAACATTGACTACCATCATAGCTATTAAGGATGGGAAGGCAAAGGTCGTATACAATAAATGTCGGTTTGTGACAGGTATTTATGCGAATGAAAATAAGTTTGAGCTCTACCTTGGGGATGACCACACTGCGCCACAGTACGAGGAAGTGATAAGTACCACTTCAGATGGGACAATGGAGTATTGTGTCAAGCCACATGAAGAGGGTTACTTCGTTTATACGAAGCCCGAGATAATGCCAGTCTTTTACAAGGGCAGGATGGAGTTATCAGATTACCTTCGCGAAAATATTAGATACCCTGACGCTTGTCGAGATGCGGGCATACAGGGGCGCGTGATTGTAGAGTTTGTGGTCACCAAGGAGGGAAGAGTGTCTGATGCAAGGGTGGTGAAATCCGCTCACAAGCTCCTCGACAAAGAGGCCTTACGCGTAGTGAACAATATGCCTTATTGGCGACCAGGCGCATATAAGGGCAAGAGGGTAAATGTGCAGATGACGATGCCTTTTATCTTTCGACTACGGAAAGACGAAGCGGTAAAAGTCGATACAACCTCAACAGGCGATATCGTTGTATTAGTATCGGAAGAACCTCTTAAGATGACTACCTATGACAGTTTTGACCTTGAGCAAGACGATATAGAGCAAGAGAAAGCAATAAACATGTTGACCTCCTTCTATAAGGAGTATGTATTAAGAGGAAGCACCAAGCCCTTCCAATTGGATGCCGCAAAATATTGCACACCGCGTTTCTTGAGCAAATTGGGCGATGACTACGAGAAACAACTGCAAGAGGATTACATCGTCTCGCAAGAGGAACTTGGCCTTGAATGGTGGAGCTTTTACAATTTCATCAATGGCTATCAGGATGGGCCAAACGAGATTGATGAAGTGATGAAGGTGGTGCCCGAGCACGACAATACCTACCGAATCTACTTCATAGAGTGTGGTTACGAGAACCACCGCTTGATAGACCTTGTAGAGCGCAACGATTCGTTATTTATAGATGATGT
>JAZRMG010000183.1:0-10926 GCA_045647345.1 Bacteroidaceae bacterium | reverse complement strand
TGGGTGCAGCGTACCCGTAAGATGGGTGGTATGACATTCGTCGACCTCCGCGACCGCTATGGACTCACCCAGTTGGTTTTCGATGAGAACCACGATGCCGCCCTCACCGAGCAGGCTAATAAGCTGGGTCGCGAATATGTGATTCAGATCACCGGTACCGTGAGCGAGCGCTCAAGCAAGAACAATAAGATTGAGACAGGTGATATCGAGATCATCGTTGAGTCAATGACCGTGCTCAACGCTTCACAGACTCCTCCCTTCACCATTGAGGACAATACCGACGGTGGTGACGATATCCGCATGAAGTACCGCTACCTCGACCTGCGTCGTAATGCTGTGCGCCGCAATCTTGAGCTCCGTCATAAGATGGCTTTTGAGGTGCGCCGTTACCTCGATGAGCGTGGTTTCCTTGAGGTGGAGACACCTATCCTCATCGGCTCTACTCCCGAGGGTGCACGTGACTTCGTGGTTCCCTCACGCATGAATCCTGGACAGTTCTATGCTCTTCCTCAGAGTCCGCAGCTCTTTAAGCAAATCTTGATGGTATCTGGTTTCGACCGCTACTTCCAGATCGTGAAGTGTTTCCGTGACGAGGACCTCCGCGCCGATCGTCAGCCTGAGTTCACACAGATCGACTGCGAGATGTCGTTCGTAGAGCAGGAAGATGTAATCTCACTCTTCGAGGATATGTCAAAGCACCTGTTCCGCTCTATCCTCGGCATCGAGATGAACGAGCAGTTCCCCCGCATGACATGGCACGATGCCATGAAGTATTATGGTAGCGATAAGCCCGACCTCCGTTTCGATATGCGTTTCGTAGAGCTTATGGACGTACTGAAAGGTCATGGTTTCAGCGTATTTGATGGTGCCGAATATATCGGTGGTATCTGCGCTAAGGGTGCCGCTACCTATACCCGCAAGCAGCTCGATGCGCTCACCGATTATGTGAAGCGTCCGCAGATTGGTGCCAAGGGTATGGTATATGCTCGCGTAGAGGCCGATGGCACTGTGAAGTCAAGCGTGGACAAGTTCTATACTCAGGAGGTGTTGCAGCAACTTAAGGCTGCGATGAATGCCGAGCCCGGCGACCTCATCCTCATCCTCTCGGGTGATGACACCATGAAGATCCGCAAGCAGCTCTGCGAGCTCCGCCTCGAAGTGGCTGAGCAGCTTGGCTTGCGCGACAAGAATAAGTTTGCTTGCCTCTGGGTAGTAGACTTCCCCATGTTCGAGTGGAGCGAAGAGGAGCAGCGCCTCATGGCTATGCACCATCCCTTCACCTCGCCCAAGCCCGAAGATATCGAACTCCTCTATACCAACCCTGCAGCCGTGCGTGCTAACGCTTACGATATGGTTATCAACGGTGTTGAGGTCGGTGGTGGTTCTATCCGTATCCACGACAACGAGTTGCAGAAGAAGGCCTTCGAGATCCTCGGTTTCTCTGAGGAGCGTGCCCAGTCACAGTTTGGCTACCTGCTCAGTGCCTTCAAGTATGGTGCGCCTCCTCACGGTGGCTTGGCCTATGGTCTCGACCGCTTCGTGAGCCTCTTTGCAGGTCTCGACAGCATCCGCGACTGCATCGCCTTCCCCAAGAACAATTCAGGTCGCGATGTCATGATCGATGCTCCCGCACCTCTTGAGCAGGCTCAGCTCGACGAACTCAACATCCTCGTTGATATCAAGGATAAATAATATCGCCAAATAGAATATCTATCCCTTCTATAGAACAGAGCAAGGGAACTCATAACAAAAGTACTGCCTGATAGGGTAGTACTTTTGCTATGTATTGGTCTCTCTTCCAACTGTGCAAATAGGGGGATTGACGAGAAGAATGCTGCGAATAAAGTTTGTGGGAAAGAAAAAAATGTGTAAGTTTGTGCTATATATTATATAGGATAAAGACTATGCAATACAATTTTGACCAAATCATCGACCGTCGTGGTACCGATGCCTTGAAGATAGATGCCGTGCCCACCATTTGGGGACGTGACGACCTGTTGCCTCTCTGGGTGGCCGATATGGACTTTGCTACTCCGCCCTTTATTATAGATGCGCTGCGACGCCGTCTCGACCACGAGGTGATAGGATACACCGTGCGTACACCGCAGTGGGCTTCATCTATCGTGGCGTGGCAACAAAACCGCTATCGTTGGGAGGTACAGCCCGAGTGGATCAACTTTGTGCCTGGTATAGTGCCTGGCATAGCCTTTGTCATCAGTTGTTTTACAGAGCCGGGCGATACCATTCTCATACAGCCGCCTGTGTATCATCCCTATATACACGTACCGCAAAACCTTGGGCGTACGTTGCGAAGAAACAGACTTGACTTGTTAAACGGACAGTATCAGATAGATTTTGAACGATTCGAGCGCGATGTGCGTGGCTGCAAGCTCTTCCTGCTATGTCATCCGCATAATCCTGGTGGACGTGTGTGGACCGAAGAGGAATTATGCCGTATTGCTGAAATCTGTCATCGCGAGGGCGTTATCGTTGTATCTGACGAGATACATGCCGACCTTACCTTGCCGCCTTACCAGCATGTGCCCTTTGCTAAGGTGTCGGCCGAGGCGGCTGAATGTAGCATTACGCTGATGTCGCCCAGCAAGGCTTTCAATATGGCTGGTCTCACCTCATCGTATAGCATCATCTGCAATGAGGCGCTGCGCGAGCGGTTCCATCGTCATCTCGAACATAGCGAACTCAACCTCGGGCATGCCTTTGCTTTTATCAGTGTAGCTGCTGCCTATTCGCATGGTACTGAATGGCTCGATGAGATGCTCACATATGTGCAGGGCAATATCGACTATATGGAGCGCTATCTTGAAACCTCATTGCCTCAAGTGGGCATGATACGTCCGCAAGCATCGTATCTCGTCTTCCTCGACTTCCGCAAGCTGGGACTTTCACAAGCAGAACTAAATGCGCTTATCGTTGATAAGGCACATCTGGCACTCAATGACGGTGCCATGTTTGAAGGCGAGGGCTTCATGCGGCTCAATGCGGCAAGTCCGCGCAGTGTCATCGAGGAGGCGATGCATCGACTCGAAGCAGCAGTGTCGTCTCTTTAGCAAAGCAGCAGTGTGGATGATTTATTTTTTTTGTGGTATATAATGGAAGAATAATATGGCTTTATTGTTATGAAAAAGTTGTTCTATCTTTTCTTGATGTGTCTGCCAGTGGTGGCTTGTGCAGAAAAGCAAGCGTTTGTGGTTGAGCGTGGCACACCTGCTACATTGCTACTCTTGTCTGATGAGTCACAAGTAGTGCATACTGCAGTTGAGTTAGTCGGCCATGATTATCTCAGCGTGTTTGGCGACACTTTGCGATTGGTCTCTTCAGAGAGCGTGTTAAGTGCAACTCCTCAGATTATAGTGACTACGTGTGGAGTGGATAAAGCTGATTCGCTGATAGCACTTCTTGGCATACAAGCCGACTCGCTGACTACACACCCCGAGAGTTTCTATCTGGCAGCCAAGGATGTTGATGGAGCTATGAGGATGTTTGTCATTGGTGGCGATGCTCGTGGTACAGCCTATGGTTTGATGGAACTCTCGCGACTGATGGGCGTATCGCCTTGGGAGTGGTGGGCCGATAGCCCCATAGCACCCCGTAAGCGATGGGTGGTAGATGCCTTTGAGAAGATATGCTATCCGGCTGTACGTTATCGCGGTATCTTTCTCAATGACGAGGACTTTGCTCTTGTGCCTTGGGCCAACGAAACCTACGATAAGGGTACTCGACGTGGCGAGTTGGGACCGAAGACCTATGCGCGAATCTTCGAATTGTTGTTACGTCTGCGTGCCAACACTTGCTGGCCTGCCATGCATGAGTGCACGGTGCCTTTCTTTTTCGTAGAGGGCAATCGCGAGATGGCAGAGAAATATGGTATCTATATGGGAGCCTCGCACTGTGAGCCTATGGCACGCAACACTAATGGTGAGTGGCGCGTGAGTGGAGTGGGAGAGTACGACTACGTGAACAATAGTGAGGAGGTGAAGCGCTTCTGGCGTGAGCGTGTGGAGGAGGTTGCCGAGACCCCCATCATCTATACCCTCGGCATGCGTGGCGTGCATGACGGTCGCATGAATGGTGCCAAGACCATCGATGAACAGCGCACGGTGCTCACCCAAGTGCTGGCCGACCAACGGGCGATGCTGGCAGAATTGGTCGATAGTCATCTTGTCCATATCCCGCAAGTGTTTATCCCCTATAAAGAGGTGCTCGATATCTATAACTCTGGGCTTGAAGTTCCCGATGATATTACCCTGATGTGGTGCGATGATAACTATGGATATATACGTCACTTGCCCGATTCGGTGGAGCGACTTCGCAGTGGTGGGCATGGTCTCTACTACCATGTGTCGTACTGGGGCCGCCCGCACGACTATCTGTGGCTTCCCTCTACACATCCGGCACTGATGACGACAGAGTTGCTTAGAGCCTACGATGCTGATAACCGAAATATGTGGGTGCTCAATGTGGGCGATATTAAACCTGCCGAGTATCTGACCGAGCTGTTTATGGATATCGCATGGGATCCTGAATGGGTAAGAGCACAAGGTGTACGCGGACATATGGAGCAGTTTATGTCACGAGAGTTTGGCGAACGTCGTGCTGATGCACTTACCGACCTTATGATGGATTACTACCACTTGGCCTATGTGCGCCGTCCGGAGTTTATGGCTCATACGCGTACTGAGGAGAGCAACCCCAAATACAAACGGCCCACTTCGCTACCTTGGAGTGAGCAGTTTGTTCGTAGCCGCATCGAAGCTTATAAGGCGTTGACCGATGAATGTGACCGCTTGGCCGACTATGAAAATACGCCACATGCCGATGTGTGGTATCAGCTCATTGAATACCCCGTAAAGGCGGCTGCCAACATGAATCATAAATGGTGCTATGCCCAGTTGGCACGGCATGGCGCTGGTGAAGAGTATTGGTGCATGGCCGATGATAACCATCAATTGATAGTGAATAGTACCAAGCAATACAATGAGGTAATGGCCGATGGTAAGTGGAACAGGATGATGAACTATCATCCGCGCAACCTGGCTGCATACGACACCGTTCCACGCGGTATGTATGAGGGAGTGTTGGAACACGAAATATACACGATAGCTACTCCGCTCAAGTGGAACCGCGAAGGTGCAGTTTCTGAACTTGGATATAGCCGCCAGGCAGTACCGCTCAGGGTAGGGCAACCGCTGCAGCTCTCCGTAGGTGCTGCCGATTCTCTCGTGCTTGCCTTTGTGCCCAACCATCCGGTGCAGAGCAGCCAGTTGCGTGTCAAGGTGACGTTCAACGGGAAGTCTACCGAAGTGTTCAATATCGCGACCTATGGCCGTAGCGAAACCTGGAAACGTAATGTGAAGCGTAATCTTGCGCTGTGTCCGTTGCCGTTCGGTGCCATTGCTGGAGGCAATCATACGTTGACCATTGAAGCCCTTGATCCTCACATCATCCTCGATGAAGTGTATGTGATGGAGTGAATACAAAAAATAAAGCGGATTGTGATCCGCTTTATTTGCTTATAGCAGTGATGGTTTTTCCTTACTCTATCTTAGCACGTATCTTCGTCAGGTATTTTTTCATACCTTCAGCATCACGATCCTCAATAATCTGCAGCAGCTCCTTAAGCTCGCGACGTATGTTCTCCACCTGACCTGGTGTGCGGGGGTTGAAGAGAATCTCTTGCAGCAGATAGTCATCTTCACTGAGCAGCCCTTTGGCAATGGCCATGTGTTTCTTGAAGGTCGTGCCTGGTGCCTCCTGTTTCTTCATGATGGCAGTAAAGACAAAGGTACTCACGAAGGGGATAGAGAGCGAGTAGGCCATGGTCTCATCGTGCTCATCAAAGGTGTATTCGAAGATGTTGAGCCCGAGGTTTTGGTATAAATCCTTGAAAAACACCTTACCCAAGTGGTCGCTCTCGCTGATGATGATGGCATTCTCATTGCTCAGGTTGCTGAGGCTGGCGAAGGTGGGGCCAAACATAGGGTGTGTACTCACAAAGCGGAAACCACTCTCGCGGTAGAAGTCGGGCAGCTGCGTCTTCACCGAGGCGATATCGCTCAGTATGCAGTCCTTGGGCAGGGCGGGTATCACCTGCTTGAATGCCTCGATGGTGTACTTCACCGTAGCGGCATTGATGACGAGCTCGGGGCGAAACTCGCGTATCTCGTCCAATGTGGTGAAGCGGCACGTGTTGTACACAAAGCGCAAGCGTTGTGGGTCGATGTCATACACTGCTGTTTCGTGCTGGAAACTGAGCAGGTCGGTAAAGAAGGAGCCCATCTTGCCGGCTCCGAGAATCAGTATCTTCATAGAGAATGGGCTTAATTGTTAATGATTTCCATCTGTTGGCGCACCGATTCCTCGTGGATGGCTTCGAAGATTTTCTTCATGAAGTCTCCGCTCATCTCGCACTGTTCGCCTTGCTTGGCACGTTTCTCTAGAATCTCGTTGTAGCGGTTGTTCTGGAATACGGTGACGCCGTGTTCCTTCTTGAACATACCAATCTCGCGGGCTACACGCATACGCTTGGCCAATTCTTGGATAATGCTGTCGTCGCATGCATCGATTTGTTTGCGCAGTTGTCCGAGGTCTTCGGTGCTGTGTGTCTCGGCGCGGATGACGAGCATCTCGAGGATGTATTCGAGCGAGTCGGGAGTCACCTGCTGTGAAGCGTCGCTCCATGCCTTGTCGGGTGTGCAGTGGCTCTCGATGATGAGTCCGTCGAAGTTGAGGTCCATGGCCTGCTGGCACAGCGGAGCGATGAGTTCGCGCTTACCGCCAATATGGCTGGGGTCGCACAGGAGGGGCAGGTCGGGGTAGCGACGGCGCAGCTCGAGAGGGATGTGCCACTGGGGCAGGTTGCGGTAGATCTTCTTCTCATAGGTGCTGAATCCGCGGTGTATGGCACCCAGGCGGGTGATACCTGCATTGTTGAGGCGCTCCATGCCGCCAATCCACAGTTCGAGGTCGGGGTTCACGGGATTCTTTACAAATACGGGCACGTCAACTCCCTTCAGTGAGTCGGCAATCTCCTGCATGGCAAAGGGGTTGGCCGAGGTGCGTGCACCTATCCACAGGATGTCTACGCCAGCCTTCAGGGCCTCTTCTACATGCTTGGCAGTGGCTACCTCGGTGGTCACATACATGCCTGTCTCGCGCTTCACACGCTGTAGCCATCCGAGGCCTTCGGTGCCGATGCCTTCAAAGCCACCGGGCTTGGTGCGTGGCTTCCAGATGCCTGCGCGGAATATCTTGACACCCTTCTTGGAAAGTTGGGTGGCGGTGTTCATCACTTGTTCTTCGGTCTCGGCACTGCACGGACCGGCTATCACGAGAGGACGCTTGTCCTCGATACCTGCGAGTTTGATTGGCTGTAAATTCATCTTATATTATCTTTTTTATTCTAATCAATGCTTCGTTCAATTGCTCACTCTTTGCGCATAATGAAATGCGAATATATCGGCTACCATTGCTGCCGAAGATGAAGCCGGGCACGATGAATACACGGGCTTCATGCAGTATACGTTCGGTGAGTTCCTCCACATCGGCGTAGTGGTCGGGGATGCGGCCCCAAAGGAACATGCCCACCTGGTTCTTGTCGTAGGTGCACCCTAAGGCATCCATAATCTCACCAGCAGTCTTGCGGCGCGAGGCATAGTTGGCATTGTTGCCTTCGTACCAGTGGGCCTCGGCATCTAGTGCTTTCACGGCGGCCAGCTGCATGGCGCGGTACATACCGCTGTCGATATTGCTTTTCACCTTGAGTATCCAGCTGATGAAGGTGGCGTTGGCAGCTATCATGCCGATACGCCAACCGGGCATGTTGTGGCTCTTGCTCATGGAGTTGAACTCGATGCAACACTCCTTGGCTCCCTCTACGGAGAGGATGCTCAGGGGATGGTCGTTGAGGATGAAGCTGTAGGGGTTGTCGTTGACGATGACGATACCTTTGCGGCGGGCAAAGTCGACCAAACGCTCATACAGCTCCATCGTGGCATTGGCACCAGTAGGCATGTTGGGGTAGTTGGTCCACATGAGCTTCACACGGCTTAGGTCCATACGCTCCAGTGCGTCAAAGTCGGGCATCCAACCATTCTCTTCCTTGAGGTCGTAGTGCACCACCTCAGCTCCGAGCAGGCGGCTCAGCGAGGTGTAGGTGGGGTAGCCGGGATTGGGTACGAGCACCTGATTGCCTGGGTTCACGAAGGCCAGTGTCACGTGCAGTATACCCTCTTTGGAGCCTATGAGGGGCTGTATCTCCGTCTTGGCGTCGAGCTCCACATCGTACCAACGTTTATAGAATCGGGCAAACGCTTCGCGCAGTTCGGGTATGCCCACATAGGGCTGGTAGCCGTGCCCATTGGGGTTGTGTGCCTCGGTGCAGAGCGTTTCTACGGTCTCTTCCGATGGTGGCATGTCGGGACTTCCTACGCCTAGGCTTATCACGTCCTTTCCTGCGGCGTTCATGGCTGCCACCTCCTTGAGTTTGCGCGAGAAGTAATATTCGCTCACCGAGGCGAGTCGGTCGGCAGGCTGTATGGTGTATGTCTTGCTTGCTTCGTTCATATTCCTTTTATATATTTAATAAGTAAGTCCCGCCATTGCTGAGCGGGACTTGCGTGTATCTTTATTATATATCTTACATAACTATTTGCTGTTACATAGCCTATCCCGCTCTACTTCGTGCTAAAGTAAAAGTAAAAATAGGTATAATATGTAAAGCCAAAGTTGTGCATTGCTTACAAATTCATCTTTGTTGAGTGCAAAGTTAATCGTTTTTTTATAAACTCGCACATTTGTGCGACATTTTTTCAAAAAAACTTCATTTTAGATGATCTTTTATCCAATACATCTGGTTGTGCCTTGTCTCTGTCGACACCCAATGCTCGTTGATGGGGGTTATGAGCGCTTCCTTGGGTGCTGTGATGCTGTTGTATACGGCATAGCTTGTGGTGGCAGGGCAGGTGTTGTCGTTGTAGCCCCACGTGAGGTAGGTAGGCACGGTAAGCTGCTTGGCAAAGTTCACCACATCGTAGTAGGCTAATACTTTAACTTTCTCTTTGGTCAATTGTTCATTGTATTTGGTCAGGTGAGGATAACCACCACATTGGTCGTGAAGATAGCCCTCCATGTCGCTCAAGGCAGGGTGATTGGCCACACATTGGGTGATGCGCTTGTCGAGGCCAGCCGTGATGATGGCCAAGGCTCCTCCCTGGCTACCGCCCTGTGCGATGAGGTTCTTGCCGTCCCATTCGGGGAGCGAAGTGAGGTAGTCGAGAGCACGCAAGCAAGCCATATATACCTTGCGCATATAGTAGTTATCCCGATTGTCGAGGCCATTGACCAGATAGCTGTTGTTGCCATTGCCGAATGCGGCGCTTACCTCTTTGTAGGTAGCAGCATCGAGGTTGGGACGTATGCCGTGAATTTCCATATTGAAACAGATGATGCCGTTCTCGGCAAAGTACATTGTCTTGAACGGGTCCATGGGCTTGATGCCTGCACCGGGCGGGTTGAACACTACGGGATAGGTGCCCATGGCCTTGGGCTGGGTGAGGTAGCCATATACATATTGTCCCTTGCGGTAGCATTGCAGTTTGATGAGGTAGCAATCGACCTTCTCGTTACTGTATTCGGGCACGAAGGTACGCTCCACCGTCATGGGACATTTGGCGGCCTCCTCCTTGGTGCGTGTCCAGAACTCCTCGAAGTCGGCAGGCATCTTCACTGTGGGCACTATCTTCTCGGGTGAGAAGGCGACCTTCACGTGATGCTTGTATTGCTTGCCACCATGCTTCACCGTGAAGCGGCAATCGCGGAATCCAGGCTTCTTCATTGTCCCTATCTGTAGGGTAGCACGTCCGTTCTTCAATGTCAATGAGCCTTTGGTATCGGCAGGCAGCAGTTCGGCCCCAATCTCGTAGCTTACCTCTGCACCATCATAAGGTACTCCATAGGCAAGCACTTGCAGGTCGATGTGTGCATTCTCTCCCGTGCGGTAGTTCCAATCGGCATGGTCAGGCACGGCCACAAAGCGCACATCGCTCTGGTGTATTTGGTTTTGTGCCCATCCGATGACACACATCGTCAGTGTGACCCACATGCATAATAGTTTCTTCATAGGATTTGGATTTTATTGTTGTTATGTGCAAATGTACAGTAAAAATATCAATCATCAATCAACGATTGTCAATTTTAATGCGTAATTTTGCAGCCATTATGATAAGTATCGAGAATCTAAAGGTCGAGTTTGGCGCTACGCCACTGTTTCAAGGAGTCAGTTATATCATCAACCCCAAAGACCGCATCGCCCTCGTAGGCAAGAACGGTGCAGGCAAGAGCACCATGCTCAAGATCCTGGCCGGCATGCAGCAGCCTACCGACGGTACGGTGAGCATGCCCAAGGGCATATCGGTATGTTACCTTCCCCAGGTGATGAAGCTCACCGACGAGCGCACCGTGCGTGAGGAGACCGAGCAGGCCTTTGCCCACATCAGCGAGCAGAAAGCCATGCTCGATGCCCTGGCCACCGAGATGGCCGAGCGCACCGACTACGAGAGTGAGGAGTATCACGAACTTATCGACCGCTTCACCCGCGAGAACGAGCGCTTCCAACTCATCGGTGGTGCCAACTACCATGCCGAGATGGAGCAGACCCTCGTGGGCCTCGGCTTCCGTCGCGAAGACTTCGACCGCCCCACCTCCGAGTTCTCGGGCGGATGGCGCATGCGTATCGAGCTGGCCAAGCTCCTCTTGCAGCACCCCGATGTGCTCCTGCTCGACGAGCCCACCAACCACCTCGACATCGAGAGCATACAGTGGCTCGAGAACTTCCTTGCCCGCAACGGCAAGGCCGTAGTGCTCGTGAGCCACGACCGCGCCTTCATCAACAACGTCACCAACCGCACC
>JAZRMG010000182.1:0-4687 GCA_045647345.1 Bacteroidaceae bacterium | reverse complement strand
CATCATCGTCATGTCCAGCATAGGCGTCATCATCGCAAACCTCTCCGACACCATGCAGCAGACCATGTTTCTCATGCTCTTCATCGTGCTCTCCTTCATCCTCCTCAGCGGCCTCATGACCCCTATCGAGAGCATGCCCCTTTGGGTCCAGCACTTCACCCATCTGCTGCCGCCCACCTATATGGTCGAGATTATGCGAGCCGTATACCTGCGTGGCACTACCATAGTTGAACTCTCGGGCAGCTACCTCGCCCTTGCAACCTTCGCTCTCATCTTTGCCACCCTGGCATCGTTCACCTACCGCAAGCGCGGGTAAGTGGCACCGATAGCAGAGGTGTTGTAGCACTACATATTAAGACAAGAGCATAAGACAATGCACGCCGCAGAGCACACGAAGGTGCTTTGCGGCGTGTTGGCTTTAGATGTTGCTGGAGATGCAGTGTTACTGCCTCTCCGTACAGAATGCTGCGAAGGCGAGCCTGATCTCGTCGCGTACGCGGCGGAACTCGCTCATCACGTGGTCGTGGCTGCCTGTGGCATCGGAGGGGTCGTCGAAGCCTATGTGGAGGCGATGGCCTACGTTACCCACAAAGGTGGGGCAGGTCTCGTTGGCTCCGCCACAGACGGTGATCACATAGTCCCACGGCTCGTCCAGATAGTCGGTCACGCTCTTGGGGGTGTGCGAGGAGATGTCGATGCCTACCTCGCGCATGGCCTCGATGGCCAGGGCGTTGACCTGCGAGGCGGGGTGAGTGCCTGCCGAGCGCACTTCCCACTCGGGGGCGAACGACTGCACGAAGCCGTGGGCCATCTGACTCCGGCAACTGTTGCCTGTGCATAGAATCAATACTTTCATAACATCCAATTGAATAGATAACCAGATAGAACAATCAGCATGGTGACCACGCCGAAGAAGATGCCGATAAGGCGCCATGTCATCACCTTCTTGAGCATCGTGGCTTCGGGGATGGAGAGGCCGATGATAGCCATCATAAAGGCGATGGCGGTGCCGAGGGGGATGCCCTTGGCCACGAAGACCTCGATGATGGGTACGATGCCCGCTGCATTGGCATAGATGGGTACGGCAAGCACCACGGCCAGCGGCACGCTCCACCAGTTGTCTGCCGAGAGGTACTGCTCGAAGAAGCCCTCGGGCACATAGCCGTGCATGGCTGCCCCGATGCCTATGCCGATGAGGATGTAGAGCAGCACGCCCCGCACGATGCCCCACGACTCGCGCGTGATGATGGGCAGACGACGGATGAAGGGGGTCCTGGCGGCCTCCCATCGCTCGCTCTGCGCTGATGATTGTGCCTGCGCAGCCTTCACCCAATCGCTCAGGTAGGGTTCGAGGTGCATACGGCTCAATATGTAGCCGGCTATCATCGACAGCACCGTGCCGCTGATGATGTAGATGAGCGTGGCCTTGACACCGAACGAGCCGAGAAACATGGCCACCGCCACCTCGCTCACCAGGGGCGAGGCGATGAGGAAGGTGAGCGTCACACCCAGGGGTATGCCGCCCCTGACGAAGCCGATGAACAGCGGCACCGAGGAGCAGGAGCAGAAGGGGGTGATGCCTCCGAACAGGGCGGCCAAGAAGTAGTCCAGACCATAGAGCCTGTGTGTGGCGAGGTACTGGCGCAGGCGCTCGATGGGGAAGTAGGCATTGATGATGCCCATCACGAAACTGATGCTGAAGAGCAGGATGATGATCTTGATGCTGTCGTAGAAGAAGAAGTTGACAGCCGTCCCTAAGGGGCTGGCGGCATCGAGGGCAAAGAGGTCATAGACCAGCCAATCGGCAAATCGCTGTATCATAGTCCTAACAGTGCTTTAACCTCCTTTTCACTCGGCACATATCCCTTGACCTTCACCACCCCGTCGATGACAACGGCAGGGGTGGAGAGGATGTTGTACCTCATCATCTCCACGATGTCGTCCACCTTGGTGAGCGTGGCATCGAGGCCGTTGTCCCTGATGACCTTCTCGACAGTAGCATAGGTTGTCTTACACTTGGCGCAACCCGGACCCAATACTTTTACTTCCATAGTTTGCTATAAATAAATCGTTACACAATAATATATCCCTATCCCGATGAAGAGCACGCCCACTACAATATTGAGCCACCGCTGTATGGCTTGCATCTTGCCATAGACCACCCCTATCTGTCCTGCGCTGAAGGCCAATATCCACGCCACGACGAGCACGGGAAGAGCAGTTGCAAGGGCAAAGAGCACAGGGAGCAGGTAACCCATCGTCGCGGTAGCCGACATCGGTATCAGCATACCGAAGTAGAACACGCCGCTCGTGGGGCAAAAGGCCAGGGCAAAGAGCACGCCCAGCAGCAGCGCCCCTACGCCTCCCCGGCGGGCAAGCCGCTCGCCCCTGTCGCCCATGCCAAGCGATGGCAGGCGCAGTCGGTCGCCAAAGAGCATAAACAGACCGATGAGCAGCAAGGCAGGGGGAAGCATCATCTCGCCATAGGTGGCAATGAATTTCTGAATGCCAAACACACTTGCCCCACTCCGCACGACGATGATCAACACCACACCAAGCAGCGTGTAGGCAACCACTCTCCCCAATGTATAGAGCAACCCTTGCACGAACATCCCTCGACGGCTATCGATGTGCTTGCCGATGTAGCCGATGGCAGCAATATTGGTAGCCAACGGACAAGGAGATAGAGCCGTGAGCAACCCAAGGAGAAATGCCGTCACAGCAGGTGTCGTGGAACTATCCAGCAATGATTGTAGCCACTCCATCGTCTCAGTTGTTTAGCCGTTCTGTTATCCGTTCCGACAAGCCAGCCTTGAATTCCTCGGGAGCCTTGCGGGCATGGCCAAAGGCAAACTCGGTGAGGTCGGTCGCGCGCTCCTTACCACTCTTGTCATAGTCGACGATAATAAGCGACGACCAACTGACCTCGTACTTCTCAGCGATAGCCCTCTCCTCCGAGATGTCTACCGAACGAAAGAGCAGTCTGCCCGATTTCAACTCCTCGGCATAGGCCGACTCGATCACCTCTCGGGTGTTCGCCTCGATAGCCATACAAGTGGCACAGCGTCTCGCACCGTGAAAGTAAAGCACCTCCACCACGTCACTCCTTGTCGGCTCCTGGTGAGCCGTGGCCTTGCCCGTACCGTTCGAGCAAGCCCCCATACCCAAGCATAGGGTAAGCATGAATAGAACTCTTCTCATATACATATCATAGTGATTGTTTGTAATTCGTAAAATAACGAACATTATATCTAAAAAAAGAGGCTGTCATTCGCAGCAGCCCTCTTTCTTGCATGCAGGGTGGTCGAAGAACTCGCCGAAGAGTCCTCGTGCGAGTTGCCAGTTGTCCCGATTGATACAGTACCTCACCTTGGGCGCCTCCACCTCACCTTGTATCAGTCCCGCCTCCTTCAGCTCCTTGAGGTGCTGCGACACGGTAGCCTTGGCTATGGGCAACTCCTCGTGTATGTCGCCAAAGTAGCAGGTGTCCTGCTTGGCCAGGAACTGCAGTATCGCTATGCGTGCCGGATGCCCCATCGCCTTGGCGAAGCGGGCTACCAACTCCTGCTTGATGGTGTAATCTTTGTTTGCCATTGTATGGTAATTGTTTATTTTGTTCGCAAAAGTACGAACAATATTTCAAACCACCAAGCCGCAAGCCATATTTCTCTTGTTTTTTATTCTTTTTAGGTTTTCAGAAGTTGTCGGCGATGCCAGCCGAGTTACGGCTTGGCTACCTTGTGGCGTGTTGGCTTTAGATGTTGATAGTATATGTGTCCCCAACCTTAATAATTGGTCAGAAAATCCTCGCTATTGGCACGAATATCCTTTATTAACGAAATTTAAGCCGAGGGGATGGAGAATTATTTGTACATTTGCGAACATTATTTGTACGGATAGAATCATGGCACAGACAATCCCTTATCTCCGCTGGCGCGAGCGTATCAACGACATCACTCCTGCCAACTACCGCATCGGCAATGATGTCATCGTCATCCCCCAGCACCCCATGCTGGATCTCCCGACGGGCTGCTTCAAGGTTGACGTCACCACGATGATCATCTACGACAAAGGTTGGGTGCGCGTGTCGGTGGGCATGAAGGAGTACACGGTGAAGGCGCCTGCCGTACTCACCATCTTGGCCGACACCACCTACCAGTATCACGAGCACTCCGACGACCTGGAGTACAAGGCGCTGGTCTACTCGAAGGGCTTCACGGACAATATGTTTCTCAACACCGACCGTGTGCACCCATTGCGCACCTCGATCCTCGACAATGCCCTGCAGGAGGGGAGCGACGTGGTGTATGTCTACAACCTCTACGTGCAGATGCTGCTCGACCTCATGCGCCGTGGACAGACAGCCTACAAGCTCGAGGCCGCCAAGCACCTCACGCTGGCCGTGTTCTACGGCTTCTCCAACACCAAGCACCCCTCGCTCGACGGGCCGTCGGGCCGCAAGGACGAACTCTATGCACGATTCACGCAACTCGTGCACCGCCACTTCCGCACCTCGCGCGACGTGTCGTTCTATGCCGATGAGCTGTGCGTGACGGTCAAGTACCTCTCCTCGGTGGTGAAGGAGAAGAACGGCATCCCCGCGCTCGACTTCATTGAGCAATACGTCATCACCGAGTGTAAGGCCCTGCTCTCGTCCACCACGATGACCATCCAGCAGATTGCCGAC
>JAZRMG010000181.1:0-56297 GCA_045647345.1 Bacteroidaceae bacterium | reverse complement strand
GCATCGAGCAAGCCAGTCATACCCGAATGCGTGAAGGTAGAGTCACCGATAACCGCGATGGCTGGATGCAGTCCTGCATCCGCCGCACCTTTAGCCATTGTGATAGAGGCGCCCATATCCACACAGCTGTCGATAGCTCGGAAGGGACGCAATGCGCCCAACGTATAACAGCCAATATCACCAAAGATGCGTGCATCGGGATATTCGGCAGCCACCTTATTGAGAGCATCGTATACATCACGATGTCCACATCCCTGACACAAGGCTGGCGGGCGCGGCATCACATGCTGCGCCTGGACATAGGGTTGTTCGACCTTCACCCCAAGCGCCTCGCCCACACTATCGGGAGTAAGCTCGCCCATACGCGGCAGTTCACCTGTCAGACGTCCCCTAACGGGATAGTCTGCACCAAGCAATGCCTTCACCTGCTCCTCCACCATGGGCTGACCGTCCTCGGCAATGAGCAGCGACTCGCACTGAGCGGCAAAGTCGGTTATCATCTTCTCCGGAAGCGGATATTGAGAAACCTTCAGCACGGGAACTCCTCGTTTCTGGGGTTCGTTCTCCATTACATAGTTATAGGCAATGCCACAAGCGATGACACCCAACTTGGATTTCTGATTTATGATTTCTGATTTATTATAGGCCGACTCCTCAGACGACACAAGTAGCTGCGTTTGCTTCTCCACCAATGTTGCATACTGGCGTCGAGCATTACCCGGGAGCAGCACCCAATGCGTACGCTCATTATCGGGGCAGAGCGTTTTCTGCTTCAGCGGCTCACGCACTGCAATCTCAGCACGCGAGTGGGCCAAGCGTGTCACCACACGCATGAGTACAGGAAGTTTCAACTCTTCAGACAGCGCATAGGCATAAGGCATCATATCATATGCCTCCTGTTGCGACGACGGCTCCATAATAGGGATCATGGCAAATTTGCCATAGAATCGCGAATCCTGCTCATTCTGCGATGAGTGCATCGAGGGGTCATCGGCGGCCAATACTACGAGTCCACCATTCACACCCGTAATGGCCGAGTTGACAAACGCATCGGCAGCCACATTCATACCCACATGTTTCATACACACGAGCGAGCGCTTACCGGCATACGACATACCCAAGGCAGCCTCCATAGCCGTCTTCTCATTCGTACACCAGCGGCTACGCACTTCCAGCGCATGAGCCTGTATATATTCAGTAATCTCGGTCGATGGCGTACCCGGATACGCATACACACCACTTATTCCAGCATGTATAGCTCCTAACGCTACGGCCTCATCTCCTAACAATAATTTCATATTTATGCTTTTTTACTTACAAAGTAACAGCAAAGATAATAATAAACACGCAAAACATAAAGTCAGTTCCAATATTTTATAACAATTAGAAAAACTTATTAAGATATTTTCCGCAAAATCACAGAAATAGGCCCTATCCTCTACAAAAAAAGAGAAGAGAGCCTAAGCCCTCTTCTCTCATCCATTTATATCTTATCACAATATCATTTAGCAAATGCCATACCTATACGCAAGCCGTCGTACTGGCCCAACAAGGTATTGAGCAGAGCAAAAGTTGCATTATTGCTCATCGAACCTACCGCCTTAAGGACACGCAAAAGGGCATCGCTCTGATATACAATATTTATCGTTCCTGCATCATACACAAGGAAGGCCGTAGTTGCAAACATGCCGAAAGTCATTTTCAATTCCTTGGTATCAGCATTGAGTTCATAGGTACCATTCACACAACGCTCGCCAGCTGTAAACACATAGGTTCCATCGCTGTTAAAGGTGATGGAGCACACGCCCGCCTTAATGTTATATTTAGCCAAATATTGATCTACTTTGGATTCCACCTGTGCAGCAACGGCATCACTACCAAGAGTAGCCAATGCATTCTCGCTCTCAAAAACGAATGCCGATCCCTTGAACTTCCAAGTACCAACAATCGTATTCTCGTCAACGGTAGTGAAAGCATTGAGAATCGATCCCAACAAACCCGACACCACACCACCTGTAGTCAATGCCGTCCCATCATCATTGGCGGCAGTAGAGCCATTGCCCGCCAACGAGCTCAGCAAGCCACCCAACAACGCTGTTCCTGTATTATCAGATGCCTCTACAGTCTGCGGCTGCACCGACACCTCAGATTTCTCAGCAGCAGGAGAGGTATATGCATTATTCAAGGTCAAGACACTTCCACATGAAGACATCATGCCCACAAAGGCAAATACGCCAAACATTTTTTTCATAAAAGCCTCATTAAGCATTTACCTCATCACTTTCTTCTATATTCTCAGGGACAAAATCGGTCATACCCGCTTCAACAAGAAGATTGTACCATTGAATCAGTTTACGCACATGAGACATATATACTCTATCGCGATCATAGTTAGGCAACACCTCTGCAAAAAAATCAGCCAACTCCTCATTGGTAGCCTTCTTGTAATCAATGCTACAAGCCACGCCATCACACTTGGTCTTAACGCTATCAAGCACCTGCCACAAGGGAACCTCTTCGTCATCCGTATACATTGCTATATCACCAAGCGAAACGACCTTGTCCATACCATGAACAGGCACACGCTTCTTGTTTGCATCTACAGTCTCAACAATAATCATATTACGTCCGTTTGATACAAGCTTATATAAGCCAGGCTTTCCGGCAATAGTTAAAATTGTTTTAAGCATAATAGTTTTACTTCTTTTAATGGTTTATAAAATTTACTTTACCTATTTCTATTTAATTGGGATGCAAAAATAAACATTATAGACAAATTGAAAAAGATATAGCGAAAAAAATTACAGCCTATCTCCTTTTTTCATTTATATCTTCCAAAACCGACTTTACTTGAGCTATGACAGATTCGGTATCGTCATTATAGATAATATAAGTAGACAGTGACATCAGTTCCTCATCCTTTCTTTGGTTCTCCATACGCCTACGCACCGACGCCTCATCGGCACCATCACGCCGCATAGCACGCTCGACCCGGAGTTTTTCAGGCGCATATACCAACAGTATGGCATCCACATCGGCATCTAATCCCGACTCAAAAAGAATAGCTGTCTCTACCGCAACAACCGGATCTCCCATACGTTGCGCCCATTCTCTAAAATCATTGCGTACCACAGGATGCACAATGCTATTGACCAAAGCCACACGATCGGCATGACCAAACATATAGTTCGCCAAATAGCGACGGTCCAGACGGCCATCAGATCCATAAGCCTCACAACCAACAGCATTCGTCAATGCCAAGCGCAAAGATTCATTCACATTCATCAAGCGCTTTGCTTCGGCATCACATTCATAAACAGGTATTCCAAGCAAGCGCAACAAGCGCGATACTACAGACTTTCCGCTTCCTATCCCTCCAACAATCGCTATCTTATACGGACGCTGAGACATATCTATAAGTACTAATTATATACCTGATGACAACACACTAATTTCAAGCAAATAATCCACCTCAGACGGTTCTACCTTGACATCGTGCACCTTGTCTGAGTACGTTTCCAAACGTGGGACCACCTTGCCTGACACATTGTCCATAATCTGCGAATAAGGCACTTGCAAGGCAAAGTCCTCAGCCGACACCCATGCATAATCCTCCAAGCTGACACGAAAAGTCACCCTGGCCTTTGATGGAAAAGTTTTGATCGAGACCCCATAAGGGAAGAGATATCCCGCAATAGGGACCTCTACACTCTTGGTCACATATGGACTTACCGCCACACCGAGCTGAACCTCAGAAGGCACAATCTTCACACCACGCACTCCAGCATTCAACGTCAATATCGTATTCACCGAATCTGTCAGATTTTCGTAATGCACTTCTGGTGTATATACGACTTTAAGAGAATCCAAATAGACCTGCGAAGCATACACAGTAACACTATCGGGCTGCAATTCTACACGACTGACAGCATAGTGCCTGGCTGGTTCAATACTTCCATTAACCTTTACAGGCACCTTCATTCCTTCTGATGAAGCCACATAGTACTGCAATGTATCCATCGAGAAGGAGACAATCTCCGTAGACGAAGCCAACCGAGAAGAGAACAGTTTGTTCAGCTCCCCGCCATAGATAGCCGTACGCCCCTTCACATTGGCATACTGTCGATAATCGACCACCAGCTCCTTCAATTTCCCGCGAGTCTTATATTCCACCAATTTGTCTCCCTTATCCCTAAGCACCACATCAATCCGTTCAGGAAGCGGCACTATCACCAACATATCCTCTGGTACATTCTTAAGTTTGAGCTTGGTAGAATAGGTCATTTCATACTCTCCATTCATGGTCATCAGATACCAAAACACAAAGGCCATGAACAGAAAAAACAAAAACACAAGAAACTCCCCGCTGTTGTTGACGCGCAGGAAGTTTCTCACAAACTGTTTAGTATTCTGCAGCTGATATGACTGTTTTCTAGTCATCAGAACAATTTTTGAAGCAATTCTTATCGCTGCTGAGCATTTGCCGACATATCAGCAAATATAGACGACTTGTCTATCTTTATCTTGACATTGGGAGCGATTTCCAACACCACAATGCTACGTCCGTTCTCATTGACGATATCCTTCACAGTACCATACACACCGCTACTTGTCACCACCTGTTGGCCTGCGCTGAGACTATTGCGGAAAGCCTCAATAGCTTTCTGCTGCTTACGCTGGGGACGAATCATAAAAAACCACATGATGACAAACATCAATACAATCATAGTAAGAGGATTAGCCAAGATACCTGTTGCGCCTCCCGCTTGTGCTTGCAATAACAACATACTTTTTTGATTTTAATATTTATTTTACAATTAACTTCTATCTCTTTTTGCCGACAAAGATACACAATATTCAATTATGCCTTGTTCAATTTGTTTTCTTTTTTCAATTGATTAACAATTGTATCGAGCATACCATTGATAAAACTTCCGCTCTTGGGTGTACTATACATCTTAGCAACCTCAACATATTCATTGAGCGACACCGTCACCGGGATTGAGGGGAAAGAGAAAATTTCGGCTAGTGCCACCTGCATGATTAGGATATCCATAAAAGCAAAACGCTCCATATCCCAATTCTTGGCATTATTCTCCATCAGCTTACGATAAGCATCAGCATTCGTAATGGCACTACGCAACAATTTACGGGCAAACTCCTTATCCTCATCGTTACGATATTCTGGAATCAATTCCTGCTCGGCGCCATTCTCGGGTTCAAATTTTCTGATAGTCTTCAGCACGAAGGTATCGACAATAGCCTTATCATCGTTCCAATACAAGCTTTGATCCTCCAATATCTCATCTATCTCCTGGTTCTGTACTATCACTGTACGATACAACTTACGCCACAGTTCGCGATCATCTTCATAAGTGAGAGACTCTTTGGCCATATACTCCTGATACGCTTTTGTCTCCTCGACAAGGCTAAACAAGCGTTTCACAAAATCACCCTCATCTTCCCATGAACGTTTCTGGTTGGCAGCAAACTCTTCCAATTGTTTATTTTGCGCCAACTGTTCCATGAATGCATTGTCGATAAATCTAGTATTTGGATTGAGATCCTCATACGTAGGACGCAACTTGTGACGACGATTGTCGATACGGCGGTCGGCAAAGCGAGTAATCTCCACCATCAGCAACAATAAGTATTTGTACAGATCGTACGCCTTGGACAAACTATAAAACAACTCCTTCTCTGCAGCCTCTATAGTCTTACCCTCGTTCTGATAGTAAGCATAGACAACCTGAATCACCTTCAGTCTAATAAGTACTCTATTGATCATAACTCTATATGATAATTTTTTTGCAAAATTAGTGCAAGGTGAGCGAAATACCAAATCTCAACGAGCGAAAGTAGAGAAAAGGCCTGCATTTTCTTCACTTAGTGCCGACACGTGGTGAGCGTCGGTTGCGCCGACTGAAGCTTTTGCTTCACAAAGGAGTGCTGCTCCACACGAAAACAAGGTTTTGGAAAGCCCTTATTATATCCTTATTATATAATGTCATACTATATCCTACATAACATAAAGGATTCGCCCAACTGTATATATTGTCATTTTTTCAACAAAAATGCACTAATTATTTGCATTTTTCAAATAAAAGTTTCAAATTTGGAACCGAATTAACAATTACGAACGCCCAAACGCCAACAAAAAATCTGATCAACTATGGATAACGAAAAAGACATCGTATACTCACAAGCCATCAAGGCCGGCAAGCGCATCTATTACCTCGACGTAAAACGCAACAGAAAGGGTGAACTATTCTTAGCCATCACAGAAAGCAAGAAAATCGCCACAGGCGAAGGACCCGACACTCCCTATACGTTCGAAAAGCACAAAATATTTCTCTACCAAGAGGACTTCACAAAATTCATTGGTGCACTGAGCAAAGCCATCGGATACATCCAAAAAAATCAGATTGAAGATTACCGATATCCGATACAGGCTGAGACAACGTCTGAGAACGATATGCATTTCACCGAGGAGCCATTGAGCGAACTGAGCGAAGGCATCGACATCAAAATCGACTTCGAATAGTTCCTGGAAATGCCTCATAGAATTCCGCTCTTTCGGAATTGAACGTTGCTGCAAAGAAGTTTCATGCACCGTTCCACTTGTACTCTTCACTTTTTCGTTATTGACGCTGATCAACGTTGTTTTCTTTCTTCTCGTTCGCCGGAAGTGTTCAAGCGAGCTTGACTCTTGTTTGCTCATGCGTTGGTGCACTACCTTTAGTCTACTTCGCAGACTGTGGGTTTCGCTCGGTTTGCACTAATTTTAATCTGCTTCGCAGCTTGAAGGTTTCGCTCGGTTTGCACTACCTTTAGCCTACTTCGTAGCCTGAAATTAGGCTGCACCTCGGAAAATCGCAAATAAATTTGCATTTTCGCTCGGTTTGCACTAATTTTGCACCCGCTTTTCGTAGAGCACCTCGTGAAGGCGCTCTTACATCGTGTGATGGCGAATTGAGAGAGAACTTAATTTAGAGTAACACATTAAAAAAAGAAACAAACATGAAATCATTTGATTTGAAAGGTACTTCACGCACTGAAGTAGGTAAGAAGAGCACTAACGAGCTCCGTAAGAACAACGGTATTCCTTGCATCCTGTACGGAATCGAGAAGGAGGCTAAGGCTTTCGCTGTAACCACTGACGCTGTACGCAAGCTCGTTTACACTCCCGACATCCATGTAGTAAACCTCACCATCGATGGTGTTGAGTGCAAGGCTGTATTGAAGGACATCCAGTTCCACCCCGTTAAGGATACCATCCTTCACATGGACTTCCTCCAGATCGTTGAGGACAAGGCTATCGTAATGGAGGTTCCCACCGTTCTCACTGGTCTCGCAGCTGGTGTTAAGCTTGGTGGTAAGCTTCAGCAGGCTATCCGCAAGATCAAGGTGAAGGCTGTATACGCTAACATCCCCGAGAAGTTGACCGTAGACGTAACTGAGCTTGGCCTCGGCAAGTCTATCAAGGTAGGTGAGCTCTCATTCGAGGGTCTCGAGCTCGTTACTCCCGCTCAGACCGTTGTATGTAGCGTAGCTGCTACACGTGCTTCACGTGAGGCTGCCAACGGCAAGAAGTAATCAGAGAGTGATTAAACCTTAAGGGTTGAGGGTTGCGGATGTAGGTCCCAGCTTTCAACCCTTTCATTTATAAGAAAAGGAAGAAACAGATGAAATACCTTATCGTAGGCCTCGGCAACCCGGGCTATGAGTACGACGGCACACGTCACAACATAGGGTTTCGTGTGGTAGATGCCCTTGCCAGCGCTGCAGGTGCCGTGTGGGAGGACAAGCGCTACGGCTTCGTGGCACAAATGCGTGTCAAGAATGCCCAAATCGTGCTGCTCAAGCCCACCACTTTCATGAACCTCAGCGGCAATGCCGTGCGCTATTGGCTGGAGAAAGAGAACATCCCCACCGAGAACCTGCTCGTAGTGGTCGACGACCTCTCACTGCCCACCGGCACCCTGCGACTGAGGGCCAAGGGTAGCGATGGCGGCCACAATGGACTGAAGCACATCGCCCAGCTCATCGGTCAAGGCTATGCCCGACTGAAGTTCGGTATCGGCAACGACTTTCCCCGTGGTGCGCAGGCCGACTTTGTGCTCGGCAAGTTCAGCGCCGAAGATGAGGCCATCATCGAGAAGCAGCTCCCCACGGCGTGCGACATCGTCAAGAGCTTCTGCCTCGCAGGTATCACCATCACCATGAATCAGTATAATAAGAAAGGTTAAAGGTGAACTAAACACATGGAAGCAAGAATCGACAAATGGCTCTGGGCCGTGCGCCTGTATAAGACCCGTTCGATGGCTACAGATGCCTGCAAGAAGGGTCAGGTGACAATGAACGGCACAACGATGAAACCCTCGAAAACCATCAAGGAGGGCGATGTGGTGAGTGTGCGCAAGCCACACATCACCTACACCTTCCGTGTACTGAAACCGATAGAAAACCGTGTAGGAGCCAAACTTGTGCCCGAGATGCTGGAGAACATCACACCGAAGGAGCAGTACGACATACTGGAGATGAGCAAGATCAGCGGATTTGCCAACCGCATGCGTGGCACCGGACGCCCCACCAAGAAGGAGCGCCGCGACCTCGACGAGTTCCTTGGCGACGAGAGCTTCGGCATGGACGATTTTCTCTTTTTCGACGACGATGACGATGAAGAGCAGGATTAACCCTTACCCTACAATGCTATAAGAAAACTCCCGACTTCCATTGTGAAAGTCGGGAGTTGTTTTTTCTTCTTTCAGCAAACGCACTTGTTACAAACAAGCCTTTACCGCCTCGACAAGCTGGGCATACTCCTCATCGGAGAGATACACCTTGCCAGGGTTCATTTGGAACGTACCTCCATAGTCGGGACCATCGACATACTTGGGTGCTAGATGAAAGTGCAAGTGACAGAGTTTGTCGCTATAAGCACCATAGTTGATCTTTTCCGGATTGAAAGCCTTCTGCATAGCACGGGTAGCCTGGGCCACATCGGCCATGAAGGCATTACGTTCCTCATCAGAGAGCTCGTTAAGGTCGTTCACATGCTTGTCATACGCTACAAGGCAACGGCCGTGATAGGTCTGCTCCTTAAACAGGAAAAGACGTGACACACGGAGGTGACAGATTTCAATCATCAGATTGTGAAGGGTCTCATTGTTCTGGCAATAGAGACAATCTTTAGGATCGCTATACATTTCTCTTCATTTTTGAGTTTATAAAATATATTGCAAGCACACAGGTAGCCGTCAGAAGGCATCACCTCTTGCCCACTATCTCGGCAATCTTTACGATGGTCATCATAGCTTTTTCCATAGACTGCACTGGCACAAACTCATAACGGCTATGGAAGTTAACACCGCCAGCAAAGATGTTAGGGCAAGGCAACCCCTTGAAGGAGAGCTGCGCACCGTCCGTGCCACCACGTATAGGCTTAATCTTGGGCTCTACTCCCACCTCGCGCATAGCCTGACAGGCGATATCGACTACATACATCATCGGCTCTATCACCTCACGCATATTGGCATACTGCGTAGTGAGCTCTATCGTAGCGGTACCCGCACCATATTTCTTGTTGAGTTGCTGCACACACGTCTGCATCAAGTCCTTGCGCTTAGCGAATATCTCTGCGCTATGATCACGTATGATATAGCTGAGTGTGGTCTGCTCTACCCCACCCTTCAGCCCCACCAAGTGGTAGAACCCTTCGTAGCCCTCTGTACATTCGGGGACTTCGTTCTTAGGCAACATACCCATCAGCTCTGCAGCCACACGCATCGAGTTGAGCATCTTGCCTTTAGCATAGCCAGGATGCACGTTGCGTCCATTAATCGTGATGCGAGCCGAAGCAGCATTGAAATTCTCATATTCCAGTTCGCCTACCTCGCCACCGTCCATTGTATAAGCCCAGTCGCAGCCAAACAGTTTCACATCAAACTTATGAGCTCCCAGTCCGATCTCTTCGTCAGGATTGAATCCTATGCGTATCTTTCCATGCTCAATTTCGGGATGTGCCTGCAGGTAAGCGATGGCCGACACTATTTCGGCCACACCAGCCTTATCGTCGGCACCGAGTAGCGTACGTCCGTCAGTCACGATGAGGTCATTGCCCACGTAGCGCAGCAGTTCGGGAAACTCCTCCGTCGAGAGCACCGTATGCTCCTCGGTCGATAGCACGATATCGGTGCCATTGTAGTTCTCCACGATACGTGGCTTCACATCCTTGCCTGTCACATCAGGACTCGTATCCACGTGAGCAATAAATCCGACAGTAGGTACCGTACGTGAGGTATTGGCAGGTAAGGTGGCAAACAGGTAGCCATACTCGTCAAGGGTAATCTCCTCGAGCCCCATAGCCTCCAGTTCCGTGCGCAACATCTGCACAAACTCCATTTGTCCCGGGGTACTGGGCGTCACTCCGGCATCTTCGGCCGACTCTGTATTGACGCGCACATAGCGCATAAAACGACTGATCAAATCCATATCTTCCATATTTATGGACGCTAAGATACAACATCTTTAGCAGATGCAAAAATATTAGAACAAAAAAAATTGCCCGTCTTCATCAATTCCAACCACTATGATAAAAAGGAAGGCCCCTAACTGCCACAAACCATTTTTTCGTGCAAAAAACGCCTCTGATACCGATATTTTTACTAATTTCGCCGCAGAAACGCAAACACGCAAACCCCGACAATATATAATAAGGTATGAAAAAGACAGCATTACTGATGGCGGCACTCGCAACGATCACCGCATGTAATAATCTCGACAAGAAGAGCGATGCACCCATTACAGAGCCTGTCACAACGACAGACACGATCGTGTACGAGCACGAATATCTGGTAAAGGTAGGTGATATGGCTCCCGACTTCACGTTGAAGTACACCGACGGCACAGAGTTCACACTTTCGTCCTTGCGCGGCAAGGTCGTGATGCTACAGTTCACCGCCAGTTGGTGTGGCATCTGCCGCAATGAGATGCCCCATATCGAGAGCCGCATATGGCAACCCCATAAAGACAACACAAGCTTTGTGCTCGTAGGTGTAGACCGCGAGGAGCCCGCCGAAGTGGTCGAGGCATACACCGCTCAACTGGGCACCACCTACCCCATGCTTCTCGACGAGCGAGGCGACGTCTTTGCCAGCTATGCCTTGCGCAAGTCAGGCATCACACGCAACGTACTCATCGACCGCGACGGCCGCATCGTAAAGCTCACCCGCCGATTCGTGGAGCCTGAGTTCAACGATTTAGTAGCTACGATTGATAGCCTGCTGGCCCAATAAGCCTATACACATACAAGCAAAGAGGGTATGCAATTGCACACCCTCTTTTTCTTTTCTTTTTTTTTAGACCCTTACCAGTCCCACGTGAAGTAGTAGCCCACGCTTACCCCCCAGAAGCAATCACGTCCCATGGGGTTATACATCACCTGAGCAGCCACGGGGAGCGTGCCACCATGCCTAAGTTCAAACTCGTGCCCGGCACTGAGACCCAGGTTACATACGCCAAAGGCATCGTTGCCGTAATAGTCCGACCCGAAGGGGAGCACACCGGCTGCCACGGTACAGTCGACCACCGAGAGGGAGAAGTCGTAGCTCACCTCAAAGTATGAGGGGAAGGCGTCGGCCCAATGGAAGCGGTCACTACCGTCCCATACGCCACCATCAAGATGGTTCACGATAGAGTACCACGAGAAGGTGACAGGGATATCTTCACTCAGTGTGACACTGAGGCCCAGGTCGAGGTAGTTATCATCAAATGCTGCACCATAATACTCACGATAGTTGGCCAGCGAGAGCGTGATGTTGCGCCACGTAGCCTCCACAGAGAGGTCCCACTCGTTGTATTCGCCCTTCTGTAGCGCTTTGCTGCCCCACGCACCCATACTTACCGACCACTCTTCACCTTCATAGTCAATGTAGGCCGAGGGCTGAACACTTGGTCCTGCCATATCAAATCCACGCCACAGGAAACTGCTCACGGCATCGGCACCTACGGTCATAGACCAGTCACCACGCTCCTGCGCACCAAGCGGAGCCACAGAGCCCCCGAGAAGAAGAGCGCATAGAATAGCTAATACATTGTTTTTCTTCATGTCCTTGTCAAAACAGATTAAAAAGTTAATAAATTACGGGACAAAGATAAGCTAATTTTTCGATTTGGCGAAGACTATGCCTGGTTACTTACTTTTTTATACAGGTTGCCGTAGCTGCCGCTCATAGTAGCAAGATGCGCCCTGCTTCACAGCAGAGCGCACCCCAAAACAAATCTCTAAAAACAAATATACAAACTTTATATTACGGGTCGCCCAGGTACTTGACTATAGTCTTCACTTGCGCCCTTGTAAAGATGCGGTCGCCCTCCTTGTAGCCCTGCTTCTGTAGGGCACCCCACAAGCCGCGCGTGCAGTGCAGGTCTTTATGGAAGAGGCGGACAGCGGTGCTATACTCCCTATCGGGGTAATACGCCTCGGCCAATTCGCCGTAGCCATAGGTTAGAATCTCAAATCTCGCCATAATTGCAGGAACGTTTAGCATAATACACATTTATTGAGAGCATATTAACTGTATACTGTATCTGTATACCTATTTACACTTCATATATACGCCTCGCTCATGATCAAGAACAATGTATCCGCGTTGCTTCCAAGAGTTCAGCATATTTTTCGGATTCGGACTCATCCCCTGCGCCACGCGCACCTCTTGCACTTGCTGCTTGGTAAACTCCTGCGGCAGCAGGGCGAGCAGTGATACGGGGCCACGCTGCACGGCAGAGCGCTCCTCTTCCATATCCTTGTGCATCATGTCGCTGAAGAAACGCATCTTGCACCACATGTCGTAGCGCACGCTCCATGCGGCAAACTCGGCAATCTCGCCCGACCACTGCATGCCGTGGGCGATGTAGAGCAGCATGGCGCGGTAGAAGCCCATGAGCACCGAGCGGAACGAGAACTGCGCATAGGTGCGGTCGTCTATCTCGCGAGCATAGGCGACCTGCTCATCACACATCTGCTCAGCCCACGCGATGGCTTCGGGGCACACGAGCGTACCCGAGCAGGTACACAGGCGGTCGATATAGGGCTGCAGGGCATCGGCAAAGGGCTGCCCATACTGCGCGAACTTGGGGCGCTGCTCGCCCCAGTCATCCTCGTCCTTGATGATGGTGGCGAAGGAGAGGCGCGAGAGGGTACCATCGGCAATGTTCTTGGCAAAATACTTGCGCACGCGCTGTATGGTGGTCGAGGCATTCCAGTTCCACCGCACGCGCACCTTGGCGTTGATGGCGTTCGAGGCCACGCGCTCCTGACCATACTTGCCGCAGTCGAAGGCGAGTCGCAAGATGGCACTCACCACGTCAGAGGAGCCGTTGGCCTTGAGGCCGTTGAGCAGTTCTATCTCGTCCATCTGCGTGTAGAGGAACTTACCCTCGGCATCGGAGAGTCGCTGCACGAAGGCAGCATTGGTCATATCCGACGAGAGCACTTGCACGCTCAATCCCTTGGGACGCGCAGGCTTATCCTCGGTGGTCTTCAGTGTGGCGCAGCGCTCCTTCCACGCAGCCTCCTTCTCGCGTGCCACCTCGTCGCGCGCCTCGATGTCGGCAATGAGATAGTCGATGGGGATGTTTACGGCGCTCTTACCTGCCGAGAGCGGAGCGGCGAGCACATTCATAAACGAGGGTTCGTAGTCGCGGCCATCCCAATAGGTAAACTTCACATCCTGCAGGTGAGCACCGAGCGGTGGGAACACACTCATGGCCACGGCAGCACGCATCTTGTCGGGCGTGCGTGAGGTGAGCAGTTCCATTAGCTCCGGCAAAGCCGATGGCATTGCCGGTGGCAATTCTGATTTATGATTTCTGATTTCTGATTTATCCACCTCGGCTCCCAGTTTGGCGATACGGATGGCGCGACTCATGGTCTCGGGCATGGTGCGACTCATGGGGCGGTTCACAGCACTCTGAATGGTGGCGCGCTGCTTCTGCGGGTCTTCGCCATAGGTGGGGAGTATCTGAGCTATCCATGCGGCATCGTCATTGCAGATGTAGCGCAGGTTACAGGCCATGGAGAAGATGAACGAGTTGCGCGCGCCATGCTCGGGGCGGCCGCCAAGCTGTTCTTCGAGGCGACGGACAATCTCCTCATATTCCACTCCATTGTAGTCTGTGGGGAAAGAAACCGCACCCTTCGTGTCATCCTGAGCGGATGCGAAGGATCCCGCGCAGGGACCTTGCAAGCCATTCTCACCATTACACTCTGCGAGATCCTTCGCGTTGCACAGGATGACAGGAGACACTCCAAAGATGGAACCATCGGGGTAATCCTTCGCTTCGGGCAGTGGGGCAAAGAGCAGTGAGGGGTTGTAATACAAGATTTCCTTCTGCATGGGAGCGAACGACAGGCGCGAGATGTCCTTGCACGCGGCATCGGGCTTGATACCTACGGCATCGAGTTTCATTGCCTTGCACCATTCGTACTGCTCCTGCTCGATGGTAGTGCCCTCGGTGCGCTTCACTACCACACGCAAGCCATCGCCGCTGGGCGTGATGTGGGCGAGACAGACCCACTCAGTAAGGGGCAAGTCCACATTATCATAAACATTCACGATATACTCCCACAACTTCACGGGAGAGTCAATGATAGTCCGCGATGCCTGTGAAGCCTCCCCATAGAGGGGGAGGTTGGAGGGGGTCTGTACATGGTCGAAGTCGAGCATCAAGAGCCCCGTGGGGCGCATGAAGTCGATGCGACGCGAGCCGAGCGGCTTGGTGCCCTGCGCCTCGCATTTCTTCAAATATTCCTTATACTTGGCCTCGTCGAGCACGCCCATATAGGTGAGTGCAGGCAACTTGGCCTTGCTATTCTTCTCCCCTGCGCGATGACCGAGAATGAGTTTCTCGGTCTGCTCGCTTTGGGTGAGGGTCATAAATTGCTGAGCATCGCACGGCTTCAGCACTTTATCGAATGAGTTGTTGACGTAATTTATCATAAAAAAATATAGGAGACCCACCTAAATCCTCCCTGTGAGGGAGGACTTGCAGACATCGCTGCGTGGTGGGGTTTGTTAAATACTAAACACTCTTTTCAGTGGACTCCGCACCCCCTCCCTCACAGGGAGGGATGGGGTGGGTCTCCTACTTTGTGAAGAACGGATTGTCGCTCGGTGCGGCTGGGTCATACGCCACGTGGATGTATAGCCCTTGGCGGTGCATGTAGCACTCGGTGAGGGGGATGAGTCCCTTGGCATGCAGGATGCGTATCTCGGTGTAGAGTGCCGTGTTGTAGAACACGCTCTTGGCCGTGATGTCCGCTGCCATGCCGCGCAGGTGATAGCTGTTCTCTACACCGCCCACCTTCTTGTTCAGCATGGGGCAGCGGTAGCCGCTAGTGATGTAGATGGGCGACTGCCACTTTTCGCGGATGGGGTCGAGCACCTTGGTGATGAGTTCCACCATCAGAGGTACGGCCGAGGCAGGAGGCGTATTGTCGATGCCGCAGGCCTGCGCTCTGAGGCTGTGGGTGAGTTCGTCTATCTTAAAATATTTCATGTTTTGATTAGAGTGTCGTTTTTAGAGTTTAGTGTGTCGTGTCATCCCGAGCGTAGAGAGGGATCTCGCGTTAGGACCTGGCGCAATCCTCTTCGATGAGTCTCACGCGACGTTTCATAGCCACCGCGCGGGATCCATTCGCTTCGCTCAGGATGACAGAGACGCGGGTTTCAATTTTGACTTCGTCGAAATTCGGCTGCGCTCGCTTGCACGAATTTTCAATTCTCAATTCTCAATTTTCAATTTATTGTATAGGTCCTCCTCCAGCCTGCGCTTCACCTCATCGATCTCGGCCTGTATGTACATCACCATGAGCTCCTTGCGCATGTGGCGAGGCATTACCATAGAGAGTTTCAGCTTATCCTCGGTCACGCCCAGCGTGGTGCTGCCCACCACCACCTGCTTCGAGAAGGTAGGCTTGCGCGAGTTCTCGGCATAGGGTTCGAAGATGAAGTCCTTCTCCACCATTTTCACGCGGCCGCGGATGGTCTTCTCAGGTTTGCCCAGGCGCTCCAGCTCGGCAGTGTAGAAACTCGGGGTATGTATCTCGATGCGACCGTCCTGGCTCACCTTCACCTCGCAATGTTCGAAGGTCTCGTTGCTATTAAAATATTGTTTCATATTGTGTAGTTTTTTTTGATTGTTTGATTGTTTATTGCTTGCATCGCGGAGATTGTCTCACGCAGAGCTTCTTGTTTCTCACGCAGAAATCGCGGACTTGCGCAGACCTTCATACATCGCTATCGCTCGTATGTACCTCCGGATGAGAACACTCGGCGGCAACGCCGACAGCAAGGGCGTAGCGACTTGCCTCTGCGTTTTCTGCGGATTCTGCGTGAGAAGAAAAAGGTTATCCGGAGGGTGCAAGGGCGTTAGCGACCTGCCCTTTGTGAGTCTTGTGTATTTCGTGTGGGAACGAAATATTCAGCACCGTGCACCAGCTGGTGTATAAACTCCCGTCCCGCCTCCGTCCACACCAAGTAGGTGCGTGTCACGAGTTCGCCCATGGTGTTGCACCACTCGTGCGTGCGGTTCTGCGCATAGCCGCGGCGGGCATACTTGGCGTAGAGGAGGTACTGCCCCGATTGCGGGTACTGGATGCCGCGCTGGCAGAGCAGGCGGTTGAGCTCGTGGCCCGTCATGGAGAGCTCCTTGGCTATCTGCGTCACGGTGAGACAGGCGATGGAGTCGAGCACGTGGTCGGCATACTCGGCGCGTGGCTTGAGCAGCGCTATCTCGCGGTCGCGACGCTCCAGTGTGGCCTGCATGATCTGCAGTGCGCGGGCCATGATCACCTCGTCGCTCTCGTTCATGCGAGCCACCATGTAGCCGCCCTGTCGGCGTATGGCGGGCAATACCTCCGAGGTCACCCAGTGCTTGAATCGGCGGGCGCTATCAAGTTTAGAGCCCAGGATGAGGGCATAGAGGCCGCTCTCGTTCACATACTGCATCTGCTGGGTCCCTCCTGCGGTTGGGGTGTCACGTTTTGTGACATCCTCTTGCTCCACATGTTTTCGCAACGCTTCACGGCTATTGCCATACCCCAATGCTACTGCCACATCCTTGGCGCAGAAGAGCGGTTCGCCCTCGGCATCCTGCATTGTCCTTACCTTGCCAAACTCGGCATTCTCGAAAATCTGAATTGTTGTGTTCATTGTTGTTTCGTTTAATGGGCGAGCTTCAGAAACGGCGGCCACCTGATTCTCGAGAAATCTCCTCGGCCCACTACCCGGGTTAATAATTACTCCTTTGGGGAGATAAACCTCCCGTCGTCGCAACCGACGCTTTCATACCGCGTCGGCATCGTTGACAATGCGAAGTTACGCATACAAAAATCCCCCACCGAAAATCTCGGTGAGGGAGGACAACTTATGGACAACTTATGGGCAAATTCTTGCCCGAGCGGCCAAACTCTTGGAATGAGCGGCCAAAATTTGGCCAACTTCTGGGCAAAATACCAGAGGTGCTATGCCAGCATCTTACGCAGTGCGCGAGCCATAGAGAGACGCTTGTCAAGGATAGATACACGCACCTTGGGAGCCCTCTCGGGAGTCCACTCAAAGAGAGGCCGCAGATACACGGGGTCGGCCTTGCGCAACGAGTCGGCAGTGCACGGGGGCAGCTCATCAAGCGCTAGGTCGTTGACATACTCGGCAAAGGCCTTGAACGAAGAGGGAGCACCACACCTATCCACAAGGATGCGGTACACGGCAATCCAGTCGGCCGATACGGTCATCGTCCCCACACATGCCTCCAGCAGCATGTTGCGCACCTCGTCCGTCGTATGGATCACGGTAGCTGCCGCCTCGGCACGCTCGGCAAGCGTGCGCTCCACGGCACGCTGCATGTAGCTGAACGAGGTGCGCGGAGCAGGCTTGCGGTGCGAGATGACCTTACCCACGATATGCGCGTTCATCTCCTCGGTGATGCGTATGGGACGGTAGTCATCGTTGCGTGGCACCAGCCACACAGCACCATCGGCATCCTTGTAGTACGACTTCACCGTGCACTCGCCATCGATGCAGGCCACCACCACATCGCCATCGTGCACCGGTGCGTCGAGCAGGATGTGCAGCTGGTCATCGTGCTCGATGCCGGCATCCTTCATCGAGTCGCCCGTCACGCGCGCTATCACCGTGGCATCATTGCCCACGAGCGAGCGGGGCACCAGGATGTAGCCGTCGGGCGTGGCCTCATACACCTCGCGCGGACTGCCGCAAGGGATGCCCGCATCGAAGTAGGGCACGGGCGTGTCGCACAACTCGGGGTTCAAGCCCTGCGCCTCGAGCAGGGCAAACGTCTCTTTCAATTCTTCGGGCAGTTCCATCGGTGGAACTTGGGGTAAGCGTTGGTAGGTCATGGTTTTGTGTAGGGTTTAGTGTGTAGGGTTTAGTGTGTAGGGGCAGACCGACGTGTCTGCCCGTGCATTCAGAGTGCAAATATAGTGCATTGATGTCCTATATCGTGGGACAGGGAGGGAAAAGTTTTCCACCGTTTCAGCGCCCTTCGGTGGATAACTTTTCTGCCCCTTCGCGCAACAAATTGACGCTCAGCAGCGCCCCGAAAATTCAAATTCCGCAGTATGTTGTGAAACATCTTTTCGCCCCTTTTTCACAATTTAGACACCCATCGTTGGCTATCCCATTCTCTTTCATTACCTTTGCATCATTCAACATTCATCATTAAACATTAAACAAAACATGAAGAAGCATCTACTATTCCTTTTCGCAGCCCTGCTGCCCATGCTGGCCAGTGCGCAAACCAAAGTCGAGATCGACGGCATCTGGTATAACCTCGTATCTAAGGCCAAGCAGGCCGAGGTGACCTACAAGGGAGATGATCCTTATTACGATAACGACTACTCCGGCTCTATCACCATCCCCGCCACCGTCACCTACGATGGCGTGGCATATAGCGTGACGAGCATTGGAGAGGGTGCTTTAGCTCTTTGCAGCAGCCTCACCGCCATCACCCTCCCCGAGGGCGTGACGAGCATTGAAAACGGTGCTTTCTGGGGTTGCAGCAGCCTCGCCGCCATCACCATCCCCGAGGGCGTGACGAGCATTGGAGAATCTGCTTTCATGAGTTGCAGCAGCCTCACCGCCATCATCCTCCCCGAGGGCGTGACAAGCATTGGAGGCTATGCTTTCTATCTGTGCAGCAGCCTCACCGCCATCAACATCCCCGAGGGCGTGACGAGCTTTGGAATCTATGCTTTCCAGGGTTGCAGCAGCCTCACCACGATCGTGCTGCCCAAGAGTGTAAAGTATATTAATAGCGAGACCTTTGCGGGCTGCCCCGAGCTGACCGATGTGTACTGCTATGCCGAGAAGGTGCCCTCGGCAGAGAGTGATGCCTTCAATGGCTCATACATCGAGTATGCCACCCTGCATGTACCTGCCAGCGCTATTGAAAGCTATAAGACTACCGCTCCCTGGAGCAGCTTCGGCAACATCGTGGCACTCACCGACGAGGAGATGGGCGTGGAGCAATTGACAATTGACAATGCACGAATAACAATTTACGACCTCCACGGCCGCCGCGTAGCCACCCCCACCAAGGACGGCATATACATCGTGGACGGCAAGAAGGTGATGGTGAAGACAGGCATGTAACAGCCCTCTCCATCACTCACACCACAGCACTCACGGGAGCGCCCACCAGGCGCTCCCGTGCTGTTATCTGGGAGGGTGTGCTGACCTCTCTTTTACCCGCAGAGACACCCGCGAGAACGGAAGGACGGGCTGATGGACGGACGGAGAGAACAAAAAGCACTCTCTTTTGAATTGAAACTCGGAGATACTTTTGTATCTTTGCGGCAAGAAGAAACTGCAAGCATGGCTAAGGCACACCTCACACCCGAGGGGTGGCGGTGCGAGAAGCTCAGAGAGCACCTCTACCGCGCCCGATGGATGGACTACCAGTCACCATCCATACAGATGCTGACGCTGGTGACCGTAGATCGCAGGCCGCTCCTGGGCGTGCTGCAAGGCAATACCGTAGCCCTCACGGCACTGGGCTCGGCAGTGGCCGCAGAGATAGAGCGCATACCCACCTACCTGGGCGCCGCCTCGATAGAGATCCTCGACTATGTGATCATGCCCGACCATGTGCACATCTTGCTACACATCCACGATAGGCTGCCCAGGCACCTGGGGCAGTATATACGATGGTTCAAGGTGCAGTGCAGCGATGCCTTCACGGCCATGGTGGAAACGGCTCGCGAGGTGATGGCGGGCACGGGGATGGCGGGATCAGGGATGGCAGGATCAGGGATGGCTCGCGGAGATAGCCGCGAGAACAATAACGCTAACGCCAACGCAAGCAATGCTAACACCAAAAACAACACCAACACCACCAACGCAAGCGACACAAACAACGCCAACGCAAGCGACACCAACAACACCACCAACAACACCAACACAAACAACAACGCCAACAACACCACCGCAAGCGACACCACCAACACCAACACAAGCGCCACCACCGCAAGCGACGCCACTGGTGCCACGCCCACCCATGCTGGCGCGGGCGCTACGACTGGGGCATGGGGCGCTGGCAGCGATGCATCGCGCGAGGCGGCGCGTCGGGTACTCGCGGGTGTCTCCGCGAGTATGGTGAGCCCCAAGAGCCGCAACCTCCTCCTCTTCGCCCACGAGTATCACGACAGCCTGCTCTATGGCAGGGGACAGCTGGCACGCATGAAGAGCTACATCAAGGACAACCCGCGGCGCCTGGCGCTGAAGAGGGCCAACCGCGAGCTGTTCCGCATCAGGCAAGACTATACCGTAGGTGGCTTCCCGTGTACGGTGCTGGGCAACATCTTCCTTGCCGGGCATCCGCAGCGGCAGGTGCTGCAATGCTCGCGGCGCCTCACCCCCGAGCAGATCGAGGCACGCAGGCACGAATGCCTGATGCAGGCTGCCAACGGTGCGGTATTCATCACCGCCGCCATATCGCAGGGCGAGAAGGTGATAGCACGCTCGCTGCGCGAGCACGGCTTCCCGCTCATCATCCTGCTGGAGCAGGGCTTCCCCAACCCCGAGAGCAGCCACTACCGCTACTACAAGCCTCAGGGGGTGTACTTCGAGGCATGCGCCGCGGGGCGCCTGCTGCTGGTAGAGCCGCACGCCGGGGCGCTGGAGCGCCCCGAGATAGCCCGGCGCGTAACGGCCAAGACGGGCAACATACCCCACACCACGGGGCGCTACCGCTTTGTAGCGATGAATGTGATAGCAGAGGAGATGTGTCAACAGTAACAGTCAACAGATAATTAGCGCACTCACATCAGGGCTTGAAATGTTCATATAAAAAAAGTCTTATTTATTATTTATATATACTACGTATATTTAATAAATAAATAAGCCCTATTATTATAGGCGCTGACGAAAGCGAAAAAGGGGGTGACAGAGCAAAGTAACTGTTGACTGTTTACTGTTGACCTTTGGGTATTTTCTGCCCCACGAACGATTATTCACGCACCTGCGAGCGCGGAGCGCCGCAGGTGCGATATTTTTTTATTTCACTGAAACAAAATCACTTGCGCAAGGTCTTTGGCGGTCTGTTGCACCAAGCAGGAACGACAAAAAAAGATGTAGTATCTTTGCATCGTCAACGTTGAACGAGGAACGAAATTCGAATCCCTTATCCCTTAACCTTTAACCCTTAACCCCTAAACACTATGATCAACTACAAAGTATCGAAATGTAAGAACCCCAATGGTGCCGAGGGCACCGACTACTTCTCATGTAAGGCATCGAAGACCAGTGACTACACCTTCAAGGAGCTGGCGCAGGACATCGCCTACTCTACCACCTGTACCAAGGCCGACGCGCTGGCCGTGCTCTCGAGCATCAAGCCCTTCGTGCAGAACGCGCTGCTCAGCGGTCGCCGCGTAGTGCTCGAAGACCTGGGTTCGTTTGTCATCAGCATCCGCTCGAAGTGCTTCACCCGCGACACCATTGAGGCCAAGGACTTCGTCCCCAGCAGCATGATACGCGGCTACCACATCAACTTCCGCCCCGAGGTGGAGCTGAAGAAGGATATCGCCAAGGCGATACAGTATAAGCGCATCGGCTCCGAGGTGATGGCGTAACTGGGGCCTGCGCTCGATGCGCTGGACAATTACAAGGAGTTCAGGAGTCAGGAGTTACAGGAGTTTAGACGATAGTTTCGACTGTTGATAACAATGACGAAAAGCAGCAAAAAGACATTTGGCTGAACTACTGACTACTGAACTCCAAAAACTCTAAACACTAAACTCTAAACACTAAACCATTCGTGTCATCCCGAGCAGGGCGAGGGATCTCTCACTCCGTTCGAGATGACACTAAACCTTTAACTGAAAAACTCAAAAACTTATGAACTCAAAAACTCAACCCGACTGGAAACAAATTCTCAAAATCCTCATCGCTGTGCTCACCGCGCTTGCAGGCTCGCTCGGTATCGTGAGCTGCATGTCCTAAACGCGAACGGCCATGAACGAAGTTTTCATCCGCGTGCTGCGCGGCATAGGGCTGGCATTAGTCGCACTCATCCTTATGTGATGAGTGCGACACTCCTTTACAAACCTAAAGCAAGTTTGATATTTCTCGCTCGCGGTGAATAAAATAGCACTGCGAGAGATAAAAGTAAACTTTTCTTCTTGCCGCCCTTTTTATTCGATCGTTTATATGTATCTTTATGGCTGCGCCATGAAAATACTTTCGTTCGCTGTGAAAAATATTGAAGCGAGCTTCATATTTCTCGCTCGCTTATTCGTATCTTTGTAAATCAAACACAACTAACAAAGAATTTTATCATGAAAAAACTTCTTTTCACACTGCTGGTGTGCTTCACGATGGGCGCCATGGCTCAAGAGGGGCTGATCTTGCACTACGACTTCGTGGGCGATGAGGGCACAACGGTGAGCGACAAGAGCAGCTCGCACCACGACGGCACCCTGAAGGGAAGCGCCACCGTGGCAGACGGCACCGTATACCTGGGCAACGAAGACGGATACATAGACCTGGGCGACCTCGCCCGCCACAATTTCCTCTACACGGGCCAGTCGAAGAACCGACGCATGTATAAGGTGAAGGATGGCGACATCATCTGGCGATACGACAACGCTGATGGACGGGGCGAGATAAGCGACGCGGTGCTGACGGACGACGGACATATCCTCATTGCCGACCAGTATGGCATTGCCGAGGTCGATGCCGAGGGCCGCGAGCTATGGCGCCACCAAGCCCCCGAGGGCACCGAGATACACACCATACAGCCCGTGGGCGAGAAGCACGTGCTCTACGTGCAGAACGGCAAGCCTGCCAAGGTGGTGGTGATGAACATCGCCAAGCAGAAGGTGGTGCACGAATTTGTGATTCCCTACCCCGAGAAGGGGAGCGTGCACGGACAGTTCCGCAATGCACGCCTCACCAGCCAAGGCACCCTGCTGGTGGCCAACATGGCGATGGGCTTCGTGGCCGAATACAATGCCAAGGGCAAGGAGCTGCACCGATGGGAGCTCTTCGGTCCCTGGTCGGCTACCGAGCTGGAGAACGGCAACATCCTGATGGTGGGGCGCAAGGGTCCCGTCAAGGAGGTGAAGCGCGACGGCACCGTGGTGTGGGAGACCAACACGACACTGTATGGCGTGAACAACCCGCAGAAGGCCTACCGACTGAAGAATGGCAACACGGTGATCACCAACTGGTTCAACGAATGGGACAAGACGGCCGTGGCCACCTTCAACCCCTCACGTGCTCCGCTGCAGATGATAGAGCTCACCCCCGACGGACATGTGGCCTGGGAGGTGTCGTCGTGGAAGGGCGACCGCAACCTGGGACCTGCCACCACATTCCAACTGCTCGACGAGCCGGTGGTGAGGAAGAGCTGTCGGTTTGGGAGATTCAAGTAAAGTTTGGTAATATTCTTTCAGTTGACCCGTAAGTCAATGTCATCCCGACACGCAGTGAGGGATCTCAAAAAAAACGGACGACAGAGATATCTCACATGCGTTCGATATGACACCAATGCTAAAATAGCTGTTGTCCAAAGAAGCTTTCTCTCCGCGCTGAGTGTCATCCTGACAGAGCGTAGCGTCGGAAGGATCCCGCGCTGGGACTTAGCAAGAAACATTTGCGAGATGCTTCACTACGTTCAGCATGACAAGTTCCACTAGCAAACTGCTATATTACCACAAAATATAAACCTATAAAACGATATACAATGAAAAAGATTCTTTTACTTGCCACCATGGCCCTGTCGGCCATCATGGCATCGGCTCAGCCGAAATTGTTTGTACAGCCCAACGAGCCGCTCGGCGAGGGCAAGGGTGTTCATCCCGGACGCGTAGTATGGGTGCATAGCCCCGGTGTGGCCTCGTGGGACGGTGAGACGGGTCTCTGGGTAGAGGACCGCTGGAACGACCAAGAGAAGGCCGACAAGATGATACGCTCGGCAGTGACCCAGCTGGCAGGCGAGAAGAGAGCCAAGAAGGCTTGGAAGGCGCTGTTCAAGAACTTCAACCAAACACACGGCCGAGGCAACAGGGGCTACCAGAAGGGCGAGAAGATTGCCATCAAGCTGAACATGAACAACGCCATCACCCATCGCGACACGGTGGAGCTGAACTCATCGCCCTTCGTGACGCTGGCACTCGTGCGCAGCCTGGTGAACGAAGCTGGTGTGGCGCAGGAGGACATCATCGTGTGCGAGCCGAGCCGTGCCATCACCGACAGCATCTACAACAAGATTCACCGCGAGTTCCCCGACGTGGTGTTCATCGACAACATCGGTGGCGACGGACGCCTCAAGTGCGAGTACTACCCCGAACAGCTGAAGTACTCGGTGGACAATGGCAAGATGGCCCGCGGACTGGCCAAGTGCGTGGTGGATGCCGACTACCTCATCAACTCGGCCCTGCTGAAGACACACAACGGCCCCGGCGTGACGCTCACCGCCAAGAACTGGTACGGAGCCACCGACATCAACCTCCTGTGGCGCAAGAATGCCCACAATGGCATCAGCGCCGACAAGCGCCACGGCAAGCCCAGCTACAAGACCATGGTGGACTGGATAGGCCATAAGGACCTGGGACAGAAGTGCCTGCTCTTCCTCATCGACGGCACCTACGGAAGCCGCCACGTCAACGGAGCACCTGCACCCAAGTGGCAGAAGGCTCCCTTCAACAACGACTGGTGCTGCAGCATCATCGTATCGCAAGACCCCTTGGCATGCGACGTGGTGGGCATGGACATGATCATCCATGAGTGGCCCGAGTTTGGCAGTCTCAACTATTGCGACGAGTACCTGCGCGAAGCGGCCACCATCCCCCACCCCGTGACAGGCGTAGTATATGACCCTGAGCGCGACGGCAAGCCTCTGACGGCTCCGCTCGGCCTCATGGAGCATGCCGACAAGGAGCGCCGCTACACGAAGCTCGACATGATATACGTGAAGCAGTAAGAGGAGTTCAGATTTAGCAACTCTCGAAATAGCACTATCCCCCGGCTGTAAAGTCGGGGGATATGCATAGTTGCTAACGTACAAACGTAAGCGTGACCGCTGACAGGCAATTACCGGCCCCCTCGATGGGTGGATTGCACTTGGCCACTCGTACCTGCACGCTTTGCAAGGTGGCAAAACGACGGAGCAGAGCACTCCCAATACGGCCGCATATATGTTCGAGCAGCTGCGAGGGGGTGTCCATCTCGCTCTTCACCACCTCGTAGGCTTCGGCATAGTTGATGGTTCCGCAGAGTTCGTCGGTGGCGATAGCGTGACTGATGTCGGCCATGAGCGTCAGGTCTACAATGAATGTGTTGCCCAAAAGGCGCTCCTCGGGAAGCACACCGTGGTGAGCATGGAAGGTGAGGCCCTGTAACTCAATGGTGCTGTGTGTGATAGTCATATCTTGTATTGGAATTTCTTGTATGCTTTGTGGAAAATGAAAGGGAGCCCTCAACTCTATGAGCGACCCCCTTTCTCGCGTATGTAAAAGAAAAAGATTTTCTCCTTATAATCCCCGTGGGGATGAATCGTGCGTTATTATCCGCAACGGCTGGTGCCGCAGTTGGTGCAAATGAGGCAACCCTCTTGGTATACGAGCGTCTCTTGTCCGCAGTTGGGGCAAATCTGACCCTTGGCAGAGGTGCCGTCCTGTACATACTTCTTAAGGGCACGCTCTACACCGACCTTCCAAGAGTTGATGTTCTCGCTATCAAGCTGAAGCGAACTTACGAGCTTGATTACCTGCTCGATAGGCATGCGGTAGCGGAGCACACCAGAGATCAACTTGGCGTAGTTCCAATACTCCTTGTCGAACTTCTCGGAAAGTCCCTCGATGGTGGTCTTGTAACCGCGCTTGTTGCTGAACTGGAAGTCGTAGCGCTTCACACCATTCTCGTCAACGTTCTTGATGATATATCCGTTGGTAACCGACTTGGGCAACAAGATGCCTTCATCATCGTCGGCCAAACCGGTGAAGATCTCGTAGGGACGACCATCGAGCAAGCCTACGAATGCCACCCACTTCTCCTTGTTGTTCTGGAAACGTACCACATCGGCTTCAAGCACGCGAGGACGTGTCTCTACCACTACAGGGGGCTTACAAGTGCAAGGCTCCTCTACGGGCTTGCCGTCGGCGGTTTTCTTCTTATTGTCGGTGGCGATGAGTACACCGCTACGTGAACCGTCACGGTATACGGTACAGCCCTTACATCCGCACTTCCATGCCTCTACATAGAGGTCGTTGACGAGCTCCTCGCTTACGTCTGCGGGCAGATTGATGGTTACGCTGATGCTGTGGTCTACCCACTTCTGGATGCGACCCTGCATCTGCACCTTCTTGAGCCAGTCGATGTCGTTGGCTGTAGCCTTGTGATAGGGACTCTCAGCTACCATAGCGTCAATCTCTTCCTGAGTGTAGCGCTTGGTGGTGTCGTAACCCTTGGTCTCCATCCAAGTCATGAACTTGGGATGGTATACGATGAACTCTTCGAATGAGTCGCCTGTCTCGTCTGTAAAGTCTACATGTACATCGGGGTCGTTAGGATTCACCTTGCGGCGACGCTTGTACACAGGCATGAATACGGGCTCGATACCTGAGGTAGTCTGTGTCATCAAACTTACAGTACCCGTGGGGGCGATGGTCAAACAAGCAATGTTGCGACGGCCATACTGCTTCATCTCTTCGTAAAGAGCGGGGTCAGCATCCTTGAGTCGGTTGATGAAGGGGTTGTTCTTCTCACGCTCGCTGTCATATACCTTGAATGCTCCACGCTCCTTGGCCATCTGCACCGATGAGCGGTAGGCCTCGATGGCGATAGTACGGTGCACCTTTTCAGAGAAGTCTGTAGCCTCGTCGGTACCATAGCGAAGTCCCATAGCGGCAAGCATGTCGCCCTCGGCGGTGATACCCACACCGGTACGGCGACCCATGGTACTCTTGTCCATAATCTTCTGCCACAAGGTACGTTCAGCACCCTTTACCTCCTCACTCTCGGGGTCGCTCTCCACCTTCGCCATGATGGCCTCAATCTTCTCGATCTCCAAGTCGATGATGTCATCCATGATGCGCTGGGCAACAGCCACATGCTTCTTGAAGAGATCAAAGTCGAAATAGGCTTGGGGGGTAAACGGATTTACCACGTATGAATAGAGGTTCAAAGCCAACAAACGGCAAGAGTCGTAGGGACAGAGAGGAATCTCACCACAAGGATTGGTAGACACCGTCTTGAAGCCGAGATCGGCATAGCAGTCGGGCACAGACTCACGGATGATGGTGTCCCAGAAGAGCACACCAGGCTCGGCGCTCTTCCAAGCATTGTGAACAATCTTCTTCCACAACTCCGAAGCATTCACATCCTTGGTATATAAAGGATCGGTGCTATCAATAGGATACTTTTGTGTATAGGTCTTACCTTCTACTGCGGCACGCATGAAGTCATCGTCCATCTTGACCGATACATTAGCACCGGTTACCTTGCCCTCAGTCATCTTGGCATCAATGAACGACTCTGAATCGGGATGCTTGATGGACACACTAAGCATCAATGCACCACGACGACCATCCTGAGCTACCTCACGGGTAGAGTTAGAATAACGCTCCATGAAGGGCACAAGACCGGTAGAGGTCAATGCCGAGTTCTTCACGGGCGAACCCTTAGGACGGATGTGAGAGAGGTCATGGCCTACACCACCGCGACGCTTCATGAGCTGCACCTGCTCCTCGTCGATACGGATAATGGCACCATAGGAGTCGGCATTGCCATCCATACCGATAACGAAGCAGTTGGAGAGTGAAGCAATCTGATAGTTGTTACCGATACCTGTCATGGGGCTACCCTGTGGCACAATATACTTGAAATGGTCGAGCAAGTCAAACAGCTGACTAGCCGACAAAGCGTTGGGGTACTTGGCCTCTACGCGAGCAATCTCATTGGCAATGCGCCAATGCATGTCTCTCGGGGTCTCTTCATAAATGTTACCCGCAGAGTCTTTCATGGCATACTTGTTGGCCCAAACTCTAGCAGCAAGCGCATCACCACCGAAATATTCAAGCGTAGCGTTCTGCGCCTCTTCAAACGTGTAAGTTTTCTGTTCCACTGTATTTTATCAGGTTAAAAAAGTTGTTCAAAAAGTAAGTTTAGCGTAGAAGTAAAACTTTTCGAAACAAAAGCTCTGCAAAGTTACACAACCTTTCCGACTTGACAAAATTTCCCAACAATGAAAATCGAGAAAAAGTAAAAGTTTTCCAAAACAAAAACACAACAGCCTAATAATAAAAGGATTACATTTTCGAGAAAACAAGAATGTTTTCCAAAACAAAAACCCAACAGAAAACTGAGAAGAAAACCACAGAAACACAACACACAAAAAATCCCACACAGAAATATTCCGTGTGGGAGTAATATCGTAATCTTTTTCCGAGAAAGAATTATCGAGTCTTAATTTTCGCCTCTATTTCTTCTATGGCAAGCTCGACAGCCTTGTCGACCTCAATCTGCCCCTCAATGGTGCGGCAGGCATGCAACACTGTCGAATGGTCCTTAGAGCCTATACATTGTCCGATACGCGCCAGCGAGAGATTAGGAAGATGCTTGTGGGTAAGATACATCGCTATCTGACGAGCAAGTACAATATCGCGCTTACGCGAAGAAGTATAAATACTATCATCTTTCACATGGTAGTATTCACACGTAGAATGCACGATATCCTCTACCGTCAACTCCTTTTCGACAACACGCACGGCCTTACTGATAACACGCTGAGCCAAAGCCATGTCAATCTCGCGTCCATAGAGTGTAGAGTGCGCATGAAGCGAGATCAATATACCCTCAAGTTCACGCACGCTGTCGGTCACATTCTCTGCGATATACTCCAAGACATCAGACTCCAACATAATCCCTTCACGGCGGACCTTATCTGAGAGGATGCTACGACGCAACTCCAGATTGGGACGTTCAATCTCGGCGGTGAGACCCCACTTGAAACGTGTGATGAGACGATCTTCGATGCCCTGCAACATCACAGGCGGGCGATCGCAAGTCATAATGAGCTGCTTGCCATTCTGATGCAGGTGATTGAAGACATGGAAGAAGGTATTCTGAGTTTTCTCTACACCGACAAACTCCTGAATATCATCAATGATAAGTACATCAATACTCTGATAGAAGTTGATGAAATCGTTAAGCGTATTCTTACGCACCGAGTCTGTATATTGCACCTTAAACAAGTGTGCCGATACGTAAAGCACGCGCTTTTCGGGATATAGTTCCTTTACCTTCAAGCCAATAGCATTCGCCAAATGCGTCTTTCCCACTCCCGAAGCACCGTAAAGGAAAAGAGGATTAAACACAGTCTTTCCTGGCTTCATCGCAATACTCTCCGCGGCTGCACGAGGAAGCTTATTACTCAATCCCTCTATGAAGTTGTCAAACCTATAGTTGCTGCGCAACATCGGGTCAAGATCCTGCACGGGCACAGCAATGGCGTCGGGTGTTTTATTAGAGCTCTTAACCTGCTCTGAAAGCTTAGAATTAGGACGCTTCTCCGACTCTTGATCTACTGTCAGCTGATTCTGACGATCAGTAAGCACACGATAATTCAGCAAAGTGTTGTTCCCAAACACACGATAAATCGCAGCACTAAGCAAATTCACGTAATGAGCCTCAATATACTCATACACAAATTGGCTGGGCACAAAAATCGTCAATACATTGTCCACGTATGACGCGGGCTTAGTATTAGAGAACCACGTATTAAACGTGCTGTTTGGTATATTATCGCGAATAATATCCAAACATTTGCCCCAAAGTTCTGTGAGCTGAATGTCTGTCATGATTGCTTCTTTCTTTTCCTTTTACTTCTACATTGCAAAGTTACGCTACATATTCGACATTTTCAAACCATATTTACTCTCCAAATATTTGCAGTTTACAAAGGTGCTAACTTTCAGTTATTTGTATTTTTCGCATTATCTTCCCCTTTTTTTCTCTTGCATATATCAAACATGCTGATTAATAACAACTTTTCATTTTTCAACTTTCAAATTCAAGTTTGAATCCCTTGCTGCAACACCACTTTCATAGAGGTTTATCGCATATTCCAGCCTCTTCCCGAGCCTCATTGGCACAATCATACTATTTTAGACAAAATCTAATTTAGCACCTTTTTCGTCCTATAAAAACATGCTATCCGGCTGTTCTCTCAAGAGGCATATGAAATCGAATTCCACTGTAGCGAGATTACGATTTCTCGATACAGAGATTATAATTCCTATGCAGTGAGATTGCAATTCCTCACTGCATAGGAACCATTTGACACATAAAAACTTAGGTAATAATATAGCAGTTGTCCAAAGCATAGTTTGTCATGTTGAACGAAGTGAAACATCTCGCAAATGTCTCTTGCCAAGTCACTGCGCGGGATCCTTCCGACGCTACGCTCTGTCAGGATGACACTCAGCGCGGAGAGAAAGTTTCTTTGGACAACAGCTATATTATTGCTAAAACTTATCTGCTTATTTCTTTCCGAAGACCGAGATATTGATATAACGCGAAGGGTGAGCCTTCACATCCTCGATGAGAGCATTGGCATTGGTGCACACCTCATTGAGGTTGTTGTAGAATGCCGTATCACCCAGCAGACGGCCAATGCTGCTGCGATCGCTCGTCAGAGCCTCCGAAAGCGTTTGCAGACCTGCAATGGCACTATCCACACGAGCTATTGTCTGCACATAATCCATGGTAGCCAACTCGGAGGTAATCTTATTCACGTTTCGCGCAGTTCCCTGCAGGTCAGTGACCAACAGGGGTAATTCATCATGAAAGAGACGGTTCAGTTCGCCTGCCGTATGGTTTAGTTTAGCACTAATGCTCTCCACATTGCTTATTGAAGCCTCCAAAGCAGGATTGGCAACCAATGTGGTCAATGCTGTAATGAGACTATCCACCTTGGGGACTAATGCATTGACCTGTGGCAACATCACATTTTCTATTTGTCCTGTCAGTCCGTCAGCCACTCCGCTCGGCAGGGTGTCACCATCAGCATAGTACACCGCAGACTGAGCCAATCTAAGCTCTATGCTCACCCCTCCCATCAAAGAGTTTACAAGAAAGGCGTGCGTCCCCTTCGGTATACGTAAGGCCTCATTCACACGCATAGCCAACACAATACGTTCAGGACGGGCATAATCATATTCGACACGACTGACCGTACCTACTTGATAGCCATTGGCTGTGACAACCGACGAAACGGCAATTCCACCTGTATTACTCACAACGGTGTAATAGGTGCTGTAATGGGAAAATACACTACTCCCTTTGAGAAAATTCACACCAATATACAATAGTGCAACACTAATTAGAAAAGTAGCACCAATCTTTACCTCTTTGCTGAAACGTTTCATATTCTATCTACTATTTGTATCTAAGGGAACGCAAATGAGTTCCTTTTCGAGCTAAGGATTCTGCTGCTTAAACAAAGCAATGGCTTGCTGCGTATCTATCCGTTCGCCCTTGACGAAGGCCACAACAAAAGCATCCTTGAACTTCTCATTCACCTTATTTTTTACATGCAGTATCTCATTATAGTTAGCAGATTCCCCACAAGTATACTTGTATAACCCCTTTTCGTAATAATAAGATACAGGGCCGACTCCCTTGAATGCAGGATTGCCTTTCTCCAATTTCTTGGATGAAGAGAGGAACTGCACCTTAAACACAGGCGTATCATCCCGCACTACCGCCGTTTGCAAGTTCCCCGTTGCATTTTCCTGTTCATTTGAGAGAGACTCTTCTGCCAGCAGCATATTGTTCTGTAGCTTCTTCAAGTCGGCATAATACTGGTCAAACGCTTTGGTAATACATTGGCTCAAACGCTTTTGAGCAGTAGCAGAAGCCAGATACTTGGCCTCCTCAGCATTGCTTATATAGCCCAACTCTACCAAGATACTGGGCATTGAAGTGGCATTGAGCACAAGGAATCCAGCTTGACGGACACCACGATCCTGCCGATTGGCATCTTTGGCAAAATTTTCCTGCACATATTGAGCCAGGTGTATGCTCTCCTTCACGAACTCACTCTGCATATATTCAAAGATGATATAACTCTCTGGCGAATTGGGATTGAAGTTTGCATAGGTCTTCTCATGGTTATCTTCGAGGAGAATAACTCCATTCTCCCGTTTAGCGACATCCAGACTTAGCTCCGTACGTTCTTCCTCTACACCTAACGTAAAGGTCTCAGCACCTTTAGCCGAACGATTCTTGGCTGCATTGACGTGAATGGAGATGAAAAGATCGGCATTTGCCTTATTGGCCATGCGTGCACGGTCATTAAGTCCGACAAACTTGTCTGTCTTACGTGTATAGAGCACCTTCACTTCAGGATGGCTCGCCGCAATGCTCTCTCCCACCATAAGCGCTACTTTCAGTGTGATATCCTTCTCATATATCTGTTTATTGGCACTGACAGCACCTGGGTCCTTACCACCATGACCAGCATCAATAACCACTGTAAAATCTTTGGCACTGACAGCCATAGCCATCAGCCATACACATAACAATAGGGATAGACGAGACATTGAATGACGAAGTAATGCTTTAGTAGTTCTATAATATAACAAAGGGCTGCTCCGCATAATTCTCCGGAGCAGCCCTTCAATAATTTCTGATTTATTTCACAGGAAGTGGGAGATACCAGTTAGCCTTATCTTGAAGCTTGGCCTTAATCTCAAGATTTTCCTTTCCACTTCTATTGGCAACGCGTTCAATCAAGAGATTGTCATCGCCACGACGCTCGGCAAAGCGGATGAGATCACCGAAACGGTTTCCTTCGAAGGGAGCTTCGAGAGCCAACTCGTTAAGGATACGCTCCTCCACATAAGTGATTGTATCCTGGAAGGTCACCTCACTTACACCGAGATAATCAGCAATAGCCTCAGGCTTCAAGGTGTAGTGTACGGTATCCAAATGCACCTCGCCACAACCTCTGGCATGTACACCTTGGAAGAAATCGCTTCTCAACATCTCCTCATACTTTACAAATGCAGCAGTGTCGCTGTTCAGTTTCAAACGATACTCGGGAGTACTGCTATAAGCCGCATCCAAGGTGTGTTCGTTGATCATCAAGAAAGCCTTGTAGGCATCCTTCAAGAAGTTGAATGCAATGGTAGCATGCTCACCAGCATGTTTCATAGACACAGCATCACCTTTCTGATACTCCACAGCAGCATAGCTGTTCAGTGCCTCGGCAGCTCTCAAATAAACAACAGCACGTCTATAAAGCACGATAGTAGAAGCTGTTGCATTCTGGAACTTCGACAAGGGAGTATATTCTGATCCATTCTCTAAAGTCAGCTTATTCTCAGTGTCATAAATATACTTTCCACGTGCATCGCCATACTTTACATATTCGGCATAAGCATCATCATCATCTGTGGTTGAACCTTGGATTTTCAACTTACGGTAATAGTTCTGTTCGTTATTCAGCTGCAACCAAGCAGAAGAGGGCACCAACTGATGAGTTCCATTAAAATTGTAGAACAAGTCTTTAACCTCAGAAACCGTACCGCTCTCCGAAGAGGTAGACATTGCGATAGCACAGAGGTTCTCGTTCTTCGAATCGGTAAACTCGGCATAATCCAACCAGTCGTTCATAGTAGTGGCAAAAGTATACAACTTACGAGTAATGTCATTATAACCGAAATACACAGCCTTACCATTATTACCCATATAGCCTTCAAACTCATACGTACTACCTGTCAATGTAGCCGAATAGTTCTCTGCCTGATTCTCGTTTCTATTTGCCAAGAAGTCCAAGAAATAGAATGAAGCCTGCTCGTAATCACCTTTCCAAAGGTACAAATCGCCCAAAACCAACTTCACGGGAGGGAACATATTCTTTGTAGGAATAGAGAAGGGTGAAGCCCAAGCCGGCATATCGGTTTCAACATGCTCTTCCAACTCAGGAGCAAGGGCTTCAGCAATACCCTTGATATCCTTCCATTCAGCCACATTGTCCAATATAGCCTCTGCGTCAGCCACCTTGGTGAGCGGTTCTGTGAAGAAAGGTACCTTACCATAGTTGATGGCGAGCTGCATATAGGTCCATGCACGAATGCTCAGCGCTGCGGCGTACTCATCAAGCATCAACGGCTTACCATTCTTCTTGTGCGACACATCCATGTGCTTCAACAGATAGTTACAGTTATTAATCACCGCATAATAGTCGGTCGGATCTAACAGCTCATTCTCTGTGTCAAACTTGAAATCAGCAATATTACGATACTTGGCCTGTGTAATTTCATTCACATCCACCAAGTCACCTCTCAGTTCACCCAAGAGAATATATCTATCAGCTATCTGCTGGAACGACTGCAAGATTCCGTTGGTAGTATATACCGAGTCGGCGGTACTGCTGAGCGTATGCTCCTCTTCATAGACCACACGGTTGGAGTCAACAGTCAACATATCCTCACACGAGGTAGTCAGCGTCAGTGAGAAGATAGCGGCAACAAGTCCTATAAATGATTTGTTTTTCATTGCTCTATACTTTATTTGTTTGTTCATAATTCATTACAAGTTCACTTTTACGCCAACGTTGAAGCTACGGCTTTGACCGAGCATACCATTGTCGATACCCTGATACAATACGTTGTTGCTGAACGAGAACTCGGGATCGCTACCCAAATACTTGGTCAATGTGAACAAGTTTGTACCTGAAGCCCATACTGTGAGACCTTGCAACCAAGATGCAGATACGGGGACCTGATAAGAAAGGGTCAAGTCTTTCAAGCGGAGATATGAACCATCCTCAATCCAACGGTCAGAGAAACGATTGTTACCCTTCGGGTCACCATATGTAGCACGCGGCATATCGGTCACGTCACCCTCGGCCTTCCAACGGTTGACAACAGCAACGGTTTGGTTATAGAAGTTACTGCCACTCTCGAGCAATGAACGCTGATAGTTGTACACATCGTTACCGAGCGAGTAGTTCAAGGTTGCGCTCAAGGTAAAGTTCTTATACTTCAGACTGCTCTGGATATTTCCGAAGAGGGCAGGATTGGGGTTACCAATAACCACGCGGTCGTTCTCATCGATGAAGTTATTACCATCCTGGTCAACAAACTTCACATCACCAGCCTCAAACTGAGTCACCAAACCTGTGTTCACGTCATAAGTTTCAACGGGCTTACCATCTACAAGAGCATCTGCAGCATCCTTGTATACACCGTCTGTAGCATAACCGTAGAACACACCTGCTGCCATACCTTCTGCAGAGAGTACAGTACCATTATAGATGTCTGTAGTGAATCCGTACAACTCATCCTTACCATTCTTGAAATTGGTTCCAGTAGGCAACTTAGTAATCTTATTCTTGTAAGTACCAGCGCTAGCTCCTACTTCCCACTTCCAATCCTTCTTGTTGATAGCTCTAACAGTAAGGTTAACCGATGCACCATTGTTTACAAGCGAACCGCCATTACACCAGTAATACTGCAAACCGGTCAAATAGGGCACCTTATCCAAAGTGAGCAAGTTGTTGGTATTGTTGTGATATACATCACCAGACAAGCGAACACGGTTATTGAATGCCTGCACATCAAATCCAAGGTTCATGCGACGGGTAGTCTCCCACTGCAATGATTGGTTCTCGATGTTAGCCAACTTGATACCCATAGCAGTACCTGCATACTGTACAGTGCTAAAATAGGTGTAAGCGGCGTTGCTGACAATATTGTCATTACCCGACCAGTCGATACCACCTCTCAACTTCAAGTAGTTGATGGTATTGGTATTGAAGAAAGGCTCAGAAGAAACCAACCAACCGGCTTGCAATGAGGGGAACAAGCCCCAGCATACACCACCTAACTTAAGAGCACCCTCAATCTCACGACCAAAGCGTGAAGAAGACTCTGCTGTAAGACTAGCCTGGAAGAAATACTTGTTTGCCAAGTTATAGTCTGCATTGGCATACCATGCCATATTGCGTACCACATTGAGTTCACCACCTTCATCGATAAAGTCATATGACTCCTTGATATCGGGCAACTTATCGTTACCGGTGTTATGACAAGACTGGAAACTTGAATCATAAGCAAAGTTAGAGAAGCGGAATCCACCGAATACGTTGAGATAGTGGCTACCAACATTCTTTACCCAATCGATATGTGTATCGCTATAGATAGCAGTCTCCTTAGAGAAGAACGAAGCCACCTCATTTCTCGAAACGCCCAAATTAGGAATTGAGAAGGCGGGCGAACCTGTCATGGGACGGAAATACTTCTCATTAGTACGATGCAGACGGTAGTTGAAGAGTGTGGTGGCTGTGAGTCCCTTGCCCAAACGAGCCTCAGGGGCTACTGTCACGTCAAATACGGTATACTCTTGCACGTTCTTGTTTTCGCCATCGCCATGCTCAAAGATGGTCAGCGGATTAGCCAAGCTATTGTTGATAGTGCTATAGTCCACATTGGCAAATGTGTCAGCACCATCCAAAGCCTGGGTAATCTGTCCCTTAGAGGTGAAACGATATGGACTCAAGAAAGGTGACTTGATCAAAGCCAAGAATCCGGGCGAAGCAATAGGGCCACTTGTCAAATCCTGCTGAATACCATCATTACGTAAGTCACGGTTAATACGGCTGTACGAAATATCAAAACGAGTATCCAAGAAATCGGCCAACACGATATCGGTATTGAATCGGATATTCAAACGATTGTAGTCATTGTGCTTGATTGTATTGTCACCATCTGCAAATCCGACAGAGAAGTTATACATAGCACGCTCGTCACCACCCTGTACATTGACATGATAGTTCTGCATCATCGCATTGCGATAAACATAGTCAGACCAATCTGTCTCATTGTGATACATGGCATAGTACGACTTGCTCTGGTCGTCATTCAAGAAGGGGAAATTGGTTGAATTCAGATTCTTCACACCGCCAATCAGCTCGTTAGCATAGAGACGGAACTGACTTGCGTTCATCATATCAGGCAATTTCGGAGCCATTGTATAAGAAGCGTAAGCCGAGGCGTCAATACGTGTAGCCTGGCTATGTCCACGCTTGGTATCAACGAGAATGACACCATTACCACCCTTTGCGCCATAGAGTGCTGTAGCATTCTTCAATACGGTAATCTTCTCGATGTCGTTCACGTCAATACCTGCCAATACATTGTTATAGTAACCGTCGTGCAATGTAGTATAGCTGTCTTGAAGATCCTGCACGATACCGTCCAATACGATGAGCGGCTGTGCTGAGGTATTCAGCGAGTTGATACCTTGCATCATCATGATACCACCGAGTCCGATAGTACCAGAGCGTGTAATTGTTCTTACGTCAGCACCCAACTGATTCTGTATTTCAGTTTCCATTGACTGTGCCTTGGTCACTCCGATAAGAGCTTCACTCTTACCTGTGACATCAAACTTGTTCTCTACGAAGGTGCTGAACGCCTCATCATACATATATATCACCATAGACTGAGTAGCATCAGCTTTCACAATCAATCCCTCATATCCGGGTGTAGATACATAGAGCGAAGCCACATGAGCAGGCAGTTTGATAACAAACTTACCATCGGGCTTGGTCATGGCCGTATACTTATTGTCACCCAAAGCCTCAACGCGCACACCGGGCAATACCTCCTTAGTAGCCGCATCGTATACGATACCGCTTACTTCGGTCAATTGTTCGGCAGCTTCTACCTTATTTTCCTGTACGTTGCCATTTTCTTGAGCAACCATTTGCCCCGCACCCAGCACAATGCCTGCAACAACGGTGGTCAAACGCAGTGAATTATATATTTTGCTTTTCATTGTCATTACTCTTTAATAGTTACAAAAGAATTTATTCCATCGGCTCCATGATGATGCAGTCGATACGCAAGGTACGGTCCTTAGCCGGATCAATATTCTTGTCATTACGTCCTTGAGTTGCCGTAATGGTCAATGTAGTCTTGCAGTTATCCACATTCAAGCCATATTCTGAATAAGGGAGTACAACAAAATCATTACCATCTTTATCAACAAAAGTAATGGTATCCAATCTTTGAGCATCATAGCCCAATTCAGGATCGTTATACTTGTAGTCTGTATACTTGTACTCCTTAGAACTAATCTCTACAACACCACCCTTACCATTAGGACTTGCAAACTTCATAGTGATAGGAGCGGGTTTGTAGCCCTTGTTTTGCCAGTTTTGGATAGTTGCAGGCACCATTACTACCTTTACTCTATACTTAGCAGCATAGGCATTAGGCAATGTATAGGTCAACGCTACAGTACTCGGCTTAATCTGCTCGGCCAACATATAAGCCCCATTAGACATAGAAGAATAGTAGGCACTATCTCTTTTTACAGTCTGTGCAGCATAAAGTATCATAGTATTACCTCCCGCTTCCTGGTCTCGGAACTGCATACACAGGTTGGTATTCTCACCCTCCACCTTGATGGTATCAAGGAAGGTGGTCGTGGGCAAGTAGTTGAGCTGGTCTACAATATGCACTGTACCATTACTCAACTCTACAGGTGCACCCACCTGATTGGCAAACAACGCCTCATACTCTGCACCACGGAATACTACGGGATCAAAATAGTTCTGGTAGTTTGATACCAATGAGTCGTACTTTTCAGCATCAGGATTCACCTTTTTGCTGAATACCAAGTGGCGACACATATACTCCTTAACCTTCAAATCCAACAACGAATCGGGGTCATCGGTAGTTTCTATAGCCAATTGCATCGGGTCTTGACGGAGATAAGGAGTCACCTTTTCATACATCTTATCCCAAGCTGCATCGGTAGGAGCAATCACGATATATGCCGAGTCCTCATTATGAAGAGGGCCTACCATATTCCACCATTGGTTCGATACGTTCCATACGGTGTCTACATACTCCACCTGTCCGAGGTCATTGATACTGCTACCACCCGCCTCACTGGCAGTGTGGTTAACCGTACTGTCAGTAAACTCCTTCAAATAGCTGTTAAACTTGGCTATCTGCGGATTTTTGTCAAAATATTCCCAAATATTGGGCAAGAACGCCGAATAGCTACCATTACCACCGATGTAGTAAAGCACACCATTCTTGGCATATTCCGGCTGACCGACCACACCTACACGATTGAATGTGTAAGCTCCTGTAGAGCCGGTGAAGCTAAGGCTTTTGCCATTGAGCATCTTCACGGTGTTGTCATTTTTCAATGTACCTGCAGCCACATGACGGAAATCGGCAATGTGGTTCTGTACGAACTCTTTCTTCAGCAATTCAAGGTCGGTCTCCGTGTAGTCAAACTGCCCTACGGGTGCCCATACAGTATAGGTGCGGTCCTTTTGCAAGAGGGTGTCGAATCCAACCTTCTCAAGCAGTGAGGCAAACTGTTCCAATTCGGCATTGCCTTCAATCACATCCCACAATGTCTTGTCGCTGTTCTGGTTGCTCACCATATCGTTGTTTACAGAATAGTGGTCGTTCCACGTATCGGTACATGCGGTAGCCATCAACAGTGCCATACCGCAACCCAATACTTTCTGTATACCATATCTATGTTTCATACTATATCGTATCACTTTTCGTTAAACCATATTATTTACGTTTCTCATCCAAAGGAATATTCTCGTCGTTGACATACTCCAAAGGAACAATCTCCAGGTAGTCATGCATACCCTGTGTCACGCTCGATGCATTCTTCATCATGTTCTTCATACGGAGCCAGTTTTCCTGATCCGAATTGAGTTGTATGGTAGCAACCACCTTGCGAACAGAACCTACCGTATTACGCATAATACCAAAACCTTGTGTTCCAGAGAAAGAAGAGCCGCTCAACTGTCCCTCAGTGATACAGTTATTCGCTCTCGAGGTATTAGGACCTTTGAGGTATCCATTGTTCTTCAAGTTCTTGTCGTTGATAATACCGGCATATTCTTTGCCATCAATGCCCAATCCCTTGTCGGTTCTCAATTCAGCTTCGATATCGCTCTGCCAGCCATAATTGCTGGGATAGATACGCAAGTCTTGAGGAATACCTGACACCTGGTCATTGATATAGAACTGTACGATACCACGCAAGTTGTTCGCATTATAGCCCACACGAATTTCATAGGTTCCCGAGGGAAGAGGAGGTATCTTATAAGAGAGGTCATAAGATCCTGTTGCAATCATCTCATCACCCTGGAAATCTTGCCAATATTGAGGATTAGGACAGAGATAGAAAAGCATGGTCTCCTTATTGTTGATCTTGACATGACGTGATTTTTCGAAGAAATTCATGGTTCTATCCACCAAATCGAATGCAATCTTACTGTTATAAATCGGTGTACCAGCTTCATTAGCCTTAGCCCAACGGATGTTGCTATTACGCAACTCAGGAGCCAATGCGGCAAAGTCAAATCGCATGATATCGTAGAAGATATTAGTCTTCATCTCATCCTCATTGTAAACCAAAATCTTACTGATGGGGTGGATACGTCCGTTCTTAGCTTCAGAATCAAACGCATCGGCACCATACATAGCCTGCATCTCTTCTGCCGAGTACACATGCACATCCACGTGGTTACCCATATCCACATCACCCACTTGAATGTGATTCACCGCACTACCCTTTCCACGAGCACGTGAAGTAAAGTTTACGACACGCTCAGTCACATCCTTACCATCCTTACGCGGCACGGTCACCTTGAGCAGACGAGCTACATTGGGCTTACCCTCCTCGTATGAAGTCCAGGTTTCATAGTACTCTACGCGGTCAGAGAGAGAAACGGCATTACTTGTGTTCTCCTTGGTATCATAACCATTCTTGGCATCAGAACGGAAATCACCCTTCACGAGATCAACGAAGCAAAGCTCTTCATACATCACATTCTGATTGATGATATGGTACGAAACGAAGTAGTAGAGTGCTTCCGCTTCATCCTTCGCATTGGGATACCACTTCAAGCAACGCTCCTTCAAGTCATCCAAGGTACGTATGCCATTGGCTTCGAATACCGAGTCGGTCTCAGCAAAGATAGAATAGCCATACTGACGCTTCAGCGGACGTGCAGTAGTAGCTGCATTATCTTGATACTTTTCACCTTCTGTATAGTCACAAATGTAATCGGGGTCTTCAATATCGTGCAAATACTCATCGATACCCGTCTCTTTCAGTGCAGCAGTGAAGAGGCTGAAGAAATCATGTTCTTCGAGCTGAACAGGAGCAGTATTGGTTGAGAGGTGCAACACGCGGGTCAAGCCGCCATGTACCACACCATTCTCCACCTCCTGGTCGGGATCTTGAATTTCAGCATATCCGTTGACCATCTTCTTGGCACCCTCGGCCACCTCATAACTCACAAAACGGTCGTTGAGGTTCATGGTGGGGATAACGCCTGTGATTTCGTTGGTCTTGTACTTTACAGGCAAGATATGTGTCTGCGCAATCTCCTTACACTTCTCTGCCGAAAGATCCTCCAAGTTTGGAGAGTACACACCGGTATAAATCGTGTCGCGCTGCACTCCATTCTTATCCACTGGCGGATTCTTATAGATTTCATACTGTTCAGTGATGTATTGTGCCACCGCATCGTTGGTGGGTGCAAAACAGGTATAACTACCATATGCCTCCATCAAATTATAACGGTCACCCTTCTTCAAGATGTATACAAAACTGCTGTAGGTATCGGGATACTGTTCCAGATAGCTGGCCACGGTGTTTCCCTTGAAGGTGTAGCGGCTCTCATCAGTTATCTCATCGACACAACTGTTGAGTACACCCATCGTCATCAGTGCCGTCGCCACAAGGGCAGCCTGTTTGAATAATGTCTTTTTGGTACTCATATCTTATTTAATTTTTTTCGATTGTTGATTCGGTTTCATAAGCGGGGTTCTGCTTCAGTTTACCCTCATGCTCACCGCCATACGTATTCAAATCTCTCTCCGAGATGGGGAAGAAGAAATTATCGATTGACGGCATCTTATTAGCATAGGATTTCTGGTTAGCGATAAACTTGCCCTTTACAATAATATCGACAGTAGTAGCGATGTCAGCTACAGTCAGCTTCTGTGTCTCGTCTTCAGGGTCTACAATCTCCTTGGTCGCACGTAGTGCCAGACGCACAAGGTCGTACCAACGCTTGCCCTCGAAGGCCAATTCGCGCTGACGCTCATCAAGAACCAAGGTGCGCATACCTGCCGCATTACCTGGCTTAGCCAAAAGAAGATTCTTTTTGTCATTATCCTCCATGTATTTCTTGTTGTTAGAGCGATAATAAACGGCCTCAACCAACTCGAATGCCTTATCCAAGTCACCGCTGTTGGCTCTGTAAGCCAATGCCTCGGCCTTCATCAACATAACGTCAGATAGGCGATAGAGAATCCAGTTGGTACTGCTTACATAATACTTGTTATGATTAGCCTTCTTATCATCACTTTGCTGATGAGTAGTACGATAAATCGGACTGAATGGATCAGTTCCATCTGCAGTGAAGATTCCGCCATGACGCTCTGCCGTATACTTGAGAATTTTGGTAGGCTCATCCGGTTCAGCTGCGGGGAGCAGGAAACTCTCGCGACGATAGTCAGTGAGTGCATACTTATCAAGCAAGTTTCGACCTGCCACAAAGGGAGCGCCCTCACCCTTCTCACGGCCATAGAAAGCTGTAATCAGATAGTTCTGATGCTCTACGTCGCCAGACAACTGAAGTTCAAGAATACTCTCGGCTATGCTGTTCATGCCTACGCCGAATATCTCTTCATAGGCCAAATCACCAACAGTCTTCAAGCCCTCTTTATAGCTCTTTACCAAAGGATAATCCAACGTTGCCAATTCCTTATATGCTGCCCCGTTAGAGGTAGTCGCATACTGCTTGATATAGTTGCGACGTGCATCAATCACTCTATCGGCCCACGCAATAGCCTGCGTGTAATAAACCTTGGCATCACCACTCTTATAGTGTTCGGTGAAAGAGGCTCTCCACAAGTATGCATCGGTCAAAATAGCAGCCACTGCATCCTTAGTAAACCAGCCCTTGTTTTGTGCCGGAGTAGCATATCCACCTGAGTTCATCACCATGTCGTAAGCATCTTCAAGGTCAACGATGATGCTGTCCAACGCTTCGAGCGCCCCAACCTGCTCCTGATAGAGGTTCTGGCTGTCATCAATCATAGCAGTGCGCAGCAAGGGGATATCGCGGAAAGTACGCACCAAATAGAAGTGACAAAGCGAACGCATGGCAAGCATCTGTCCAGTATGTGCTCTCAAGTCACCAGACGTGTAGTCAGGATCGAGCTCTGCTACTTGGGGAGCATACTCCATCACGATGTTACAATTATTGATAACCTTATAGAAATCGCCCCATGAGCAATAGCCGTTGGTGGGAAGAAGGTTAATCTCGTTCACATCCTTGAGCGAACCGCTCAGATTGTTGTTACTACCCTCCATGACATTGTCAGAGCGCACCTCGCCCCAAACAAGGAATCGTTCCATGAAACCGAGCTGTATCATCGAGCGATAGCAGTTGGCTACCATACCCTCCACGTCGGCTTTCTCCTTCCAATAATTCTCCAATATTACCTTATCGGTAGGATAGATGGTCAGGAAGTCATCGCATGATGAGGCAAACAATGCGATAGCAGCACCACCTACAAATACTTTTACAGCATGTAAAAAGCGAGATAATTGTTTGTTATATCTTTTCATAGGATGTATTGTTTTCAAGTTAGAAGCCTACAGTTACTGCCAATGTGTATGAGCGTGAACGCGGAGTCTTGGCATGGTCCTCTGCACGTCCCCAGCTACCATAACCCACCTCAGGATCAAGACCTGTGTACTTGCTCCATACTGCGAGGTTGTTCATAGAGCCGTTGAAGCGCAAAGAATTCAAGCCATACTTTTTCAACTTCTGCGGATCTACGCTATATGAAAGCTGGAGGTAAGAAAGACGGAGGAATGAAGCATCCTCAACGTAGCGGTCACTACCGAGCCAGTTGTAACCATAGTTGTTGAGTGCGCGGGGAATATCAGTGCGGTCACCCTCCTTGCGCCAGCGGTGGTTCACCGCAATGCTCTGGTTGTTATTTGAAGCCATATTCTCCACATTCATACGAGCGTAGTTGATGGCATCCACATCGTAACGATAGTTGAAGTTGGTACGCAGTGACCAACGTGCATAGTTGAAGGTCAAACCGAAACCACCTTGTGCCTTGGGATTAGAATTACCCAAGTATACGAGGTCAAGATTGTTGATGTTACCATCACCATTGATATCTTCATAAATGATGTCACCACCCTTAAAGTAGTAGTTCTTACCACCATAGTTATAGATCATAGGCAACGGTTTTCCATTGGCACCAATGATAACATCGCCATTCTTATCGACAGCCACAGGGCAGAGATCCTCAACATTCAATCCCTCATTAGCCGCATCGATAACTGCCTTGTCGTAGTTCTTGTAGCTGTAGCGATATACCTTGTTACCCTTACCCTGTCCTTTGGTCTTGAAACCATAGATAGAGCCCAAGGGGTTGTCAATCTGGATACGTCCCATATAAGAGCCATTCTCGTAATTGAACTCACCGTTAGCACTATTGAGTACGCTCTCCTCCATCTCTACTACGGTATTGAAGTTCTGACCAATGTTGAAGTAGGCGTTCATAGAGAACTTACCGATCTTGATGAACTTGTCACCATTGATATTCAACTCCCAACCCTTATTGCGGACGCTACCTGTGTTACGGTAGGCGAGTGTAGAGAAACCATTCGATGAGGGGATAGCATATCCACCCATGAGCTGGTCAGAGGTCAAGTTGTTATAGTAGTTGAATCCGAACTTCAAGATTTCATTCTGGAAGAAAGAGATATCCGAACCGATGTTATACTCTGTCTTTCTCTCCCACTTCAAGTCGGTGAGGCGCAGTCCCTCTTGCGAAACAGCAGGCACACCCAAATAGGCTCCATACGAAGCATACTTAGTATAGTGCAAATATTCACTACCAGGCTGGTTACCAGTAATACCCCAACCCGGACGAACAGAAAGCATGCTCAGCTTGAGATTTTCCTTAGCCCAATCCATCCAAGGTTCGTCGATAATATTCCAACGGCCTGAAATACTACCGAAGTTACCCCAACGACGCTTGGCACCGAACTTGGTGCTACCATCGCGACGGAAGGTGGCTGTAGCACTGTAACGACCCTCCTTATAAGAATAGGTGGCTGTGGTCAAAAGGCCGACAGAACGCCACTGACCTGTAGAGGTACGGCTTGAGCTGAGCTGAGAACCCGTAGTGGGACTCTCAATACCTGTAGGTATACCATACGATGCAGCAGACTGGTTGCTTGAGCTACCCTTGGTCATCTCGAAACGTGCCATCATGGTAAGCCAGTGTCCTGAATCACCGAGATAGGGAGTATAGGTCAACTGATGACGGGTAAAGAACTCGAGACGCTTGTCATCACTGATAGAGCTAACGTTCTTGTCAGAAGCATTCCATGCCTTGGTAGAAAGACTACCAGGAAGGAATTCGCCATAACTGTTGGTACCGGCATTCATACGCACGAGACCATGATATTTCAACTGATGCTCATCGGCATTAATACCGAGCAAGTTGTAATCGATAGAGAGCTGCGGAGCAATGCTGTAACTCTTGGAATTTTTCCATGCCAAATTACCCATGGCCACAGGGTTGATAATGTTCTTCTGATTGTCATCAAAGATTTTATTGGCACCACCGACACTCTGGTCCTCCTGCAACATCAAGTAGTAATCAGCCGTATTGACCTCAGTACCATCAGGCATACGCTCTTGTGCATAGATGCTCATGTTAGGCATGATGAGCTGTGCACTATTGAGCAATCCGGTATAGTTTTGGTCGTTGTCAGTGTAGGTCAATGAGAAGTCTGAAGATACTCTGATACGATCAGAAACATAGTAGTCCAAAGCCATACGGGTCGTGAAACGATCGAGACGCTGCTTGATAACCGAACCTGTCTCGTGCTGGTAGCTACCAGAGATACGGAAGGTAGCACGCTCACCACCACCCGAAAGTGAAAGGTCATGCTGGTGCTTCAAACCATGCTTCGAAATAGCCGATACCCAATCAGTGTTGTTGTTATAGTTGGCATACTCCGAGAAGTTCTGGTTGTAGTTCAACTCATCCACATTAGAGATGGCATTGTCCTGACGGGGATTGAAGTAGGCCTCCTTCAAGAACATAGAATAATCGTCACCATCGAGAAGGTTGAGTCCTTTAGGCAACCAAGAGTCCTGCAATTTGTATGAGTAGTTCACATTGGTCTTACCGCGCGAACCACGCTTGGTCTTGATGATGATTACACCATTCGAACCGCGCGAACCGTAGATGGCCGAAGCTGAAGCATCCTTCAACACATCGATACTCTCGATATCCTCAGGATTGATGGTGAGCAGAGCTGCGAACTTTTCTTCGTTGGCGCTACTGAAATCGAATTCTTCACCTTGAGGCATCTCAAAGATAATGTCATTTACCACAATAAGGGGTTCGGCATTACTATTGATAGAAGAGACACCACGCAAACGCATGGTAGAACCAGCGCCAAGGTCACCCGAACCGAACACGATATCGAGACCGGCAATCTGACCCTGCAAAGCCTCATCGACAGAGGTGAAGGAGAGACCCTCTACATCGCTCATCTTGAAGGTCTGCTTAGCTACAGACACCTCACGTTCCAAGATGTTAAGACCACCCGTATTAGTACGAGGACGAGCCTCAATCACGACTTCCTCAATCTGGTTGTCGTCCTTCATCGTAATATTGAAGACGGTGCGGTCGCCAATCTCAAGAACCTCATCCTTGAAACCCACATAAGAGATTTTAAGTTTGTTCTTGGTATTCTTTACCAACATTACGAAGTTACCGTCAAAGTCGGTGGTGGTGTGCTCTACGATACGGTTGTCCTTATCGATTTCCACCACGTTCACCATCATGAGCGGTCCCATGACATCGCTAATCTGACCCGAGATACGCGTCTGGGCACTCACCTGTACAGCCACGAGGCTGAATATAGACAATACTAGATATTTAAACGCTTTCATGGCTGTTTATTATTTATTCTTATTACGATACTCATTAAACTTCTCCATAGTAGCAGCCCAGCGGCCATTGTTCAAGCAGCCATCAATCTGATGGATTACAGCGAAAGATGAGGTAGACAATCTTGAATTGCTCTTCTTGATGTCGCGTGCCATCACGTTCCAAAGGACATTTTCCTCACCTGTAGTCACCACGTTATGTTTAGTGCCCAAAGCATCGGTTATGGTCAATGCGTTTGAACCCGACATAATTGATACATTATTGAACAGGTTGGTATTGTTATCCTTTGAAGCTGTCACATACTCGCCATCCTCCATCACAGGAGTGTTGTCAAGATAGATGGAGTAGTCCTGCATGTGGTACTTCACAAAGTCAACAATCAACTCTACATACTCTTTGAGTTCAGCACGGAGTTCAGCATTCTCAGCAATCAGCAAGCTACGCACCTGTGTAAGGCTGTCAACCACATTCTTTGCTGTCTCCTTATTATCAATCACCTTATTATGTTCCTCAATTTTGCTGATATTTGCCCAAATAGCTTCAGACAAAGGAGTCAGTTCGTTCCACAAAGGAATACCAGCATCGACAGCCTCCTGCAACTTCAAGCTATCAGGTACATATACCGTGTAGTGGAATGAGTTGAACGAAGTTACGTTAAAGTCCAAACCGGGGAAACTCTTGTCCCACTCGAATATGCGGTATGCGCGCACAGCAGCATCGGCATTCTTGGTTGGTGTAGCGCCATCTTCTGCAACTTCACGCACGGCAAGGATGATACTATCGGTCTCGGCAGTCTCACAGAGATTGTAGAAAGGAGCAAACTCCTTAGTTGTCTTTAAGATATTGTATACCGAGCGTGTAGCAGGATGTACCATACCCTCATCAACACGATAGGTGTTACCATTCTCCTGATTGAACTTACGAGCTACAAGAATACCATTATCGCGGTAACCGGCCAACTGGTCCTCCAGTTCACGACCACCCCAAAGATAAATTGTAGTATCAGCGCCATTTACTTCGCTATTTACCTTGATGGTAGAAAGTCCCTTGGTCTGATGATACTTATTGCCATTAGTAATGTCACCCACAACAATAGAATGGTCAAGTATCTGAACTTTCAGATACTTCATGAAAGTCATGTTTTGATCATCATTAATTATAGTAGACTTACCCAACTTTATAGCCGGTGCACCTAAACTATCTGTACCATAAGTATAGTCACCTTGACGGATTGTCCATGCCTCATTCTTCACATCGTAAGTCAACGTATAATACTTAGGAGTCTGTGCGCTGCTACCTATAGGAGTAGAGGTAATAGCTGTTGCAGGATCAAAATAGGTCAATGCTTCATTGATGGGGTTAATCAAGCTGAAGTCGGTCTGCATAGCCAGCAAGTAGCTGTTGTAGTCGGTATCGCTACCCTTATCGCCATCCAACTTGGTAATGAGCTTGTAGAAGCTATACATATTCTCATTCAACATTGAAGGAGCTGAAACTGAAACATACTCAGCAGGGCTATATACCTCTTCTGTGACATAGATGACACCATTGTTGGCCACGATACAGGGCTGAATAGCATTGAGGTGTGCAGCTCTTACTCCCTTGTCATCGTTAGCATCGTTCTTAAGTGAAGAGAACTTAGAAGGAACCGACTGGTTGAACGAAGGCTCCATCATATTGCGTACGAGCTTGGCAATAATCTTCAACTCAATAGAGTCGATAGCCTGAGGCAGAGGCGCGCCATTACCATAACGATCGATAAGTGAAGCGCCCTTTCCGCCTGGAGAGAAGTAAGCCATCAACGCCTCATCAGTGGGGGCGAACATGGCAGCCATATCTACATCCTTAGCAAATTGTTCTGAACGATACTGATTCCAACCCGGAGAGAAAGCAAGCGCATCGTCAGCCACAGTCTCATGGTTGTTTCCATCAATATCCTTATAAACGAGGAATCCCTGTCCGAAGTTGGCACGGTTTGAAGCCGAAGTAAAGTAGCGCTTTTCGTAGATATCTTCATACTCAGCGTTAGGATCCATACTCAAGAGTTTCTGATAGTATTCCTCAGACAATGTCTCATTGTATACAGGCACAGCGAAACGATCCAAGATACGGCTATAGATGCTCAAGTTGGGATTCTTGCGAATCTCCTCAGCCATATTGCTGGGAGGAACGAGCAGTTCATCCAAGAGATTAATGTAACCGTTCTTACAAGTAATGTCGCGCTTGATCACCTTCTTATCGAAAATGTATGCATCCTGCTTGGTAGCCCCCTTGCGAGACACCAGATAAGAAAGGTCCTCGTCGGTGATACCTACTCTATCGAGCTGTTCTTCAAGGAAGTGTACCATCATTGGTTTGGTGTTATCCAAAGCCATACGGATACCCTTCTCACGGAATTCATTGGTCCAATGCGCTGTATCCCAAGGGAGTTCGTCGCCAGAATAGGTATAAATGGTATCCAAAACGCTGGCTGCAGTCTCATGACGCAAAGCCTGACCCACATTGGGATCACCCGTACCAACGGCAGGAGTGCTTGACATCATCTCCAACAAGTAAGCATTGTCAAGCATGGCACTAAAGAGGATTGTACGCTTCTGACCCAAGCCGAGTTGAGCGTAAACCTCATCGCCAGTAGTACCCGTGATGTTGGGCCATGCCTTCTTGACACCTCTGACGAATGCTGAGTCATCGGCCACAAAAAGGGTCTTACTACCAGTCTTCATCAAGACATCTGTGTAATCGCAATCGTCAATGACTTGGAGGAAATACTTGAAACTCCAACCATCAGGAGATTCATTGTCGCGCAAACCATCTTGCAACTCCTCATAAATACTCTCACCCAACCATTCTGGCGTGTATTCCGGGTTGTCGTAAAGATACTCATCCCGACACGACTGCATGGTTGCACAAACAAATAGGAGGCAAGCCATACCCATGTACTTACCGACCTTCGATGTGTGTCTTTTGTTCATATTTTGATATTAGTTAGTATTATTTCAACTTAATTAATGGAGCAAAGGTAAATATCTTTCTTCATACGAGCAAATTTATTGGAATGTCTTTTATATTTAAGAAAGATTTTAACCTTTTCTGATTCATTCACATTTTCATTTCACTTTGAATTGACTTTGAAATATTGCCGACTGGGCATCTTGATTAAGATAGTCAGCAAATTCTTGTGGAGTAATCGCTACCGGCTCGACCATAAACTCAGGCACATTATAACTCTTGTAATAATCGCCATAGAAATAAGGGTCGCGTTGCGGTAACAAGAAGGGTTTGTGTGCTCTACCACGTTTGTCGAAATAGGCGAGATAGAGACGAGTATATCCACCATCATCACGGCGAGAAGTAAAGAGCATCCATCGTCCATTACTTGACCATGCATGATAGCTTTCCACATCATCGCTATTGACCTCACGAACATTGCGCAACTTCATGGTTTCCAAATCAATAATATATAAATCAGCATCTTTATGCCAGATATGAAAACAACCATACTCTCCCATACCGAAAAGCAGGTAACGGCCATCGGGTGAAATGCGAGGGAAGGTAGCGCTCTTGCCCATAGCACGAGCATCGAGCACCAGTTCAGAGGGACCGAAGGTCTTGGTTTCCGGATCAAACGCCTTGCGGTAGATATTGTACTTGAAGTCGCGGTAGCGGTCGATAATATCACGTTCACGTTGCGCATGATCCTGTATCTCCAGATGCGCCGAACAGTAGTAGAGGGTCTTACCATCGGGAGCCCAAGCGGGGAACACCTCCCATTCCAACGTGTCGTTCTCGATATGGCTCACCTCGTTGCGGTCAACATCATAGAGGATAAGGTCGCTCTTGAGGTCCTGCACCTCAATCTTATTATTCTTCTTGGTATGAAACGACTGACCTGTATCGTTCACCGAGTAGGCGATGAGATTGTGTGTGGGATGCCATGCGGGATATACGCCTGCCGATATGGTGGAATCGGTCTTGAGGCTCACCTTGCGCACCTCCTCACCATTGACAATAAGCGTACCTCCTTTATGCTGACGGGCATGAAACTGCATATGATCCGTCTTATAGTTCTTGTATGAGTGGCAGTTGATACACTGTCCGTCCTCATCGGTACTAAGCAGCATATTATTATAAATGATATCCTCATCAAAGGTTCCCAATTCACGTTGACGTATGCTAAGTTCTTCATAAGTAACATACGAAGGGGCAATGATACGATATGAGATATAAGGGTCGACAGGTTCTTCGGCTACACGCCAAGTGATGGGACGATATTTCTGCCAGCCATTGTCGGTCTGCACATAAGCATTAACCTCTATGTATCTACCCTTGTTGTTATCGAGGAAAGTATGCCATTTCTTGATATCCCAATCGGTTTGTTTACCTTTCACTACTAAAGATTGCTCCCCCGCCTTGAGTTCTGTAACATATTTCTCCCCTTCCATCGTATAGGCAAAGTTGAGGGGAGCAATATTATAAGGAATAGTTATACCATCAGAATAGTCTGGATACACTGTGGGGGCAATTCCAGCCTCAGAGTACTGTTCGGGCACGGAAGCAGTACATCCTGCAAGCAGGGCGGCTCCAAGAAGGAGGATGTGGAAGGGAGAGTATTTCATGAATTTTGAGTTTTTTTATAGAAGCTATAGGTATCTACAGAGATACAGGAATATAGGGTTATCAATATGATTTCACATCTCTAATAAAGAAATAAAAATACCAAAAGGTATCACCATAGCGGTCATAGAAAAGTTTCTTTACCTCAGGGTCACGCTCCACATTCTCCACTGCATGCTTCTGAGCGAAGCGCATAAAGTCCTGGAAACGCATCTTCACAGTCTTATCAAAAGGCATATTACTGATATCTACCGTCTTCTCCAAGTTACCATAGAGCAACGCAGCTTCTTGATAGTGAGTAGGCATGCGACTGGTCTTGTGACTATTGGCATAGCGGAAGAAGCAATTCCAGAAGGTGGGAATATCCTTCAACGTAAGAGCACACATAAGCGCCGCCTCATCAAACATAGGCGTGTTAAGCTCATTGTATGTATGGGCAAAGTAGTTGAGTAGATAAATCTCTACCAACGTATTATCTCCATCCAATTGGTCCTCGAACTGATACAAGGGAAGGATACTGGCAAACTCACGATCTTTAGCTATAAGTGCAGGATTATCAAGCATTTTTTCGTACTTCGCGGCCCAATCCTTATAGAAGAGCGTCTTCTTCAAGGTGTTGATATATTTCCGAGCAAGCTCATATTCACCCGACACGATAGAAGTACGCACCATGTATTTCAAATAGTCGACCTTCCAACCATACTCAACGGCATCTTCGAGGCACCAACGGTAACAGAAATTCATACGGGCATAGTGGTAATAGAGCATCTTGCCGCCCACCTGCATCAAACGTATCGGAAAAGGCGAAGCCGGTGCTTCACCGCCATCAAGGTAATGGAACATCTCATCACCTGCTCGACCCAGCTTGAGCAGTGCGAGATTCTTGTTGAGCACCATCAAGCGAGTCGGGGTTCCTTCACACTCCTTGGCTATGTCAAGCACCTTACGCCATTCGAGACGTTCCATATGATGATTCATCTTGATTTCAGCGCGGAAGTTGGGGTCACGAAACCAGAAAACAAGTCCAAGGGCAACAATTAAGATAATCCCCCCTATCCCCTCCAACATAAAGAAAGTTGCACGCACGGCATCTTCCTCTTTCTTCAAAGGCACAAACAGCATCACCAGCGGAAAGAGATAGAGCAAGACATAAGGAATCCATGTAAAAAGATCACGCGACGAGAACTGAAATGCGGGCATTCCAGCAGTGAACATACGCACAAAACGAGTCTGTTCATATACATTATAATATAATATAGGAATAGCCACGACAGCCGAAACGCAAATCAGAGCTATAATTCCCCGTCCCTCAGAGCCCACACGCAAGCTATATAGAGCAATGCCCAATAACGCCAAAGAAGCATAAAAACCAAAGAACGGATAGCCGGCAACAGCAACCGCAACGACTAAAAGATATCGCCATCCTCCCCTGGCAACCTGATAGAGACGCATAGCTGAAAGAACAAACAGAAAACCTACCAACATGGAGTAGAAATAGCCTTGAGTCTTTATCTGGAATATCCAATAACCAGCCACCATAGAGCAGCACAGAATCAGCACACTGGGAATAAGAGCCAACAAAGCATGGCGCTTAGGAATACTGAACACTTTCATCGTGAGCCATTGCACTACGAGTAGCAACGCCACATAAATGAACGAACCCAACAAAGGATAATAGAAGAACTGAGTAAGGAAACAGGCTATATAGCTCATCAGTCCGCCAGGAACCATCATACGTTCATCGAAGTAGACCTTTGTTGGCAACCACAAAGACAATTCTTGAACACGGAAGAGGTATTCATATTCAAACACATTGAGCAACGTCCACACTACAGCAGCAAAGGCAAGCCCCGCAATCAGAGGTAGCCGTTTCAGTTTTTCAGCAGAGATTACCTTCTGCACTGCTCTACCCTGAGGATTAAGTTGGTTTGTCGACTTCATTATTTATCGGTATAATTTCATTATTTCGAATCTTTCTACTAGTTGTGACACAACAGGTATACATGCACACATTAGCATGCAAAGATATAAACATTACTTTAAATTACAAAATTTAGCCTAAATTAAGGCACATCTGACTTTTTTAATTGATAGATATAGTGTTTACGATTTCACATGCCAATATCCGCCAACACACCTTAAGCAATTGTATACATGCAGATTGACGGCTGATATTGAGGACAATTGTCCACATCCCGTCAAGGTGTGCCATGCATAGATATACACCCCCTCTGTAAGATACCATAATATGCATAGAGGAAATTTTCTTCTGTATCCTTCATGTAGACTCCACGAAAGTCCATCCAAGTTATTTACCGCTGCGCAACAGCAACCCTACCCTTGCGCAGCAGTAACCTTACCGTTGCGCAACAGCAACCATGATGTTGCGCAGCAGCAAATAGATTCGCACAGTTTTGCCAGGCCATTTTAAGGTGCAACCAATAAGGAAATCCCATAGACATCAGACAGGCAACGTGTATGGCGGCGGACATTGAAAATCGTCCGCAGCATCCGCCATTAACTAAATCATTGCCAATCGGTTAATCACATACGGCCGAGAGTGGCAGATTAAAAACAAGAAAAACATTTACGCTTCCTATTAGAAGTGCGAGACTACATTTTCATTTTTCCAAAAAAATTGCACGATTCTTTTTTTTTAATTACCTTTGTTCAGTAAAGACATACAAATCTAACATACTAAATATCTCACATGAAAAAAACATTCTTTTTGATGGGTGCGCTGGTGGCTGCCATGAGCTTGAGCGCACAGACTGCGAAGATGTGGCTCGACCCTGAGGTGAATCAGGAGAACCGCAAGGAGGCTCGCGCCGCCTACTTCGCCTATGAGAACACAGAGCTCGCTGCACAGGCAGACAAGAGCAAGAGTGCCCGCTATCTTGACCTGACGGGCGAGTGGAAATTCAATTTCGTGAAGAATCACAACGAGGCTCCAGCAAACTTCTTTGCTGTGGGTTACGATGACTCTAAGTGGGACAACTTCCCCGTACCCGGACTCTTTGAGATCCTTGGCTATGGCGACCGCATCTACCGCAATGCAGGCTATCCCTGGAACCTTCAGTTTGAGCCCAATCCTCCCTACATCGAGGAGCGCAACAACTACACCGGTTCGTACCGTAAGTCATTCATGATCCCCGCCGACTGGAAGGGTCAGCAGGTATATCTCCACGTAGGTTCGGCTACATCGAACCTCATGGTATGGGTCAACGGTAAGTATGTAGGCTACAGCGAGGACGCCAAGATGGCTGCTGAGTTTGATATCACTCCCTACCTCGTGCCTGGCAAGGAGAACCTCGTAGCCATGCAGGTAATGCGCTGGTGCGACGGCTCATACCTCGAGGACCAGGACTTCTGGCGCTTTACCGGTATTGCCCGTGAGGTATATATGTATGCTCGTCCTCAGGTGCGTGTAGATGACCTCTTCATCCTCCCCGACCTGGACAAGAACTACAAGAACGGTACCTTGAAGATCTCTGCTACTGCCGAGAATGCTGCAGGCAAGAGCCTCCGCTACACCTTGAAGGATGCTAATGGCAAGGTGGTGAAGAGTGCTGTAGCTGCTATCAATGGTGAGGGTAAGGCTGAGACTGTGTTGGCTGTAAACAATCCTGCCAAGTGGTCTGCCGAGAATCCCTACCTCTACACTCTCGGTATCGAGCTCGTTGATGGCGATCAGGTTATCGAGGCTATCAGCCAGAAGGTGGGCTTCCGCAAGGTAGAGCTCAAGAACTTCCAGGTGCTCGTGAATGGCAAGCCCGTACTCTTCAAGGGTGCCAACCGTCACGAACTGGACCCCGACTTCGGTTATGTAGTGTCTGTAGAGCGCATGATCCAGGATATCAAGATCATGAAGGAGCTCAACATCAATGCTGTACGTACCTGTCACTATCCCGACGATCCCCGCTGGTATGAACTGTGCGACGAGTATGGTCTCTACGTAGTAGCTGAGGCCAACATCGAGAGCCACGGTATGGGCTACGGTGAGCGCACATTGGCTAAGAACCCCGCGTTTGCCAAGGCTCACCTCGAGCGTAACATCAGCAACGTGATGACCTTCAAGAAC
>JAZRMG010000180.1:0-5627 GCA_045647345.1 Bacteroidaceae bacterium | reverse complement strand
CCCGGACGCTTTAGCAGGAAGAGGTCAAAAGCTACGAATGCAGCACGCTCGAAGCGTAGAGCGCGACTGCCATCGGGTAGCTCGAAAGCCAAGTCGGTGCGTGTCCAGTCGAGTACGGGCATAAAGTTGTAGGTGACGGTGCGTATGCCACACAATCCTAAGTTGCGTATGCTCTCCTTATAGTTGTCTATGTAGTGCTGATAATTGCCGGTCTGTGTCTTGATATGTTCGTGTACCGGTACACTCTCTACAACCGACCATCGCAAGCCTGCGGCCTCTATCAGTTCCTTGCGTTTTTCGATTTCTTCTACTGTCCATACTTCACCATTAGGAATGTGATGGAGCGCAGTTACTACACCGGTTGCTCCAGCTTGACGTATGTCCTGTAGGCTGACCGGGTCGTTCGGTCCATACCAACGCCATGTTTGTTCACAAAGTATCATAGATGTGTTCTTAGATTGAAAATGCATTGAATCCTCCGTCTACCACAGCGACCGTACCCGTCACAAAGCTGGAAGCCTCACTGATGAGGTAATGAATGGTGCCACAAAGTTCTTCGGCACGTCCCATCCGACCGAATGGGGTGTGGCGGATGACGTCTTGCCCACGTTCGCTCCACGAGCCGTCAGGGTTGGTCAGCAGACTACGGTTCTGCTCTGTCAGGAAGAATCCGGGTGCAATGGCATTGACGCGAATGCCTTCGCCGAATTTCTTGGCCACTTCGGTAGCCATGTAGGCCGTGAAGTTGTTGATACCCGCCTTGGCTGAAGCATAGCCGCACACGCGGGTCAGCGGGCGAAAAGCTGCCATGCTGGAGAAGTTTACGATACATCCTCTTTTCTGCTCGCTCATTGGTTTCAAAAACACTTGAGTGGGAAGTACCGTGCCCAACAGATTCAACTCCAACACTTTCTGAAAATCATCAATCTTCAAATCAAACAGTGTCCCCGTAGGAGGTATATTGGCTCCAGGCATATTGCCTCCGGCTGCGTTAATCAAAACATCCACCTTACCGTATCGGTTCAAAATGTCGGAAAGGTTCTGCTCCAACACCTCCCGATTCATTACATCGGATGTGAGGAACATACAATCACCGCCTTTCTGCTTGATATCCTTTTCCAATGAGGTTCCTACTTCAACGTTGCGCCCCAGGAGCACCACTTTAGCACCCTCTTGAGCCAAATACGCAGAGATGGTACGCCCAAGCACGCCTGTGCTTCCTGTAATTACCACCACTCGTCCTTTGATATCGAATAAGTTGTTCATCATACGATTCTTTTTATGGTTATGTTCGCCGAGGCTAAATTACTGAAAATTTATTGTTCGGAGCATATTTTCAACAAAGAATTTGCGAAATATTAAGAATAAGGATGGTTATTTGCAGCTTTTTTGTACTTTTACATCATTAATCCATGATACCATGAAACGACTACTCCTAGGCGCTGCCCTACTATGCAGCCTCACCCTCCAAGCCCAGCGTGGCGAGTACAACTTTGACTCCGACTGGCACTATACCTTTGAGGGCACCTCGCACGTGGCCACATTGCCCCGTGCCTTCAACGAAGACTATGCCTACCGCGTAGCCATCGACCAGTTACCTGACGACACGGTGCGCTACACCAAGACCTTCCGCCTGCCCCGCAAGGCCAAGGGCAAGAAGGTGTTCATCGAGTTTGAGGGAGCTCGCCAGTCGGCCACCGTGTGGATCAACGGTCACCATGTAGGTATGAGCGAGAATGGTGTCATGGCCTTCGGCTTCGACCTCACCCCCTACATCAACTACCGTGGCGACAACCACCTTGAGGTGCTCACCGACAACGACTGGAACTATCACGAACAGCAGCACCCCGACCACAGTCCCTATCAGTGGAACAACAAGAACTTCAACGCCAACTACGGCGGTCTGCCCAAGCATGTGCGCCTGCACATCACCGACCGTCTCTATCAGACGTTGCCCCTCTATTCCAACCTTGGCACCACGGGTGTATACATCTACGCCAAAGACATCGACGTGCCTTCACGCACCGCCGAGATTGTAGCCAGCTCTGAGGTGAAGAACGAGAGCAGCAAACCTCACGAGGTTGTCTATGAGGTAGAGCTTATCGACAACGACGGACACAGCCTCGGCACCTTCCGCAGTGCTACCCAGCACATCGCCCCCGGTGCCACCGCCACACTCAGTGCCTCCAAGCCGTTCGGCGGCCTCCACTTCTGGAGTTGGGGTTACGGCTATCTCTATACCGTGAAAACCCGCCTCATCGTCAGCGGCAAGTGCATCGATGAGGTCACCACCCGCACTGGATTCCGCAAGACCGAGTTTGCCGACGGCCTCTTCCGCCTCAACGACCGCGTGCTCATGGTTCACGGCTATGCCCAGCGCACCAGCAACGAGTGGCCCGGCGTAGGCATGAGCGTACCCGCCTGGCTCAGCGACTACAGCAATCTCGAGATAGTGAAGAGTGGCGGCAACCTCGTGCGTTGGATGCACGTCACCCCCTGGAAGCAGGACATCGAGTCGTGCGACCGCGTAGGCCTCATCCAGGCCATGCCAGCCGGTGATGCCGAGAAGGATGTCGAAGGACGCCGCTGGGAGCACCGCACCGAGCTCATGCGCGATGCCATCATCTACAACCGCAACAACCCCTCCATCATCTTCTACGAGTGCGGCAATGAGAATATTTCCGACACCCATATGGCCGAAATGAAGGCCATTCGCGATCTCTACGACCCCCACGGTGGCCGTGCTATCGGCAGCCGCGAGATGCTAGGCAGCAAGGTATCAGAGTATGGTGGCGAGATGCTCTACATCAACAAGAGCGGCCGTCAGCCCCTCTGGGCCATGGAGTACTGCCGCGATGAGGGTCTGCGCCGCTATTGGGACAACTGGAGCTACCCCTACCACCGCAGTGGTGATGGCCCCCTATATCGCAATGCCGATGCCTCGGCCTACAACCACAACCAAGACCAGCTCGCTGTAGAGCACATACGCCGTTGGTTCGACTACTGGGAGGTGCGCCCCGGCATGGGTAAGCGCGTCAGCTCAGGCGGCGTCAAGATTATTTTCTCCGACACCAACACCCACTTCCGTGGCGAGTCAAACTACCGCACCAGCGGTGTGTCCGATGCCATGCGTCTGCCCAAGGATTCATACTATGCCCATCAAGTGATGTGGAACGGATGGGTCGACCCCGAAACCCCGCAGACCTATATCATGGGCCACTGGAACTACCCCGAAGGCACCGTCAAGCCCATCTATGTAGTCTCCAACGCTCCCCGCGTAGAGCTGCTCCTCAATGGCCAGCCTGTAGGCACTGCCCACCGTGAGTATGAGTTCCTCTACACCTTCGACTCCGTAGCCTACCGCCCAGGCACCCTGCAAGCCATCTCCTACGACGAGCAGGGCCAGCAAGTTTCTGAGTACACCCTCACCACCGTGGGCGATGCAGCCACACTGAGCCTCTCGCTCATGACCTCCCCCGACGGCATGCGTGCCGATGGTGCCGACCTCGCCCTCATCACCTTTGAGGTGCTCGATAGCGAAGGCCGTCGCTGCCCGCTCGACAACCGCAACGTCACCTTCACCCTCGAGGGACCTGCCCAGTGGCGTGGTGGCCTTGCCAAGGGCGAGGGCAACTGTGTGCTATCCACTACCCTGCCCGTAGAGTGTGGCGTCAACCGCGTCCTCGTGCGTAGCCTCACCGAGGCTGGCACCATCCGCCTCACTGCCCAGGCCGAGGGACTGGCACCACAAACTATCGAGTGGACAAGCCGTCCCATAGCCGTAGTTCACGGTCTTAGCACAGAGCACCAGCGCGACGTGCTTCCCTCCTACCTTGGTCGCGGAGAGACTCCCACTACCCCATCCTACACCGACCATAAGGAGACCATCACCATCGCCCGTGTCATCGACAGTCAGGGCACGACAGCCCCTACAAGACATCCTAGCACCGATGACAATGAGGAGACCGAGTGGCGCAACGATGGCACCTCGCGCACCTCATGGATCACCTATGAGCTGGACGCTCCCACACGCCTCGACGAGGTATCGCTCAAGCTCACCGGCTGGCGCCGCCGCAGCTATCCGCTAGAAATCTTCGCCGACACCACCCTCGTATGGGAGGGTAGCACCCCTATGACCCTCGGCTACGTACATCTGCCCGTCAAGTCCGCCCTATGCAAGCGCGTCACCATCCGTCTCAAGGGTACTGCTACCGAGAGCGATGCCTTCGGACAGATTACCGAGCTCACCGCTCCCGTGGCCAACGAGCTCGACCTCTACAAAGCCAAGGATGGCGACAAGGTACGCAGCGAATTGCGCATCGTGGAGATAGACCTACTCAAGTGGAAGAGCCGCGATACCGATGACTTCGTCAAGGGAGCCGACGTAGGCTTCCTCACTGGCCAGGAGAAACGCGGCGTCGTGTTCCACGATCGCAATGGCAAGGAGCGCGAATGCCTCGAACTACTCAAAAACGACTATCAGATGGGCGCCATCCGCATGCGCGTATGGGTCGATCCCCGTGGCGGCACCAACGACAAGCACGAGCTTCTCGCCATGGCCAAACGTGCCAAGGCATTGGGCATGGACCTCATGGTCGACTTCCACTACAGCGACTCCTGGGCCGACCCTGCCAAGCAACCCATCCCCAAGGCATGGCTCGGCCACTCCTACGAAGAGATGAAGCAAGACCTCCGTGCACACACCATCGACGTGCTCACCCTCCTCAAAGATAATGGCATCACACCCCGCTGGGTGCAGGTAGGCAACGAGACCACCAACGGCATGCTCTGGAGTGTCAAGACCAATGAGCGCGACTGGGAAGTAAAAGACTCGCTCGGTCGCACCACCATCACCCACTCCATGGGGCATATCAAGACCCAGCCCGAGCAGTATGCCGGCTTCATCCGCACTGGCTACGACGCCGTCAAAGAGGTCTTCCCCGAAGCCATCGTCATTGTACACCTCGACCGTGGCCATCGCCAAAGCCTCTACGACTGGCACCTCGACACGCTGCTCAAGCATGGAGGCAAGTTCGATATGATAGGTATGTCGCTCTACCCCTACTGGGCCATGGAGGGCAAGTCCGACGTCAAGGCCGATGACATCATCACCGACTGTATTGCCAACATTCGCCACGTCAGCGAGAAGTACGGTTGCGACGTCATGATCGTAGAGACCGGCTACGAGGTCGACGAGCGCCACCCCGAGGTAATGGAAGAGGGTCGCCGCCAGCTTACCCGCGCCATCCACGAGGCCCGCACCCAAACCAACGGTCGCTGCCGCGGCATCTTCTACTGGGAGCCCCAGTGCCTCCCCGGAGGCTACAAACTGGGAGCCTTCGGCAGCAATGCTGCCCCCACAGCCATCATGGAGGCATTCGTGGAGTGAGATACAAAAGTCTACAGAGAGATAAAGAATGTATGAAAAGATTCTAAAATATACCTATAAAAAAAGCGAAGGCTTGTCAAAACAAGTCTTCGCTTTATCTTGAGCCTCTTGTCGGATTCGAACCAACGACCCCGAGATTACAAATCACGTGCTCTGGCCAACTGAGCTAAAGAGGCGGGTGGGTAAGCAATCTATATCGCGCCGCTACGACCTAATACCTTTGCTGCGATCAAGCCCT
>JAZRMG010000179.1:0-10614 GCA_045647345.1 Bacteroidaceae bacterium | reverse complement strand
CCATCAAGAAGGGCGAGACCATCATCTTCTCAGCTGGTGTCTCTGAGGCTTCATCACCCAAACTGAAGCAGATGTCCGAGCACGAGTACGAGATTCGTCCCCCACGCGATACCTTTAAGAATAGCTTGGTCATCGCTGGTCACCAGTTCCACAACCTTCAGGGCGATAAGCACTACATCCTCGCAGGTTATCCTTGGTTCAAGTGCCGTGCTCGCCACATGTTTGTGTCGCTTCCAGGCTTGACCTTGGCTACAGGTGAGATGGACGAGTTCAAGTCGGCTATGAAGACTGCCGCTGAGGCTATCACCGACTTCGTTAACGAGCGTTCTAGCGAGTGCAAGATCTACGAGATGGAACATCCCGATGTACTCCTCTGGGCGGTATGGACCTTGCAGCAGTATGCCAAGAAGACCTCACTCAAGCAGTGTTGGGACGAGTATGGCCAGCTCTTGCAAGACATTATCGAATATATCCGTCTTGGCAAGCACGACAACCTCTTCCTCCACGACAACGCATTGCTCTACACTAATGGTCGCGACAAGGCAGTGACATGGATGAACTCTGTTGCCAATGGCCGTCCCGTAGTAGCCCGCACAGGCTATGTGGTTGAGATTAACGCCTTGTGGTACAACGCACTGCGCTTTGCTGCAGAGATGAACCACGTGGGTGGCAATGAAGAGATGTCTGAGACTTTGAACGACCTCGCACAACGCTGCCAACTCTCGTTCGTAGGTAAGTTCCTTAACGAGTACGGCTGGTTGTACGACTATGTCGATGGCGATACTCCTGACTGGAGCGTACGTCCCAACATGATTTTTGCTGTGGCTCTCGACCACTCTCCGCTCGACCGCAAGCAGCAGAAGAAGGTGCTCGACATCGTTACCAAGGAGTTGCTTACCCCGAAGGGTTTGCGTTCGCTCAGCCCCAAGAGCACAGGTTACAACCCCAACTATGTAGGTCCGCAGGTTGAGCGCGACTATGCTTACCATCAGGGTACCGCATGGCCTTGGCTCGGTGGCTTCTACATGGAGGCTTACTTGCGCATCCACAAGTTGAGTGGTCTGTCGTTCGTTGAGCGTCAGCTCATCGGCTTCGAGGAGGAGATGACTACACACTGTATCGGTTCTATCCCCGAGCTGTATGATGGCAACCCCCCATTCATAGGACGTGGTGCTGTAGCCTTCGCCATGAATGTGGCCGAGATCTTGCGCATCTTGGATGTATTGAACGAGTATGATATTTAACGAATAGGAGGATCGAAATATGAAAGTTTTAATGTTCGGTTGGGAGTTTCCTCCTAAGATATATGGAGGTCTCGCTGTTGCCAGTTATGGTATAACAAAGGGATTAAGCCTTCAGGGCGATGTAGAAACCACCTTCTGTCTGCCCAAGCCTACGGGTGAGGAGGAAGGTTTCTTGAAAATCGTGAACATGAGTCAGGTGCCCGTCGTATGGCGCGATGTCAACTACGACAACATCAAGCATCGTTTCGTTGGTCACAGAGCCGAGGACTACTATCGTTTCCGCGACCACCTCTATGCTGATTTCAACTATCTGCAGGGACTCGATGACCTTGGCTGCATACAGTTTGCCGGTGGTTACCCCAGCAACTTGCACGACGAGATTAACAACTTCAGCATCATCTCAGGTGTCTTGGCCCGTAGTGAGGAGTTTGACCTCATCCACGCCCATGACTGGCTCACCTATCCCGCAGGTGTACATGCCAAGATGGTGAGTGGTAAGCCCTTGTGCATCCACGTTCACGCTACCGACTTTGACCGCTCACGCGGTAAGGTCAACCCCACGGTGTATAGCATCGAGAAAAATGGTATGGACCACGCCGACTGTATCATGTGTGTATCTGAGCACACCCGTCAGACCGTGATCAACCAGTATCACCAAGACCCCCGCAAGTGTGTGGCTATGCACAATGCCGTGTATCCCCTCAGCCAGGAGTTGCTCGATATCGTCCCCAATAAGAACCCCAACGAAAAGGTGGTTACCTACCTCGGACGTATCACCATGCAGAAGGGTCCCGAATACTTTGTCGAGGCTGCTGCCAAGGTGCTCCAGCGCACACGTAACATCCGTTTCTGCATGGCAGGTAGCGGTGATATGATGAATGCAATGATTCACCTTGCTGCTGAGCGTGGCATTGCCGACCGTTTCCACTTCCCCGGCTTCCAGAAGGGCCGTCAGGTGTACGAGTCATACAAGAACTCCGACGTGTTTGTGATGCCCTCTGTGTCTGAGCCCTTCGGTATTGCCCCCTTGGAGGCTATGCAGTGCGGCTGTCCCTCAATCATTTCAAAGCAATCAGGTTGTGGCGAAATCTTGGACAACGTCATCAAGGTCGACTATTGGGACATCAACGCCTTGGCCGATGCCATGTATAGCGTATGTACCAACGATGCCCTGTACAACTACCTCTCTGAGGAGGGTATCAAGGAGGTCGACCGCATCACATGGGAGAAGGTAGGCCTGCGCATCCGTGAGTGCTACAACCAGCTTTGTGGCCGTGGTTATTTCAATAACGACGAGTACCTCGAGGCAGTGAAAGATATAAAATAAGTGGCGGCAACGCTGAAACAAGAATCAAAAGGATTAAAAATTTAAGTTATGAAAACCATTTGTCTATATTTTGAGATACATCAGATTGTTCATCTGAGACGGTACCGCTTCTTCGATATAGGTACCGACCACTACTACTACGATGACTACGCCAACGAAAGTAGTATCAGCGATATTGCAGAGCGTTCTTATGTGCCCGCTCTCACCACTTTGCTCGATATGATCAAGAGCAGCAACGGTTACTTCAAGGTTGCTTTCTCACTTTCAGGTGTAGGTCTCGAGCAGCTCGAGCGCTATGCTCCACAAGTAGTTGAACTCCTTCAAGAGATCAACAAGACCGGTTGCTGCGAATTCCTCGCCGAGCCTTACTCACATGGTCTATCATCACTCGCCAACGAAGAGTGCTTCCGCAGCGATGTTGACCGCATGTGCAAGAAGATCAAACAGGTATTTGGCAAGACTCCTAAGGTGTTCCGCAACTCAAGCTTGATCTATAGCGATGATATAGGTGCGCAGGTAGCAGCTATGGGCTTCAAGGGTGTGCTCACCGAAGGTGCTAAGCATATCCTCGGATGGAAGAGTCCTCACTATCTCTACCATGCTAATACCAACCCCAATCTCAAGGTGTTGCTCCGCGACTACAAACTCTCTGACGATATCTCATTGCGCTTTGCCAATACTTCATGGGATGCATATCCTTTGATGGCAGGTACATACATGGATTGGATTGCCCAGACACCAGCCGAGGAAGAGGTTATCAATATCTTCATGGAGTTGTCGGCTCTCGGTATCTTCCAACCTCTGAGTTCAAACATCCTCGAGTTCTTCAAGGCTCTGCCCGAATGTGCTCGTGAACGTGGTATCTCGTTCTCTACCCCGAGCGAGGTGATCAAGAATTACAAGTCGGTAGGTTCCGTTGATGTTCCTTATCCCATGTCATGGGTCGACGAGGAGCGCGACATCAGCTGCTGGTTGGGTAACACCATGCAACGTGAGGCTTTCAATAAGCTCTATAGCGTAGCTGACCGCGTACTCATCGGTCTCGACAAGCGCATCAAGCAAGACTGGGACTACCTGCAGGCAAGCAACAACTTCCGCTTCATGACCACCAAGGAGAACAGCGTAGGCATGTATCGTAGCATCTACGACTCACCTTACGATGCTTTCACCAACTATATGAATATCCTCGGTGACTTCATCAGCCGTGTCAACTCACTCTATCCTGTTGACATAGACAATGAGGAGCTCAATGCATTGCTCACCACGATCAAGAATCAGGATGAGGAGATTGAGGCACTCACCAAGGAGTTGGAGAAGATCAAGGGCGTTACTATCCCCGCTGCTGAGGAGAAGCCCAAGAAAGCCGCAAAGAAGCCTGCTGCAAAGAAAAAAGCAGAGTAAGACAATATTGAAATATTGAGTAATAAAGGAGGGTGCATACCCTCCTTTATTTAGCTATAGAGAAGAATGTGTACCATTATATAAAAATCATAAAAGCATGAATGCGGTGAAGCGATTATTGGGCTGTATAATATTGTTTCTGATGATAGGAGTGTGTAAAGCACAGTATAGTCAGTTGACTAATATCCCTACCATATATATTGAGACGTACGACAATCAGCCCGTGGAGAGTAAGACTTCCTATATCTATTCAACGTTGACATATGTTGATGGAAATACGATGGTGCAGTACGATTCGTTACAGATACGCGGACGAGGCAACTCTACATGGAAATTGCCCAAGAAACCTTATCGCATCAAGTTCAAGGAGTCGACTAAATTTCTTGGTAAGGGATACGCCAAAAATAAGAGTTGGACATTATTGGCCAATCATGGTGATAAGTCGTTATTGCGCAATGCGGTAACATTTACCATGGGAGATTTCTTGGGGCAGCCATTCAGTCCGGCATCGCACTTCGTAGATCTTGTACTCAATGGTACCTATTTGGGCAACTATCAAGTGTCGGATCAGATAAATGTAGATAACAAGCGTGTGGAGGTATATGAGCAGGAGGAGATAGCTACTGATACATCGAACATTACAGGAGGGTATTTGGTAGAGATCGATGGATTCGGTTCGGGCGAGCGAGTGCACTTCCGTACGGATAAAAACTTGATTGTTTCGGTAAAATCGCCCGATGAGGATGTTATTAACACGGCACAAAAAAACTATATCAGACAATATCTCAATGATTTCGAATCAGCACTCTTCGGAAACGATTTTAAGGATCCTCAAAAAGGATATCGCGCCATTGTTGACTCGGCTACACTGGTGAGCTGGTATATAGCCACGGAACTTAGTGCTAACGTGGATGGTTTCTGGAGTACTTTCCTATACAAGGATCGTGATGATCCCAAGCTCTATTTCGGTCCGTTGTGGGATTATGATATTGCCTACAACAATTGTAGCCGTGTCGGTGATGTAACAAATCGCGACATGATAGAAGCTGGATTTGGCGATGACCTGACAAAGGTGTGGGTAAGACGCATGGTAGAGGATCCGTGGTTTAATCGCATCGTAAATGATACATGGAAACAAAAGGTAAATGGGGGATTGAAACAGCATCTTTATGACTATATCGATAGTATGGCGATATATCTCGACCATTCGCAACAGAAGAACTACGGGAGATATTCCATTTCGTCGAAGACGTATAATGAGATTTATCTTTATTCAACTTATGCTGATTACATAGAACAATTAAAGAGGTTTATCAGTGAGCATATGGATTTTCTTACTGCACGATTTTCCGAACGAGTCAATGATAGTAGCGATGGAGATAACAATGAAAGCGATGACGATAATCCTGTAGTGGTATTGGAGCCCTTTGAATTGAACGATGGTTATTACTATCGCATATATAATAAGGGTGCCAACAAGGTGCTTGACCTATCAGAAAGTGGCGACAGTGTTGTGATTCGTTCTCCTGAGTATGGACGTGACACTCAGCTCTGGATAATATCTCAGGTTGGTGAGCGTTTTCATCTCATCAACAAGGCTACAGGTTTGGCTTTCAATGATCCCTCGCCTACATCTGCTGTGGGAAATGTGCTTAATGCTGTGGAGCCCAATACGGATGATACCCGTCAGTTATGGTACTTTGTGACGGTGAACGAGAACGGCAATTATAATATCATCAATGTGTACTCTGATCATGCCATCAACAACTCAGGTGGCAAAACAGCTGATGGTAACCCTGTCCTTAGCTATACTAACGACGATCGTAATGCGGTGAGCAACAATCGTCAGTGGCGTATCATTCCAGAGGAACTTATTCCTGATTATATTCCAGAAGAGGTAAAAGCCATGTTGATGGCTACAATCTCCGATGCCGAGTTATTTCTTAACGGGATTTCCGACGAGCAGGTAGGCGGAAAGTTGTTTTGCTATTCTGAAGACCAAATAGCACGATTACGGCAAATGGTGGCTGATGCCAAGATGTTAGAATCAACTGTTCAAGATGATTATATATTGGCTCATGTGAACCTTGCTGAACAGCTTGCCGTAGCACAGAGGCAGCAATTACCCTCTTCGGACAAAAGATATGTGATACGCCATAAAAGTTCAGACCTATACCTTACGATTACAGACAAGCAACTTTCTTTAGGTATACCTGATGATTCCAACAAGGGACAGCACTACTCCTTTGAGGCTACGGAGAATGGTAATGGGGTGTACTTGAAAGCCGACAATGGACTATATGTGGCGCTTGGTACGACAAACAGTTGGACCATGGTGGGACAGGAAGTTATTACCGACGAGTCAAGAGCCACTTACCATGTATCAATAGAGGATGATTGCTATCGTATATATACCCTAAATGGACTGTTGGGAACCAATGCTACTACGGAAGGCTCAAAAGTATATGCCAATAAACGAGAATCGGTAGCCGAAGAAGTTATGCGATCAGAATGGTTCATCGAAGAGTATATCGATGAACTCGGTACTGCACAAGCAGCTTTGGAAGCATTAATAGCTCAGGCTAAAGTAGCTATTACCAGTATAAACAAACGCTGGATTGGTAATGCACCTATGCAACATTCGCGAGATCGTATCGATGCATTGAGCGAGGCGATAGCAGAGGCTGAAGAATATAGCTATGCATCGGCAGAGGAATATAGTGCAATGATAAATTGGTTGACAGAACTGATGGAGGCACTCCACGTCTTGAATGTACCTGACGAAGATGCCGAGTATTATATGCGTCATATGACAGGGTATAACCTTTCTTGTGGAGATGGCCTCGTTATGGCCGAGGCTGATACGATGGATGTGTCCCAGCGGTTTAAGCTGAAACCAGTTCCGGGTATGATGAATACCTTCCATATCTACACCAATGGTATGTATGTAACGGTAACTGAGGATGATAATACTTCGCTTGCCCTTACAGATACTCCGCGCGATGCACAAGGCCAGTTCCTTGCTACTCAGGTAGCAGCCAATACGTTCTCACTGAAGAGTGCAAGGGGATATCTGGGTACGAAGGACCTGTCCGCAGGTGTGGGTAGCGCTTGTGTAGGAGTAGCAGAGGATAAAGGAAACAATATTCGTTGGCGTCTTGTAAAGGCTACAAATGAGATTGTCGACAATGCGATAGAGCCTATGGATTATATGCCGTCCATAGATTATGCCGTCATTTATGATAGGGATGCAATGACTCTACGCTTTATCTCTGATGATATGAATGTGCTCTCTGGTGTGGTAGCACAAGTCTATACCGTAGGAGGCCGTCTGCTCTATACTTTCAAGGCCGATAGAGTACAGTCTGTAGCTGATTTGCCAAGCGGAACATATATTGTGCGATGGATGTTAGGAGATGCAGCATATGATGTAAAGTTTAAGAAATAGAAACTTCACTATCTGTCATGTAGAAATTGCAAGCATTCACATTGTTGAATGCTTGCAATATTTTTATTTCCACATTCAGATTTATCATATATATCAGATTTATAGTCATATATCCTCATTTTATCTTACAAAACCATTTCTTTACTATTAAGAATGATTATAAAAAAGTTAAATCTTTTCTTTGTAATGATTCTAAAATAGACTATCTTTGCGCCCGGTTATTTGAAAATTGTCTAAACAAGATTGAAGAATTCTAAACAAGGTATGAAGAAATTTGTATTTGTATTACTTGCTCTCATGATGAGTATGCAAGTGGTGTTTGCTAACAGTAATATCCGTGAGGGTTACATGATTTCTGGACACGTAATTGAGAAAGATACCGAAGAGAATATTCCCTATGCAACAATTCTTGTTGTTGGCAGTAGTAATGGTACTGTTTCGAATGAGGTCGGACAATTTCAGCTCAAGAATCTTGCCGAAGGTAGCTATACATTGCGTGTGTCGGCTATCGGATACAAGACGTTGGAGAAAACAATTGTAGTAGGTGGAGAATATGTAGCCGTAGTACACTTTCCCTTGGAAGAGGAAACATACCATGTCGATGAGGTAGTCGTATCGGCCAGCCGCAATGAGGTGAGCCGTCGCGAAGCCCCTGTGGTGGTCAACATCCTCAGCCCGAAGCTCTTCGAGGCTGTCAACAGCACAGACCTCGCCAAGTCACTCAACTTCCAGTCAGGCCTACGCGTAGAGAACAACTGCCAGAACTGCGGATTCCCTCAAGTGCGCATCAATGGTCTCGATGGTCCCTACTCACAGATACTCATCAACTCACGCCCTATCATCAGTGCACTGAGTGGCGTATACGGACTGGAGCAGATTCCTACCAATATGATTGACCGCGTGGAGGTCGTACGTGGAGGTGGCTCGGCACTCTTCGGAGCCAACGCTGTAGGTGGCACCATCAACATCATCACCAAAGACCCCATTGAAAACTCCTTCCAGGTAGCCAGCACGATGAGCAACCTCGGCGGAAAGTCATGGGAGCAGTACATGGGCGCCAACGTATCGCTCGTGGCCAAGGACAACTCCTACGGCATAGCCATGTATCAGAGCTACCGCAACCGCAACCCTTACGACCACGATGGAGACACATTCTCTGAGCTCGGCAAGCTCAACATGAACACCTTCGGTTTCCGTTCATACTATCGTCCCTCACAGTTCAGCCGCTTGAACCTCGAGTACCATACCACCAACGAGCTCCGCCGTGGAGGTAACAAGTTTGACCTACAACCCCACCAAACCGATATCACCGAGCAGACCAAGCATATCATCAATAGCGGTGGCGTCAGCTACGACCAGTTCTGGGACGAATACAAGCACAAGCTCTCTGTATTCGGTTCTATCCAACACACCGACCGCGACAGCTATTATGGTGCACAACGCGACACCGCCGCATACGGCAAGACCGATGACCTCACCTGGGTAGCAGGAGCCATGTATGTGGGCAACTACGAGCGATTCCTCTTTGCTCCATCGGTATTCACTGGCGGACTGGAGTATCAGCACAACGCCCTTCACGACCAGATGATAGGCTACCAACGCGACATGCAGCAAAAGGTACGCATCGCCAGCGCCTTCGTGCAGAACGAGTGGAAGCTGCAAGATTTCACCCTCCTTGCCGGTGGCCGCCTGGACAACCACAACCTCATCGAGCGTCCCATCCTGAGCCCGCGTGTGAACCTATTATATAAGCCTCAGGAGAAATTCCAGGCACGCCTCACCTACTCTACCGGTTTCCGTGCTCCCCAAGCCTACGACGAAGACCTCCATGTGACTGCCGTAGGTGGCGAGAGTGTACTCATCAAGCTTGCCGAGGGACTACGCGAAGAGCGTTCGAACAGCTATAGCGGTTCAGTAGACTACACCACTACCCTCGGACACTGGCAAGCCAACGTACTCGTAGAGGGATTCTACACAGGTCTCAACGACGTATTCATCCTCGAGGATATCGGTCACGACAGCAACGGCTATGCCATCAAGGAGCGCCGCAATGGTAATGGTGCCCGCGTATATGGCGCCAACCTCGATGCCAAGCTTGCACACGGCAAAGAGGCAGTGCTCAGCCTCGGCTTCACAGCCCAGCGTAGCCGCTACACCCAAGCAGAGGAGTGGTCAGAGGGACAATTCACCACCCGCATGATGCGCACTCCCGACTACTACGGATACTTCACCTTCACCTCAGAGCCCGTCAAGAACTTCGACTTCTCGCTCTCGGGCACCTACACCGGTTCGATGATCGTACCCCACTATGCAGGCTACATCGCCGAAGACCGTATGGAGACCACTCCCGACTTCTTCGACCTGAACGTGAAGTTCAACTATACCTTCATCCTTCACGACCACATCAAGCTGCAGGTGAATACCGGTGTGCAAAACATCCTCAACCACTTCCAGCCCGACCTCGACCGTGGCGAGTTCCGCGACTCAGGCTACTTCTATGGCCCCACCCAGCCCCGTACCATATTTGTAGGTTTCAAGATTGTTAATTGATAATGGATTTTGCGTCCACCTTTATCTCAGGTGCTTCGACCTGAACATCCACACCATTAATCTCGAAATCATCCAAATTACCCACATGCTGCGACCTGATTTTCTTATGAAATAGATAACCTCCCCGATTCTGAAGAATCGGGGAGGTTTTTGTTATGAGCTTTCACGAAACGCTCGGAAATCCCGTACAGAAATTTCGTAGCATATGGGTAGGGAAATCCTGCGGTTTGCTTACTTGGTGTTGAAATCGGAAGTATAGACTTCTTCGTTCTCGTGGCAGAGTGTTATAGTTTCTCTACTCTCCGCTTACTTCTTGCATTTTCCTAATCGCCTGTGGCTGCGTTCTTTTCGTTTGCCTTGGGGATTGCGCGGATAGAGGGGAAGGATGGAGCCTTAGCGATAACTGTTTTGGGAGTTTTTCGACCTATACTGCAAGATTTTTGTTGAACGATTGTGATGGTTTGATTTTTTGCACTATATTTGCAGATGATGGCGATGACAAGGCGTGAAAATACAATCCGTAAGATTCAGCAATTGTCACAACAGACAATGCCGAAAGGAACCCAGGTGATGTTATATGGGTCGCAGGCTCGTGGCGATGCTCGTGAAGACTCCGACTGGGATATCCTTATCATCCTGGACAA
>JAZRMG010000178.1:0-2065 GCA_045647345.1 Bacteroidaceae bacterium | reverse complement strand
GTTGTGCGAAAGCGTCTCGTATACCAATGTATGGCCTTTGCCCTGATAGCTCATGTCGAGCTGCAGCATATAGTTCTTGGGCAGTTGGATGATATTGGTGAGATAGGCCACGCAGATGGGCTTGCTTAACGAAACGGTCTTTCCACGATACTCCATATCGAACCACTGCTTCTGCAACCCTACGGTGAGGCTCGGCATCCAGCAGCCAATCTTGGGTGAGGCTACAATGAAAGCGCTAAGCTGCGGAATGGGTTTTGCGTAGTTGATGGTGGTGAGCATCATCGCATCGGGATTCTCGGGCTGGGCAGTGCCCCACTGCACGAAGGCATCCTTCAGTACGTTATAGGAGGCCGAAAGTTGGAAAAACTTCCAGGCTCCACTGAGCGATAGATTATGGGTAATCTGCTGGCGCAATGTAGGGTTACCCTTATCCAAGGAGTAGCGGTCTATATAGGTCACCGAATTGCGCAACTGATGATACGAGGGGCGCTGTGTCTTCACCGCATAGGAGAGCTGTGCCTGCACAGGGCCGAGCAAGGCTGTGAGCGAGGCGTTGGGGAATAAGTTGTCGAAGGCGCGACTCTGGTCGGCCTGCCACGCATCGTTGATGTAGTAGTCGAATGCCACGTGCTCGTAGCGCAAGCCTGCTCCTATAGCACCGAAGGGCAGTGCATGGCTGTACTCGGCAAAGGCCGTGGCGTTTTGCTCGCGAATGGTGCTGTTCGACGAAGGCAGATAGTTTTCGGGATTCAGATACACATCCTTTCTATAAGTAAATGTATATTCACTACCAGCCGAGAGGCTACCGCCCCACACGGGGTAGGTGAGCACGAGCTTGCCAGCTCCCATTCGGTTGCGTGTGTTGCTGTATGAGTTCACGATGCGGTCCTCATCGTTCGTGCTATTCTCGTCGTACATATCGTGTCCGTCCTCATCCTGCATCAGCCAGTCGGCATTGAAGTCGATGTTCAGTTTGCCTGCCGTACCATTGTAATAGGCGTTGACCTGATGGTTGGCGTAGTCGTCATAGAGCATGGTCGACTGAGTACGCAGGTCGTCGTCCAGTACGCCATCTAATGTGGCTATGCTGTGCCCATCGATGGTGCCCCGATAGTCTGTCAATGCCTTGCCCATATACTTCACGCCCATGGAGTGGTTATCGTTGAACTGGTAGTTGGCGCCCAACGTGGGGAGCAGCACTTGCGAGTGCGTGGTGGAAGTGAGAGTGTTGTTCAGTTCGAGCAATCGGGCGGATTGTAGCGACTGGGTGAGCTCGCCTTCTTGAATATCATTCATCAGCCGATAATCAAGGTTGCCAAATACATCAAGATTGCCGTGACGGTAGTTGAAGCTCAGCTGATCGATAAGGTCGGTGTTGTAGTCGCTCTGAAATACCGATGAGCGCACATTGAATCCGAATCCGTCACCCTGCTTGCGGATGGTCTGTATACGGATAACGGCACTTACCGTGGCATCGTAGCGTGCACCGGGATTGCTGATGACCTCTACATGCTTTATCTCATCGGAGTTGAGCAATTCCAGTTCTGAGTCGTCACGCACTAACCTACCATTGATATAGACTATCGGACTTCCTTTGCCCAACACCTCAATGGCATCGCCCTTCTTTATTACTCCAGGAATCTTTCCTAGCACATCGTTGGCCGAACCCAACGTGGCCAACACGCTGTTCTCGACACTTGTCACCATAGCGTCACCCTTGATTTGTGTCTTGGGTAACGTACCTTTCACCACTACCTCGTTGAGTAACTGATTGTCTGGCGTGAGGCACAGCTGGGCTTCTGTTTTACCATCCAGGCGGTGCCATAAAGGTTTGTAACCTATATACGATACGTGCAGCAACGCTCCGTTGCCCTTTCCCGTGAGGGCAAACCGTCCCGTCTCGTCAGTCACCGTGCCCACCACATAGGCCGAGTCGGCCGTGTGCATCACTACGTTGGCATATGCTACGGGGTTATCCTCGCTGTCTACAATCTTTCCACTGATATGCTGTGCCTTCACACTACTTGCAAAGCATCCCATCAGTGCGGCCATCATCATCCATCTT
>JAZRMG010000177.1:0-2214 GCA_045647345.1 Bacteroidaceae bacterium | reverse complement strand
ACGGACGGGTTCGGTTTCACCATCCGTTATCAACTGAAAAAATTGGGAGAAAAGTCTCGCTGACTGTATCCTAAAAAGAGTGGATACTCATTTGACAAATAGAAGGACCTTGAGCGGTCGGAGTACAAAGGTATGTATAATTTACTGAACGACAATAGCTTTATATGAATGTTTTACATATTATTGTTAGTCAGTGCTTTGCGCTCTGGTTTTAATGATATTATTAACTTCTTCAAGTGTCATATCCTCATCAATAGCTTGTTTCTGGATACGACGCTTCAGGGTCATATGATTCTTGCGAATATACTCCTGAGTCTTATGCCGCTGGACACTATCATAGTATTTTTGACGCTTCGGTGTCAGCACCTTGCCACGCAGACAGTAGCACCCCTTCTCCTTGTACTCATTGAGGTATCGCTGGAACTTCGGCTTCTTATACGAAGTATCCTTTGAAGCTTTGGCAACAGAGTCGATAACCCACCATTCAGGCTCGAAGGGTACTTGCATACTACAAAGTTGTTTGAGAATGCCATACACTATGGGCATCTCATAGCGAAGCATAAAGCCGATACGTGTCTCATCGAAGGGGAAACGCCTAAGCGTTCCCTTCGGTCTTCCTCTTCCTCGATCTGTTATCTTTACTCTCTTGGTGCGGCGTCTCTTCCGCTTCGTCTTTTTCTCTTCCATCGTGGGTACTCTTTACTGGTTCTACATGTTGTGGTATACGCCTTTCGGCAATACGCCTGCGACTCTCGATGTCGCCCATTACATTGATTCTCTTTTTCATTAGACAAAGTATGTGAAGTTTAACTGACAGTTTATATTATAGAAGCCTCGCTCGTAGAGTTGCAACTTACGCTGACCGCCATAGATGGTAAACGAGGAGCCTCGGTTGTACTTATGGTCATCGTTCCAGTTGGCTGCCGTACAGCGCACACTGTACTTCGGAGGTTGAATCTTGTTAGGTATCATTGCGATGACACCTCCCCAGTTGCTACCATCACGCTTGGCTGTGTTAATCTCGCCCTGGATGGATACGATGCTGCCTATCTGACGAACAAAGAGGTTGCGGGTATCTGTTCCCTGACCGCTGTTCTCCATCTGCATCCAACCTGTATCGATAAGCAGTGGCTGGTAATCCTCGGCAAAGGCTGCACCGAGAGTGCGGCATACCTGTCGCTGTGCCTCGGGGCTACCCAACACAAGGTCTGTGAGTTTTGCATCCTTACGCAGGTAGTCCTTGACAATTTCATCTTTGGATAGCAGATTCAGTTTCTCACGTAGGATAGCCTGTGCCTGAGCAGAACTTTTGCCTTGAGCCACCAAGTAGTTGATGTAGTCCTGGAAGAGGTTCTCCATACGGGCAAAGCGGCCATCAGCACCAGTGCGGGTATATAGCTCCAAGTTCTTGGCTATGGTTGCGAGCTCGGTTGAATTGTAGCCATCAAGCAACCAGTTGGCCTTCTTCTTAAGCTCCTTGACAATGGCAGAGGTGAGGACATAGCCTTCAACTTGTGCGTGCGACTTACCCTCGTGATCCGTGTAGGCGAAGGCTCCCGTCTCGATATTATTCAGCTTATCACGCATCTCCGAGGTAAAGATGATACCCTGATATGCCGAATCGGTGCCGAGCTTGCCGGCCATCATATTGTCAATCTCGGTTGTAGAATATACTTCAAGGTTTCTGCGTGCCTTGCTCTTATCCGCTAGGTCGCTGAGGTTGGAGGTCTTGGTGAGTTTCTGCTCGCCCGTGCCACCTTTCTCGGCATCAAGCGTAGCACGCACAGCCGCCTGACGCTCCGCCTTGAGTGCTTGTGCCTGCTCCGGTGTAAGGTTATTGACCTCATCTGCTGTGAGGCGTACCAACTCCTGCAAGCCCTCCGAGATTTGCAAGAATACCTCCCTGGATTCGGGCTTGGAGTAGACATCGAGAGCTGTGCGGGCTGCTCCCTTATCCACAACATCACGGAGGTTCTGGTCGACTGAGAGTTTTGTCTTCAATGCTTCTGCTACAGCACCAGATGTTACATAGCCTGTGCCGCCTTCGGTAATACCACCCGTAGAGATAGCATCGAGTTTTCGCTTGTATTCGGTAGTAAAGTCCTCAGTAGAGAGCTGCTTGCCATCAACCTTGTCTACTTTGCCATTCATACCACTTGTGTATGTAGTAACAGTAACATAGGTGTCAGCAACAGACTTGCCATTTACCTTGAG
>JAZRMG010000176.1:0-31506 GCA_045647345.1 Bacteroidaceae bacterium | reverse complement strand
GCGCTTCGTCATCCAGGCCGACCGCTTCCTGCGCAACATGGTGCGTGCCGTCGTGGGCACACTCCTCGAGGTGGGCCGCGGCAAGATGACCGTCGACGAGTTCTGCCAGGTGATCGAGAAGCGCGACCGCTGCAGCGCCGGTACTTCCGTACCCGGCCATGCCCTCTTCCTGGTCGATGTGGACTATCCCCCTCAACTCCTAATTCCTAACTCCTAACTCCCATGTGGCTCTCGCTCGCTTTCCTCTCGGCCGCTTTGCTCGGCTTCTACGACGTCAGCAAGAAACAAGCTTTGCGCGACAATGCTGTCATCCCCGTGCTCTTTCTCAACACGTTGTTCTCGATGCTCATCTTCTTCCCTTTCATCATGGTGTCGGCCATCAGCGACGTGCTCGATGGCACTATGCTCTACGTCCCCATGTGTGGATGGGAGGTACATAAGTATATCATGCTCAAGGCAGTCATCGTGCTCGGCTCATGGCTCTTCGGCTATTTCGGCATGAAGCATCTGCCCATCACCATCGTGGGTCCCATCAATGCCACGCGGCCGGTGATGGTGCTCTTGGGTGCGCTGCTCATCTTCGGCGAGCGTCTCAACGGCTGGCAGTGGGTGGGTGTGCTGCTTGCCATGGCCTCGTTCATGTTGCTCAGCCGCAGCGGCCGCAAGGAGGGTATCGATTTCCGTCACAACCGCTGGATATGGTGTGTGGTGCTCGCCTCGTTCCTGGGTGCCGTGAGCGCATTGTACGACAAGTTCCTCATGCGGCAGTTCGACAGCATGCTGGTGCAGTCGTGGTTCACCGTCTACCAGTTCGTCATCATGTGCATCCTCGTGCTCGTGCTATGGGCGCCCACCCGTCATCAGACCACCCCGTTCCGTTGGTCGTGGGCCATACCGTTGATCTCGCTGTTTCTCTGTGCGGCCGACTTTGCCTACTTCACCGCCTTGGCACAGGACGACTCGCTCATTGCCGTAGTCTCCATGGTGCGCCGTGCCAGCGTGGTGGTGTCGTTCCTCTGCGGAGCCTTGCTTTTCCGTGAGAAGAACCTGCGTAGCAAGGCCATAGACCTCCTGCTCGTACTTCTTGGTATGGTGTTCCTGTATATGGGCACGAGAGGGTGAGTGTTTAGGGTTGAGAGTTTAGTGTTTAGAGACTTTAGATAATCCATAAATCATAAGTCAAAAATCGTCTTCGCCTCGGAAAAGTACAAGTAACCTTGTTTTTTCACTCGCCTTAACTTCGTTTTCTTCCTTTTCGCTCGCTGAAAGAGTGCAAACAAGCTTGACTCTTGCTCGCTCATGCGTCAGTTGCACTAATTTTAGTCTGCTTTGCAGCCTTTAATTAGGCTGCGGCTCGGAAAAGTACAAGTAACCTTGTTTTTTCACTCGCCTTGCACTAATTTTGCAGTCGAAATAAGAAAAAGGATAATTAGAGTTAACTTTTCAGTTGTGAATACTTAACCGCGAATGATATAAATATATGGCATACATCAGTGACGACCGCCGCAAGGTGACCACCCACCGACTGGCAGAAATGAAACAACGAGGCGAGAAGATCAGCATGCTCACCTCATACGACTTTACTATGGCTTCGCTTGTCGATCGCGCAGGCATCGACGTAATCCTCGTGGGCGACTCGGCCTCCAATGTGGTAGCGGGTAACGTGACCACACTGCCCATCACACTCGATCAGATGATCTATCACGGCAAGTCTGTGGTGAAGGCCGTGAAGCGTGCTCTCGTAGTAGTGGACATGCCCTTCGGCACCTACCAGGCAAGCGACATCGAGGCGGTGAACAACGCCATACAGATGATGAAGATTACCCATGCCGATGCCCTTAAGCTCGAAGGCGGTGAGGAGATACTCCCCTCGGTGAAGCGTATCCTGGCGGCAGGCATCCCTGTCATGGGACACCTCGGACTGATGCCCCAGTCGATCAACAAGTTTGGTACCTATGCCGTACGCGCCAAGGGCGATGAGGAGGCCGAGAAGTTGCTTCACGATGCTCATCTGCTCGAGGAGGCCGGCTGCTTTGCCATCGTATTGGAGAAGATCCCCGCCGAGCTGGCCCAGCGCGTAGCCGCTGAGCTCACCATCCCCGTCATCGGCATTGGTGCCGGAGGCGGTGTCGACGGACAGGTGCTCGTCGTATCCGACATGCTGGGCATGACCAACGACTTCAGCCCCCGTTTCCTGCGCCGCTATGCCGACCTCTTCACCATCGTCACCGAAGCCGTAGGACACTACGTAGAGGACGTCAAGAGTGGCGACTTCCCCAACGAGAAGGAGCAGTATTGATTTCTTGGGGGAGATGATATTTAGGAGATAAAGGGAGATAAAGGCCAAATGTTCTTACGTGCGATAAGACTATTGGTCTTTTATTTTTACGTGAGTTCGATATAAGATTCTTAATTTGATGGCATCTAACTAACTGTTCGACGTTAGGATGGATTTTTAAGGCCACCACACACGGGAGCACCCCACACGGGGCGGTTCCCGTGATGTGTTTATGCCCCGTCCTCACCGAACGATGCACAGCAAAGTGCGTGCAAGAACATGTAAATCGCTTTTCCCTGCGCCAGCGACCTGAAGGTTCAGTATATTTATGTTGACAACAGACCTGTACACGTGGATGATATAGTCAACTGAACTAAAACGAAATAAACAGATACGCAGCGCTATAACAATAAGAATATAGGCCATTTATTTCTTCAATTAGAAAAATCTTTTTTATATTTGCAAGCGGAATCTCTTGTGATAAATGTAAGGACAATTTGGTCCACTTATAACGCGAGAGCGATATGTATGCAACAATATCAACAGATAATAAAAAACGTTTCAACTATGCAAAAGATTAGTTTAACTTTACTTGCGTTATGTGTGTCTTTGCTCACATGGGCCAATCCTGTCGATGTGGAAACAGCCAATGAGATAGCCCAACGATTTATCAAGTCGAGAACAGAGTCCGTTAATGCAGCCCAAGGGATGCATCGTGGCCGGGCCGAGATCGATATGCATTTGGTGTATGCGTCAACCACAGGCAACACCTCCTCAGAGTATTATGTGTTTGCTTCAGACGAGGCCGAGGGCTTTGTCATCGTCTCGGGCGATGACCAAATGGCCCCGATTGTAGGCTACTCGCTGACCGATAGGTTCTCGCTTCAGCAGATGCCTCCTGCTCTCAAGAACCTGTTGTCTCTTTATGCCCAACATGTCAACGATGTCAGAGCCGGAAAGGTCGAGCCATCCTCACAGTCTGAGGAGATGGTAACTCCGGTGTTACCCTTCATCACGACCACCTGGAACCAGTATGATCCCTACAACATCTATTGCCCTGAGATCAACGGGCAGGCCACTCTTACTGGTTGCGTAGCCACTGCTACTGCACAGATCATGAACTATTACGAGTGGCCCCGCGCAGGCCATGGCACCTGCACGGCAACGCTCAATGATGGCAACAACACACCAGTGACCATCACCCTCGGTCAGGAATATGATTGGGCCAACATGAAAGACGACTACGCATCATCATCCTACACCGAGGTCGAAGCACAGGCTGTGGGCCTCCTGATGAAGGATGTTGGCTATGCCTGCCAGCTGTCGTATGGTGTGGACTGGACGGGAGGATACACTCCCCCAGTGTTGATGGCCTTGTTGCACAACTTCGACTACTCGCCCGATGCCTATATCATCGACAAAGAATACTACTCTGCCGATGCTTGGCGAGAGTTGATCCATGGTGAGCTATTGGCTGGACGTCCTATCTGGTATCGTGGCGAAGGTAATGGTGGCGGACATGCCTTTGTTTGCTGTGGCATGGACCAACAAGGAGCCTACTATATCAATTGGGGCTGGGGAGGCTGGAGCGACGGATATTTCTATTTCGATGCTCTTTTAGACTATAATTATTACCAGCAGGCTGTCATCGGCATTAAGCCCATCGAGGAGGGCGAAAGTGCCAGTGACTATGTGGCAATACCCCATGTCGGTAAGTTCAATCTATATAGGCAGGTCAACTCACTGGATGCCCCCTATGTGGAGATTGGCATGAATGTAAACAATGTCACCGCTGAAACCCTATCGGGATACGTAGGATATGCATTGTATGAAGATGGCACGATGGTCTCTGATGATGTGATAGAGATGCCCATTCTCTTGAACGATTTGTGGCCCAATTATTGGTATGGAATAGGTGGCACTGTACAATTTGCCGGCATGTCTGATTTGTCGCCAAAGGAGCGCGAGATACGTTTCTTCTGGCGTCACGAAGATAGCGATGAATGGGTCGACGTACTCGGCAACCATCGCATCTATATGAATACGACTGCTGATGGCCACTATTTCTATGTGACAGACAATACTATACAATACATCGAGGCTGTGCTCGATGATGGCAACTACTACCTGAAGAATGTAGCTACGGGGCAGTACCTTTGTGCAGCCAACGACTGGGGCACACGTGCATCTGTTGGTCCTCACGGACTGGATCTGGCCATAAGCAGACAGCCCGACGGTAAATACACGCTGGATACACAGATAAAGAACTCCGATACCCAACATTTCTTTGGTACCGATGGTCAGGGTACCCTGTATATGGATGTCGCAGAGACGGTATGGACGATAGGTGTGCTGGAGAATGGCAACTATGTGTTCACCATAGACCACGGCACCACCTTCATGGGAGCCCGAGGAAATGTGGTGCATAACCTTGCGACCAACCCCATGGACGACGAAGCGTTGCAGTGGCAGCTGCTCACCCCAGCCGACAGGATGGCCGAGCTGAGTCGTGCAACAAGCAGCAACCCCGTCGATGCCACCTTCTGCATCCCTGGAGCCAACCTTGGGCGTTCCGATGCCCGCAACGTCCAGTGGACAGGAATCTCCAACGTGGGTGGCGAGAACGCCAACAATTGTTCTGAGAAGTGGAACGCCACCACCTACGATGTCTACCAAACGCTCATCGACCTTCCCAATGGCCTCTACGAACTCCGTGTACAGGGCTTCTATCGCGAAGGAGGAGCCAACACCCCGCTGAAGGCGGCACAGAACTATGTGGCAGGCCAGTCCGAGCTGAATGCCATCCTCTATGCCAACGACCAGTCCACCCCGCTGCCGTCAATCATGAGTGCTGCCAAGGAGGGTGAGGCACCCGACAATCATTTTTATACCACGACGATGGGCTACGTCCCTCAGGATATGATCGGCGCTTCTCGCTTCTTTAGCGAAGGTCTGTATCAGACAAGCCTGCTGGTCGAAGTGACAGATGGCAGCCTCCGCCTCGGTATCAGAAAGGAGCAGGGAGAAGCCTACGACTGGAGTTGCTTCGACAACTTCGAGCTCTATTACTACGGTGTCTCCGATGTGACCATCACCGTCAACCAGTACGGCAGCGGCACCTACTGCTCACCCTATGCGCTCGACTTCAGCGCCGTAGAGGGCTTGAAAGCCTACGCCGCCACGGGATACAACAAGAAGACGAAGGTAGTGACACTCACTCGCGTGATGACCACACAGCCGGGCGAGGGACTCTTCATCAAAGGAGAGCCAGGCACATACAAAGTACCTGTGATAGAGGAGGCCGACGACAACTCGCTGAACATGCTCGTTGGCGCACTGACAGAGACCGCAGTGAACGCCTATAGCACCGACGGCCTCTATGCCAACTACAAGTACACCATCAAGGAGGGCGACAGCCAGCCTCTCTTCTACCAATTTGCCGATGGCTCTACCCTCGGTGCCGGCAAGGCCTACCTGCAGATTCCTGTGGCATGGCTACCCCAAACAAGCGAAACGAAGTCCATCTCGCTCCGCTTCGACGAGGGCGAAGGCACTACCGACATGGAGAATTCACAATTCACAATTGACAATTCACAATTGACCTACGACCTCTTTGGTCGCCGTGTGGACAATCCCGTGAAGGGTGGCATCTATATCGTGGGTGGCCGCAAAGTGGTGTATTAAGGGTTAATCGCAGCTTTGCTGCTGGTTAATGCGCCAAGGGCGCGGTTAATGTGCCAGGGCGCGGTTAATATGCGAAGTTTATAAATAGTAAAATGGTAAATTAAGATAACGAACATGATGAAACAAACTTATATAGCCCCCGAGATCGAGACCATCGAGTTTGCCGCTGAGGTGCTGATGAACGTCACCTCGGGCGAGACTGACGGGACAGGCATAGGCGACGGCAGTGCCAATGACGATGACCCCGACCTCACCAACTACCGCCGCGGCGTATGGGGCAACCGCTGGGTGTGATTGCCCGCCAGACAGCATGAAAGATTGGGGGTGCGTTGCGACGCACCCCCAATTGTTATCGGGTCACCCTCCAATGACCTGACATCGGAGGTCCGAGGGCACGTAGCTGACGTGTAGCCAGCGCCCGTCGCCCTCCCAGATCAGTTGGGTGAACCTAATCTTCCCCTCTTGCTGCATCTGTTGTATGAGCTTGAACAGGCGACGGTGATCGGCCTTCGTGCCGCTGATGATATCAGCAGCACATCCCAAGATATGGTGGCTGTGCTGCACACCGCCCACCAGGGCATTGAGCAGCTTGCAACGGTAGCCGCTGCTCACGATGATGGGTCTCCCCCACGCCTCGCGTATGGGGTCGAGCAACTGGTCTACTAATACATGCAAGAGTTGGTTGGCACACTTCGAGGGGCGATTGTCGATGCCCTCGCGTAGCGCCGTGGCGCTGGCGGTGAGTTCGGATATGGTAAAGTATTTCATATTTGGATTTATGACTTTTGATTTATTTGCTTGCATCTCGGTTTTTTTGCACGCGAATCTCTCGAAAAACGCGAAGTTTTCCAGCATCGTTGATTGGAGTCTCACACAAATCTCACGAATCTCACGAAGGCAAGTCGCTTCGCCCTTGCTGTCGGTGTTACACACCGAGTGTACACGCCGGATGGCAGCTGCGAGAACTCCTTCCGATGCACCTAATTTCGTGAGATTCGTGAGATTTGCGTGAGACAAAAAATCAGTGTTAGGCTATGCGATAAGCGTGAGTGCGCTGCCGATGAGCAGCAGCGCACGGAGTAACGGTCTCATGGCTTACATACAACTAACGACTCCCAGCGAGCCTGCGAGTGCGGTGAGTACAGCGATGAGAATCTTGAGCAATTTGCTCCAGTTGAAGGTGTTATTGGTTTGTGACATGTTGAGTTAGAATTTAGAAATTAGAATTAAAACTGACTGCTTTTGTCATTTTGAGCGGAGCGAAAAATCCCACAGCGTATATTGCGAGATCCTTGACTTCAGCCCCTTCGGCTTTACAGCCAAGGCTGACGCCTCGGGCGTCGACCTAAAGGTTCGCGTTGCTCAGGATGACACTCCTTTGTGAAGTTAAAAGCTAATGGTGCTAAAGCACACTTTTCGGAGGAACTAAAGTTTATAGGCTGCAAGCAGCACTCCTCGGGAAAACTAAAGTTTTCTTCGTCGCAGACCAATGCTCATTCCGCATTGGCATCGCAAGCAACGCTAATACTCCGCGCTGCCGTCATCGTTAGTTTCGTGCCGCATCGAGCGGCACAGAAACTACTTCTTCGGCTCAGCCTGCTTCACCACCTTGAACTCCATAGCCACTGCCTTTCTGAGAGCGACATCGGGGCGGAACACGATCTTGTGTCCGGTGGTCTTCGATGAGGCGACAAACTCCTTGTCGGCCATGTCCTCGGCGGTGTAGCACTTGCCCTGGATGGTCACCTGGAAGCGGCCCAGGTCGTCGAGCACCACCACCTGACCTTCGGTGAGTGCCTCGATGATGTGGTCCTTCATGCTCATGAGCACGGCGCGGCAGTCGGTCTGCGTCACAGTGGTGCTGTTGTTGATGCGCTTGGCCAGCTTGTCGAGGGTGAGCTCACCGCTCTTGATGGCTTGCGCGTGGAAGTACTCGGTGCCTTCTGCACCATTGGGGTTCTTGGTTTTCTTGATAGCATAGGTAATTGCCATGATTCTTCTTTTTTTAGTCAACGGTCAACAGACAACAGTCTACAGTCGGCCTCCGGATGCGATGTTATTCGTCGTGCGTTCATCGTTGAGTGGTGAATAAAAATAGTCAATGACATTAGTCTTTGTCCCAGATGGCCAGTCTGTTGACTGTTGACCGTTGTCTGTTGACTTTTAACAGTGCAAGATTCGTGCCAGCGAGCGAGAGTCAAGCTTGCTTGAACTCTTGCAGCGAGCGCAGCCGAAGCTCGCAATAGAAAGTAATGTGACGTTCACATTACGAGTCCTGACAAGGACTCCAAAGAGGTGTAACCCTCTTTATTTCTATTGCAAAGTTACGACATGCGGACCCCCTCGCAGTACCGCCGATGAGGGGCTATGAAAGACAAAAGAGACAGACTCTGAAAGAATCTGTCTCCTCATGCTCCGATGGGTTGTGGTTCCTATAGATAAAGGTAGGCTCTGAACTCAGTCCGCATCAGTCCCCACCCGTAGGTAAAGTGCTCGATGATGCGGCGCAGCACATTCTTATAATTCTCATGCACTTCGGCATCTTCGAGCCACAGCTCCATGCTGCATTTCTTGCAATGCTCGTCAATTTGTTTCATCGCATTGGCCAGATGCTTGCCGGCATCGGGGAAGGTGGCCTCGACCCATCGGGCAAAGTCGGCCTTGGTGCAGCCTGGCACCAGCACCTTGTGATCACTGAGGAAGCGGAAGAGGATATACCAATCTTTGCGATACCACTTCGTGCTGGCCGTGAGTGTGCCGATGGCATTCTTCAGGCTGTCAGAATCATACTGTCGGGCGATGACCTTGGCGTCGAGATCCGTCTTGGGATAGTCTATAAGTGCTGTCTCCGCTTGCTTTGGCAGGCAGTACTGCCTTTGCATGTCTACGAGCTCTATGAGGTTTTTCCCCAGGGTATCGTTATGTTCGCGCAGGCGCTGCAGCTCCTCTTTTTTGCAGCGTAACTCCTCAGACAGGACATCGATGGTCAGGGCATGGTTCGTCACGCTCCTCTCGGCCTGCGTGGCCAGTTCGAGTGCTTTGTCGCGCTCCGTGGTGAGTCTCTTGACGAGCATCTCGAGCTCCATGTTCTTCTCTTCCAGTTTTTTCGTTTTCAGCTTCTCCAGCTCATAGGCGGGCTTCAGCAGCGCGTCGCCGAGCGTCGCGCTGCGGTATGACTTTTTGCGGTTCATGATGTGTGATTTTTAGGGTTCGATGTTGCAAGTTACTAATTTTTTCCGGTATGGCCAACAAAATCGATCGAGATTTTTGCTTTTCCCTTACGGCTCGCCCAGGTAGTCGAAGATGAGCTGCACCTGGGGCCGTGTGAAGCGGCGGTCGTCGGGGCGGTAGCCCAGGGTCGTGAGCCCGTCGAGCAGGCCGCGGCAGCGGTGCAGGTAGCGGTTGAGCATGCGGATGGCGCTCTCGTACTTGGCGCGGGGGCTATACAGCATAGCCAGCTCGCCCTTGGTGTAGGAGCGCACTGTGGTGCGCTCGTCGTCGGGGGTGTAGTGGGTCATGAATGGTGAATGTTGAATGCTGAATGGTGAATGTTGAATTGTCAATTGTTTATTATATCCGCCAAGTCGTGTCCTGCTGCTCGTGCCTCGTCGTGGTCCATCAGGTTGTAGTACCATGTGGGTATGTAGAGGCGTGTGCCGATGGTGCGGTTCATTTCCATAGCACGTACGTACCAGTCGGTGAGAGCATCGGCATCGGGGTATACCTCCACCTCGTAGCCGATGAGTGGCCATAGCATTTGTTCTTTGAAATTTTGCTTACCGCCCGTGGCGAGCCATATCTTGTCGGGGCAGAGGAGGCTGAGGATTAGGGCCGTCTTCTCGCTTTCGACAAGGGCCCCTTTCCTACCTCCCCCGAGGGGGAGGGGTTCTGACATCGTGCTCGGTATCTTCCCCCCTTGGGTGGATAAGAGAGGGGCCAGATGTAACCCAAACAGGCATTGGGGGACTATGAGGTCAGTGGGCTCGCCATAGAGCCGCATGCGGTGTGCCCAGTTGACAGGGAAAGACCCACCCCAACCCTCCCTATGAGGGAGGGGGGGCCGACATCGCGAAGCCTCAAGTCCTCCCTCACTGGGAGGATTTAGGTGGGTCCCTTCCTTCACCCGGTGTCCCGTGAGGGGATTATACAGCATGGCCTTGCCCGTATGTACGCGTCCCTGCTCATCGATCTGCCACCAGAGCGTGGCGCCATCGGGAGTGCCACCCACGTGGTAGCGTTTCAGGGCAGCATCGACCTGCTCACGAGTGAACCTGGTGCGCAGCCATGTGGCCAGGTGGTGACCCCACGATTGGGACTCCTTCATGGCGCAGTGCATACGAGAATAAAAGAGAGTCACCCCAACCCCTCTCTCACTGGGCCGATTCGGGGTAAGCATAAGCGAAGCACGTGCGCTTTCGTGAGATTTGTGTGATCTGTGAGAAATATAATTCATGGGACCTGATTTTTCGCGGCATCGCACAACCAAATTCCCTCCCTCATAGGGAGGGTTAGAGAGGGGCTTCATCTCCCTCGGCGGCAGGTGATAGGCGCAGTTGGAGAGGCGGTTACACCGACCACACGTGTGGTCATCGATGGGGCGCATGGTGGCAGTGTCTATGTAGGGTGAGAACTTGCCCTTGCGTCCACAGGCAGGGCAGGTCGTGTTCCACTCTCGGTGGGCACGGCATTCACGGTATGTGGCTAAACGGTAACGATGCATAGGGTTTAGTGTTGAGTGTTTAGGGTTTAGTGTTGAGGGTTTAGTGTTTAGTGTTTAGTGTTGAGTGTTGAGTGTTGAGTGTTTAGTGTAGAGGGGGTAAGTGACAGGGGGGATGTCCCTTGAAAATGTGGTGTAACTCGTTGATTTATAGTATTGCTTGTGCTTCTAAGTGACAAGTGACAGCCCCTTATAGTACTTTTGGCGTACACCGCTCGTATCGTCCCTTGTCTATACGCTTGATAAACAGTGCTTTGAGCCATGCATTGAGGTAGCGCTTGATGGTACGCTCCGTGATGCCTACCTGCTTGCCTATGGCTATGGCATCGGCCGTGGTGAAAGCCTGGGGCAGCAGTTCGAGACAGGCTGCTGCCGTGGTATTCTCTGACGTGTCGGGCTCATGGTGTATGGGCTGTATGAGTCTGAAGGCAGCGATGCTGTGGTGCATGAGGTGGCGCGTGAGGGTGAGCGTAAGCTCTATGTCATCGTCGTCGGCCATGATGGAGGGTGTGGCCAGCACTTCACCCCACGACCCATGGGCATGATAGCCGCGCAGCAGCGAGAGCAACATGATGATGCGCTTGGCATCGATGATGCGGCGGCGCACGGCCGAGAGTATCAGTTCCGACCCCGTGTAGCCGTAGTACCAGTCGTTCATCTCGCTGAAGGCACGGTCGAGATACGCCTCCTGCATGTCGGTGAGCACGAGCGTGGGGCGCAGTGCATCGTCGTGGGTGTCGTCGTAGCGAGTCAGCGTCCCGTATAGCCCCTCGAGGATAGTGGCTGTAGCCGTCAGCGACTGGCGGAACGCCTGGCTCTGCTGACGCGACATGGGGGTGCGCCACCCCGTATCGCACATCGTCTCATAGAAGAGGAAGCGCGACGGCAGACCATCGTCGACCGTAGGCATGAACTGGCACAGCGAGTCGTACGTGCCGCTCAGCAGCACTCCCATGCGCAGGTGTTCGAGGAAGATGCTCTCGTTGTTGTTGCGTATGGCATAGCTCATGCGCTCCTCGTGAAAGGCACGCAGCAGCATGTCGCGCATATTGCCATAGTCGGTCTTGGACTGCTGCACGATGGTGAGCAGTTCGCTGGCCGTGAGCAGCACGGTGCGCGGCTCACTACCCTTGAGGTACTGCAGCATGGCCGGGATGGTGATGTTGTCGGCAATCATGTGGCAACGGGGCAGCGGCATCTCGATCTCCTCCTCGGTCATCACCGCATGGTCGATGTCGCTATCGCTCACATCGCGGCTCTTGGCCATACGCTGGCGCTTGATGCGCTGTGCCTCGCGCTGGCGCTCGGCCGTGCGACGCTCGCGGCGGCTCTCCTCGCGCACACGGCTGTCGATGCCCTGCACCAGAGGCAGCAGCTCGGTGATGCGCCCCTTGCCCGATGCCGGCGAACCATAGATGAGTGCCATGAGCGCCGTCCCATAGCTGTGGTTGTCGTGCGTGACACGGCAATGGATGGCTACCGATCCGATGAGAGAAAGCATCGCCACAAGCTGCTGCGTGCGCATCGAAGCATGGGCATAGTGGTCGAGCACATCGTACAACGAGGGAGGCAACGCTGCGAAAAAACAATCGTCGATCGGCTGCGGGCGGCGGTGTCCGCAGTCATCGGTACAGGTACACTGCTCTTCGAGCGTGAGAGGAGCCGTCTGGGGCTCGCTCAGCTGAGAAAGGATGTCATTCTTGTTCATGATGGTAAGATTTGTGAGTTATGATAAATAGTTTTGTATGTTGCTGATAACGTGGCGGATAGCGCTAAGTGTACGGAAAAATACTTATAAGGGCCTGTCACTTGTCACTTGGGTTGCTTTAATGTGCAGATATACTGTAAGATAAGTCTTGATTTTAAGTGACATTCGAGTGACACTTCACTGTCACGAACTTCGAGTCTCGAGCTTCGGAATGCGAACTTTATTTTCGACCTTCGATCTTCACAAAATCAGGTCTGCCCTCGCCGCAAATCGGGTACACCCTCGGGAAAAATCCAGTACACCCGTGCGAACAATCGGGTAAAGCCTCGAAGGAAATCGGGTGTACCCGATTCGGACGGAAATGACGATGGCTTTAGGGTTGAGAATAGAAAGATGAGAGATGAAAGAGGATAGACGGACCGACGACACAGCAGTAGCATAGTATATACAGATTAAAAGGGTTAATGAATAGGGGGCATGAGGCATAAGGAAGACATTGCTCCGTTAGCTTGATACAAAGATACGGCGAAAAATCTCTCAAAAGGCATCTACCGAAAGGATTCTGCACAAAAGGTTATTCCGCGTAACCACAACAGCCGTCAGTGGTTACAGAGAATAACCATGGGGAGGGGTAGGGGAGTGTCACAAACATATTTTCAGCATTTTGCTTGGCGCTTTATTTATTATTCGTTACTTTTGTCCCATTTCCATCATCACAAGATTTCAGAAGTATGAAAAAACATCTGTCATGGCAGTACCTGCTGCTGCTCATCGTTCCCTTTTGTGTAGGTTGTGTGAAGGACTTCGTGGAATACGACGAAGAGACATTGGACAACCACAACAAGCTGCAGGGTGTGTGGGAACCGATTTATATCTCCGAATGGGGCTGGTTTCAATATCCCGATAGTCCTATACAACATTATTCGTCGGCCTATCCTATAACAAAGGATATGGTGGAAGAGTATTGGGTGATAAGTTTCGCAAAGCATACGCACAGCATTATTGCAGTAAGTGACCCGGAACTGGTGGATATTCTCGGAATCCCCGCACCATATACCTTGAAGGGTAACACCCTGTCTTCATACATATTCAGTGGCGACTATGTCCCTTATACCCTTATCGAATTCAAAGGCGATAACATCATGCGGGTAAACATCACAGATGTAGGGCAGGGAGCTACATTGGATGGCGACTATTTCGAAGAATTCGAATATTATCATGGTTCTACTGTGTTTCGAAGAATAGCCGATGCTGACGGTAAGACGATCAATGCGAAGTATACGATAGCGGATGTGCTCAAGTATTGGGTGGACCTGCTTGTCCCCGAGGATGATCCTAAAGATAATCCAGACGATGACGAGAATGAGATTGTTACCGTAGTGTTCCCCGGCCAATGGGAGTCGATCAAATATCAGGAGGTGCATTATGAGACCCGATCAAAGGATGGGTATGTAGAAATCGTACACAACAGCTACATCCCTGAATATGATCTCACCACCGAAGATGACATCTACCATGTGGTGCGCCTGTACGAGGGATATGCAACCATAAAGAGCGCAGGGGAGAAGTATGAGAAAGAGCTCAACGACCCCTATCCGTACGAGCTTGAGGATGGTAAACTCAAATGCAAACTCTTTGAAGGTGAATATACCGACCATGTCACTGTGGAATATACGGAAGACGGACTGATGAAGCTCACCTTGACAGATGCGGGAAGCTATACCGATGACGAGGGATACACCCACACGCAGATGCGCCAGACAACGACAACATATAGAATAATCAGACCATTATGAGAAAGTTTAGACTTTGCTTGTTTGTACTTCTGGCGATATCGGCATCGGTGGGAGCATTTGCACAGAAACGACCCGCCGATGGAGGCTATAAGTTCTGGAAGCATAAGAAGACAATGCAAATACATTACAGCAACCATACCATGCTCAATAAGATGGGTGGGGAGGAGAGTGCAGCGTTCTCGCTGGGTATGGTAAGATTCCGCAGCATCTATTTGCACCGCGAACCCATTGCGCAACGGGTAAAGTTGGGTATGGACATAGGATTGGGCATGCACGTCGCCCACTTCGGTGGTGGGAGCGAACAGGACCGTTATGGGATGCCCTCCCATTATGAAGGTCCCTTGGGATATGTAGGCAGCGCCCTTGTAAACGGTGATGCTGAGGACGAGATGATGGCGCTCCCTAACATCGGAACAAACCAGTTAGACTTAGGGCTCAAGATAGGACCCTCCGTAATCGTCAATCCCATAGACGACCTGCGTGTGATGGCCTACTACCATGTAGCCCCATCAATGTCCCTGTACAATGCAGGCGTGATGGATATCTCCTATAGCTTTGTCCCATTCTTGGAGTATGGACTCGAAGTCACCTATCGCGCCTTTGGTGTGGGCATGGAGATCGCTGAAGGTATAGGAAACTACAAAAGTATAATCCCACTTCTTGAGAGCCTCGCACCATCGGACGAGGAGGATGCTGTAACGACAAACACCAAGATTGATGTGCCTGGCATGCCACTGGCAACCAAGGCACTGCGTTTCTATATCGCATTTCGCTTCTGAGAACTAAAAGCAAGGGACTACTTCCTATATGTAAAAGGCTGCTTGCTGACGCGGGATGTGATATGCATCGGGGGGGCTCAAAGCTGGCCGGTAGGCTGGTCTTGAAGGGGCGATGATCTGTTTCCGTAGATTTGTCGTTTGGTGCTACTTTATAGCTCCCAAACAGCCCAAGAAGTCTGTTCTTTTATAAGAACATGTCGATTCTGTGTCGGTAAGTCGAAAAAAAATCGAGTTACCGATAAAGAATCTGAAGATTTTGTATACCTTTGCATCAACTTAAATGATTGTAGCATGAGTGATGTTATCATAGGTAGAAAGGCTGAGCAGGAAATTCTGCGCCAGCGTATTGAATCAAAGTCTCCAGAATTTATTGCTATTTATGGCAGACGTCGTATTGGTAAGACCTATCTGGTAAGGCAATATCTCAAAGATACTTTCAGTTTCTATTCTACTGGTATTTATCAAGGCACAAAGAAAGAGCAGCTTGGAGAGTTTACTCGGCAGTTAGAGCACTATTCTGGACGTAAATGGAAGGTTGCGAAAGATTGGTTTGATGCGTTCGCTCAGTTGCGTGAATATCTTGAATCAATTGATGGAGATAGCCCCATTGTTGTATTTCTTGACGAGCTACCTTGGATGGACACACCAAAGAGCCGATTCATTAAAGCATTTGAATATTTTTGGAACTCTTGGGGTGCCACTAACAATCGCTTGAAGCTTATCGTCTGTGGTAGTGCTACAACTTGGATGCGTGAGAATGTGCTTTCAGACAAGGGGGGACTATATAATAGAACCACACGAAGCATCTATCTCGCCCCATTTTCATTATATGAGACAGAACAGTACCTTATGTCACGAGGTATCAATTGGAATCGCTGCCAGATTGCAGAATGTTATATGATACTTGGTGGTACTCCTCTTTATCTTCAGATGCTTGAACGCGACAAGAGTCTGACACAAAATATAGATAATCTTTTTTTTGTGCAAAATGCACCGCTATCACGAGAGTATAACTTTTTGTTCCGTTCACTCTTCAATGAAGCCACATTGCATAAACAGATTATTGAAGCATTAGCAAGCAAGGCATCAGGGTTGACTCGTACAGAAATTATGGCAGCCACTAAAATTGAAGATGGTGGAGCCTTAACCAAAGCTCTGCGTAACCTCTGCGATTGCGACTTTATTCGCCAATATACCGCATTTGGCAAGACAGAGAGAGGAACTATATATCAATTAACAGACTTATTCACATTGTTCCACCTCCGCTATATAAAAGGATATCGTGGCCAGGATGAGAATCATTGGCAAAACATGATTGACTCTCCATCCCGTAGAGCGTGGAGTGGTTATTCATTCGAGCAGTTGAGCTTACACCATATTCGACAGATTAAACAAAAGTTGGGCATTAGTGGTGTACAAAGTGATATATGTGGATGGAAAGGTGATGGAGCACAAATAGACCTTCTCATTGATCGCAGGGACCAAACCATCAATTTATGTGAAATGAAGTTCTCACAAGGTGAGTATGAAATCACCAAGCAATATGATGAACGCCTGCGAGAGCGTGCTGAGATTTTCCGTTCTGCAACCAAAACACGTAAAGCAATACATCAAACATTCGTAACCACCTATGGCCTTAAAAAGAATATGTATAGCGGAACTGTACAAAGTGAAGTTGTACTTGATGACTTGTTTGTAGAGTAGCCGCCTAGGAGAAGTATAATTCCACTTCTTGGGAGCCTTGCGTTTCTATATCGCATTTCGCTTCTGAGAACTATCCTGGGAATCTGGCGGCGTGTACGGCAGTCACCTTGTCGGATAAGTGATGGGTCTGCCTCCTTGCCATCTTGTGTGCGCAGGTGATGAAAAGAGACATCGCTCAAGATAGGTGTGTACGTAGGTCTTGAGCAGGTATACTTGTCGTCTTCCGTCATGTCATCGGTGGCCAATGCCAACCTCCATGCATCTATACAGAAATATGTAATGGTTATTCCCTGTCACCACTGTAGGCCTTGGGATGACAGGGAATAACTTAAGTGTAGGATTTTCTGCTTGTGAACATTACCTCTTGTGATCAGTCTGTCACGGGCTTACTCCTGCAGGTCCAGGATGAGAGCAAGCGTCTCTGGTATCTCATCCAGGATTTGCCTTATCTCTTGTTTGGCAAGGTTTTGGACCATCACGTCGCTATTTATTTGGGGAGTATCCCGGATGATAAACATATAGCGGTCTTTCGCCTCCTCAAAATCGTCCATATAGACGAAGAAACGAGCACATTGCAGGAGGCAAAGGAGGTCACTCTCCTTATTCTCTGTCATCATCATCACCAACTGGCTGACAGGTAACACGGACTGGCTATAAGTGATAGTCCACTCAATGATGAGCGTCAGTGCTATTAGCTGCAAGGGGAAGGTCGGGAGCCCACTCCTAACATACTCGAGGAGTATTACCATCGCCGTGTCTGCTGTGCTCTCGTCACCCTTATATGCAATGACTGATGCCTGCAATACGGGGAAGTGGCAACAGGCATTCATGTGCTCAGACAGATAGTCTGCTGTGGCATCTCTGCCGCTATTCTTCCATGTCTCCAGGAAGCGGTTCACGTGTCTGTAGTCTTCAGATTCCGGTTCCAAGGCTTCGAGCATACGGAACGCTATAAATCCGGGGTCGGTCAGCACATAATGAAAGTTAAATTCAGGGATGGATGATGCACACAAGGGGGCACGCATCCCGAAATCCATCGCACGGAGGGTGAAATCCAAGTTTGTCATAGATACAATGTCTGTTGAGGTTGATAATTCGTCAAAACTTTCTCTGTTCGTTTTTCTTTGGCAAAGGTAAGCAATGCTGATGAGCGGTTCGAGGGGAAATTAAAAATCCTTTTTTCTCTTTTTCTATTGTACCTCTCCACCTCTTAAAGTATTTGAGAGGTACTCCATAAACGCCGTAGCATTTATGGAGTAACAACAATCAGCTTCAGGTGTAGCTGGTCTCTTGCTCTACGATGAGTGAGTGCAGATACTTGGACAGGCGCTTCTGATAATAGGCTGCCTTTTGGGCGGGTACATAGATAGCCTTTAGTTTGCTGCAACCTGTAAAGAAAGGGTATCTTCCGACGATCGTCAAGCTCTCGGGGAGGGTAATACAGGTAAGGCTGCTGCAACCACAGAAGGCAAAGTCTCCAATCCTCGTCACGCCTTTGGGGATTGTGATGGAGGTGAGACTGCTACAATCATGGAAAGCATTGTCACCAATGCTCGTCACCCCCTCGGGGAGGGTTATGTCGGTAAGGCGACTACATCCAAAGAAGGCTCCATTGCCAATCTCCTCTACACTTTCGGGTATGTTGATGGCGCTGAGGCGACTGCATTCATAGAATGTATTGTCTTCAATACTTGTCAACTCCTTGGGGAGGGTTATGTCGGTAAGGCGACTACATCCAAAGAAGGCTCCATTGCCAATCTCCTCTACACCTTCGGGTATGTTGATAGCGCTGAGTTTACGACAACCATAGAAAGCTTTGTCACCAATGCTCGTCACCCCCTCGGGTATGGTGATGGCTCTGAGTTTGTAGCAATTATAGAAAGTATTCTCTCCAATACTTGTCAACTTCTTGGGGAGGGTTATGAAGGTGAGGCGACTACATCCAGAGAAGGCTTCATTGCCTATCTTCTCTACACCTTCGGGTATGTTGATGGCTCTGAGCTTACTGCATTCATAGAAAGCATTGTCTTCAATGCTCGTCACGCTCTCGGGAAGGACGATGTCTGTAAGGCTGCTGCAACCACAGAAGGCAACGTGTCCAATGCTCGTCACGCTCTCGGGGAGGGTAATACTGGTGAGTCTGCTGCAACCAAAGAAGGCAAAGTCCCCAATGCTCGTCACGCCCTCGGGAATAATGACAGAGGTGAGTTCAGACGAGTTCATGAAGGCTTTCTCACCAATCTTTTTCACATTCTTCGAAATGATAGCCACGCCATCCTTGATTTCAAATTTAGCCATAGTGTGTATGTTTAGAGTTTAGTGTGTCTTTTAAGAGTCAAGAGTTGACTTTGACCCTTACGGGGGCAAAGGTAAGCAATGCTGATGAGCGGGTCGAGGAGAATTTAAAAATCTTTTTTCTTTCCTATCTCCACAAAAAAAAGAACAAGCGTGCGATTCACAATGATACCAGCCCCATACTTCAGAGAGAAATGAGAGAAGAAAAATAGGATTTTTAAAATCTCCTTATACAGACGGAAACTATACTGTAATTTCGCCGACAGAAACATAAAGAGAACGAAATTATGAAAGAGACAAAGAAGACAAAGAAGACCAAAAAGGATGAAAACCTGCTCGAAGAGATCTACGAAGGATATATGAGAACGAATCCTATAATCGATGATAACAAATACAGTTTATGTGCTGTGGGGGCTCTGATGGATGACCGTACACTATACGAATACCCTATGTACTGTAGCAAGCGCCATGTGTTCTCTTTGCACGAAGGAGATTGCGTATATATCAAGGTGCTTTGTCACTCTGGAGTAAAGAATTTCATGAAAGCATGGAGGAAAAAGCACCGACTGAAGGTTACGGCTATGTTTCAAGACTATTCGGACGCGTTCAATAGCGATGTCGTGATCTGCGATTCTGACAATATCACAGCATACATACAGGTAAGCTGCCCACGCGGATGGAAGCCTTTCTTACACCGGGAGATAACCATCAACATCATGGCTGGTTGCAATGACGAGTATCAAACCCAATACACACTCACTATCTGCGACTTTGCTCCCGAGATGCTCCACCTCACTTTTACTCGAGGGAGTGTCACGCTTGCTCCTGAGCATTATGAGTATACCACATTCAAATATGGCGAGCATAGGCAGGTAGGCATAGCCACCCTGTGCAACAACCCTTGGAAACATGCCTTTGAGGATTGGGAATACCTCTTGGAGTATGAGGTTATCGTAAGAGATGAGAGTGACTCCATCATATACAGCCACATAGGCAACATGCTCACTGTAAATGACTCAGAAGGGAACCCCGATCGGGATTACCTCGCTACAGAGTGTTTCATAGAGGATATATCCGGTTTCCCTATAGGCACCTATACTGTCACCACATACTTTATGGGCGAAGAGCAGCACTCCATGGAGTTTGTCATCGGCTACGAGGAGGTTAAGGGTAAGCAGGCATCGCGGGTCAGTAGCAGAGAGGCCAAGAAGATAACCAGACAACCCATTTCTGATTCAATGGCTCAGCTGGAATCACTCATCGGACTTACGACTCTGAAGACCGATGTGAAACGCAATCTACACTACGTGACGCTCATGCAGGCACGCAAGAAAGTTGGTCTGCCCACTGGGAACCGCATTATGAACATGATATTCAGCGGCAACCCGGGCTCTGGGAAAACTACCGTGGCACGCATCATGGGTTCACTGCTCATGGAGATCGGGATCCTCAGCAAAGGACACTTAATAGAAGCTAACAGGGAGACTATGCTGGGCCAGTATATAGGAGAAACCGAGAAGCGTACTAAGGACTTGATTGAGAAGGCTAAAGGGGGTGTGTTGTTTATCGACGAGGCCTACTCATTGATGCCGCGCGGTGGGGAGGGTGATAGGGACTTCGGGCGCCACGCCATAGATACCCTCATGACTGTACTCTCAGAGCCAGACAATGATTTGATCGTTATCATGGCTGGTTACACGGATAAGATGGAGGCGCTCATGAATAGTAACCCTGGTTTGTCTTCTCGATTCCCCATCAAGTATGACTTCCCCGACTATACTCAGGCAGAGCTGATGGACATAGCCATGCTCTACTTCGACACCAACCGGTATACCTTAGACGGTGAAGCCAAGCAACAGCTGCAGCGCCTCTTCAACGAAGCAGTGTCGGTTCCCAACTTCGGCAATGGACGCTATGTGAAAACCCTGATTGAAAACTGCATCCTACCCAATATGGGCCAGCGCATAGCCACCACAGGTGACTTTGACGACATTGACATGCTCTGCAGAATCGAGCCAGCCGACATCCCCACCATGAACCCGGTAAAGAACCTTAATGCCCAACAACGCAAGAGCATAGGATTCAATGTTTCACGATAAAACATATATCACACATGAAAACATTAGTCAACGAGACCCTCAGAATGTTACAGTCAGGCGACACACAAAATACCATCGAAACCTTTTGTGCTAAGTCAGCACGCTATAAGGGAAAGAATGATAAACTTTTATCAGCAATACGATCTTTATACAAGAGATATGGCGAAGCAGATGAAGGTACTAAAAAACACTTGGCTCTGCTGAGTGCCTTGCTTTACGACCTTATTCCACTCGGCGAAGGCCGTCAGCATGCGCTATTGTGTATGTCGCTGGCAGGATTAGCAGAGGATGTTCCTCTTAGCCTTGGGATTAGTGAAGCTTTATTCTTTGCTTTAGGGGCGGGGACAAGAAAAATAGTGCTTCCTACTGATGTTGATGATACTCCCAATCAAAACATCCTCAGCTACTTCAAAAAAGGAAGCCATGTGGTCAAGTTAAGCGCGAGGCATAACATACACTGCTATCATAATGACTCTGGTGCCTTGGTTCTGCTCAGCGTGATACCTGTCAACAATGCGGTCCTCGCAGATGAGGAAAGTTTTGCAGGAGAGGAACCTCTATATTTCACGGAATCAAGCCATTTTATCTCACCTGTGTACCTCATGGAGAAAGCAACGATACTGCTCGATGAGCTGCTGCGACTGGTCAATTATCCACAATTACGGATTCGCCACAGAGTGGTATATGCAGGATCTGATTGCTACCCGATCAATGAAGAGGAGATGTGGGACGATGGCCCATGGACGGGTCGTGATCTTGAGAATATTGTCATTCATAAAACACCTGACAAGATTCCAATCGTAGGATTGAAAAAGAAGGAAATTCCGGCCTGCTTGTTAGAAGTGTTGCAAGTGGCCAGCCTGCACTTTGATAATCTGCCTCTAATGACCGAACCTAAGGAAATGGCGAGAAAAATGCACGAGTACATAAAAAAACATGTAAAATTGGCATAATGCTTGCAACAGTCCCTTACTGCCATAGAACACAAAAGGAGCAAGCAACGAACAATAATATATCACATTAAAAATAAATAAAACAATGGAAACGAAAAGCATCTTACACATCCACAGTTATGCCCCACAGACACCTACCTGGATACTTTGTGCTGAATGTATTAATAGGGTAGAGCAGATACGAGTAGTCACAGTACCCCACCCAGAGTGGGGGCATGATTGCCACATAGAATACGTGTACGTCACTCCCTTAGGCGACAGACAGGTTTGGATGGGCGGAAGTTGTTGCCCGCTCGACACTTGTGACTCATACATATTCCAAGGTAACGTCATTACCATCGAGATTCTCGAAGCAATGTTCATGACGCAAAATTTTGTCACTAACAGGACAGATTACTGCGCAGAAATGGAACATGAGATAGTAACCTCATGGCCGCAGCTGAGGATAGCCCCTGAGGTATTTGGCTATTGCAAGGAAAAGACATATTCAAAGGATACAGAGAATGGGAGTAGCGAATAATTATTCGCTACTCTATTGCTTTTTCAGAGATAAAGGTTTAACTTTACGCAATCAATAACAAAAAACTGAGCGACCATGGAAATTGTGAAGGTAATAGGAACACAGAAGGAGGCTAGAAAAGCGGGATCAAAGAAGAAGAATACGCGTGAAGAGATGCTGGCACTATGCAAAGCTCTCGATTCGGGTACACCCCAATCGTTAAATGAGTTAGTGGAATTGGTCAATGGATTGCGACGAGAAACCGGTGAAAAACTACTTATTGATGGAGACGATTTGTTCGGAAATCAAATTCGTCGTTTACGTCATATTATAGAAGAAGCACAGGAATTAGGGGAGGTAGATGATAAGAAAGATGTCAAGAGGATTGACAACAATATTGTTGCTTTCCCTGGTATCTATGATTTGTATGCGAATAGAGGGCGTCGTAACATGATTCCTGAGAAAGTCATCGAGTTCGTACGAGGAAACCTCAATTATTCAATGCTCAATCAGATACAGAATTGGCTAATTGACAAAGGTAATACAAAGCCCAAGAAAACAGAACTTCCCCCAAAGTTTATATCCATAGAAGACTCACTCTATATCGGAGAAGATACAACTAAGAAAAAAGTGGTGTTAAAAGAGCAGAGAAATCTCTTGTTCCTCGCCCAATGTATTCTGAATAAAAAAGCAGTGAAAATCATCTATCTTCCTAATTCACTCGGTGGAAAACAGGAAGACACATTGATCTTCTCTCCTGAGTATCTTCGACGTATAGGCCGGAAATGGATGTCCTATGGCATGTGCGAAAGCAAGCAATTTGCCCAACCAGCTTACGTCAATCTAATACTCAGTCGTATTGAGAAAATTGAGGACAGTAACGCACCCTACACCCCTTCGGGGATTGACTATTCAGATGATCCGTTCAAAGATCAGATGACGTATCACAGTTTCGTTTGCTCAGGGAATAAAGAGAAGGTGGTACTCAAAGTACGGAAAGAAAAACCTGGCTATACAGCTGGGAAAAATATCTATCCCTTCGTCCGTATCCAGCAAGAACCGCTGCACTATTCACAGACTGTCATCGAAGAAGATGGAGACTATGGTTACATCAGTATCGAGGTTACCGATGCCAAATTCATTTGTCCTATTCTTCTGACATGGGGAAGCGACCTTGAAATTATCGCACCACAGGAACTTCGTGAACAGATGAAGTCTGAAGTTGCTGCTATGCAAGCCATGTATGAAAGAGAAACCAATCAATAGACTCGCAACAAACAGCTTTAAGACTAAAAACAATTATTGTATGGTGTAAATGGCTTAATCTATCCTGTCACAGCAATGATGCCAGCCACATCACAAACTGCCAAAGGAGATATCCTGCAAGACACCATAGTCCGAGGCGTAGAATCATAACAGCAAGTCTTATTAATTTGGGAATCTGCCATCCTATCCAGCGGTGTATGTTGGTGATGAGGAAAAGTACGACCAAGCCTCCGAATGCCACCGTTCTTATCGGTAGACTCCACCCTTGTATGATATCTGCCAAGTATGCTATTATGGGTAGGCCGTAGAAATCAAAGCGGCCATTCAACCATAATAGCAACTTTGTGCAGAGCCAGGCGCAAAGCGCGGCCCAAATGATATTGAATATAAAATTCTTGAACGGGGTAAGAGGTTTAGCCATTCCTTTTTTATCTCAATAATATATAATTCCCAGTCGCTTGTTGCGTTAATGGGTTTTAAGAGCTTTCGCTAACTCCTACAAATCGTTAGAACTAATATGCTAAGAGCATTATTCTTAGTTATTCATCTTCATCGTTCTTAGCTGCTTGGGCAATTCGCGCTGCATACGTTTCATCACTTCGCGTATGCATATTGCGAGGGTCTGTTTGTAGCTCTTTTCTATGGGTGCCAGCACCTTTATGTCATCAGGAGCATACTCTAACAGTTGCTCTTGAGTGGCATTGTTATATACGCGCAGCACAACCTTGCAGTAGCAGGTGTTGAGGTTGGTAATGCCTGTGGATACTACTTCGTCGGTCTCAAGACTGGTAGAGAGGTCGATGAAGCAGGCTGCTTCATCCATATCTTCTATCAGTGTGAATCCATTCTTTGCAAGCAGGTTACGAACTTGGCGCTCTATGCCTTCAAGGTCATGGTCGTTGTTGACATAGAAGAACGCAGTTACAGGGGCTTTCTTCTGTTGTGAGGTGGTCAACGTGTCGGCTATGTGGTGGGGGTGTGCCTCGATATAGGTGGTGAAGAACCCAGCTATAAGGAGACCGAAGGTTATTAATGTTCTTTTCATTTTGGTAAAGGATATGATTATTATTCAAAATCGGCAGGAGGGTCTATGGTTATCAGCAGCAAGTCGCCATCAATACGGCTGATGGCTCTGATCCCGAACTCTTCAGAAAGATGCATCTCTAACATAAAGGCAAATTGTGAGGCATCCATGGGTATCCCATCTGCATCTGTGGGAGGAATAACTACATAATCGTATCGCATGTTGTCGGCAACCAGACCTCTGCGCTTGAACTTCTTGTTATGTGCATTTGTGCTGATCCATCGGTGTATGACACCGCTCAGGGGGTAGTTGTTGGGACCAACGCGGGTGTTCATCGTCATAGTCGACTCACTATGAATAGAAATATCTATCGGAACTCTCAACTCTGCACCTCCGTTGCCGCCATCGTCATCAGGCCCTATGTTCCTTTGGATGCTCTCTACCAGGTTCGGTACAATCAGTTTGGCTGCATCTCCTACATGCTTGTTCATGAAGTTTGTTTCGAAAGGGGGAATCGATATCTCCTCGCTGCCGAGAACCCTGCCGTCTGCAATGTTTCTGGCCTCAATAATCAGGGTTAGGCCCACACCAGAGGCAGATTGTTGTTTCTCCATAAATACAATGACGTATACATCGGCGTTGGAGTTCTGGAGTAGCTGTTTGTCATTGGACCATGAGTCGCCTGCGTTTTCCTGATAGATACCGACCTTTCTGAGTCGTTCGATGAGTGCCTCCAAATCTACGATTTCAAGACCGTTGTTGATGAATGCATTCTTGATGGCGTTGATGGCTATTCGCATCTCAGTATTGCTCTTGAGCACACTTTCATAGCTCTCGCCCTTCTCGTGGTTGGCATAAGGTACCGCCATGACGGTTTTCTGCACGAAGGGTGGGGGAGTATCTCCTTGGGGGGTATATACCTTATTAGTTGTCAAGGCATCAATCAGCATCTTGTATTTGACGGTTATTGTATAGGTGGCCTGATACCATCCGTCGCTCTTTGTCGGGCGTATTTCCTGCTCCTCCTCATCGACAATATAATGTTTGCACAAATAGTTGTCATCAAAGAAAGTCTTAGTATAGGTGATATTCTCGTTAGTAATGAGAGGATAACCATCATTGACACCTGCTACACCTGTGTAGAAGAGCGTATGGAAGGCCGATTTTATGGCATTCTTCCTTACCTCGTCCTTATTCTTGGACTTTCCTGCTGTGGTGAGCTGTATCCTGTGCCCGCCATCAGATTCTAATGAAACGACTTTCAGATACTCATTGCTCTGTGCGAGTAGATGGCCGCACAGAAGCAACATAATCATGCTAATCAGACTTTTTTTCATAGAAAGTTTGTATGTGTGGGATTAGTTATTCTGTGTCACTCGTCACTCTCACCTTCGCCCTCAAGTCCTTCCACAAGGAGCACATAAGCGACGATGGCTGCGGCTGCAACCGAAGAACTTGATGCAGACACCTTTTTCCAGGGCGATTTTCCTTTATTGACAGTCTTTACCCTGAGAGGTTCAGCATGTTGGGGGTCAATCTCCTTATCATTGATATATTCGTTGAATGCCGTCAAAACCTTTTCGGCTTCCTTGGTAATCTTGCACTTGGCCAGATGGGCACCACCGACTGAGGTTACCTCTAAGGCACCGACCTTAGTCTCGAAGGTAGCTCCATTGATTATAGATACTTGAAAGATCTCAAAAGCGTCACCAGCTTTGACACCATCGGCCTGTCCGAGAGTGATATAGCACGTTTCTAACTTGTCCTTATCCTTATTGGTCGTGTAGCGTTCGTCAAGAATCATTGAGGTCAAGGGGAGGTAGGTGTTGATGAATTCGCAGATGTCATCACTGATCTTAGCGAAGGCCTTTTTCTTAGCTTCTTCAGGACTTGAGTAAGACCGATGTGATAAGGTATAGGTCTGATGATCCTGTTTGTTGGTGGTTAAATTAAAGAGGTCTAACGTGTAGGTTAGAGTGTGTTCGTAGCTGTAGGTGTTCTTCTCTCTACCTTCAGTGACATGAGTCTCAGTGTGGGATTTAACCAAATTACCCTCAAGTACAAAGTCGGCTCCGGCCAACTTGATCATTTCTCTGCGTGCAAGGACATCGTTCATGGATGAAGATGTCACAGACTCACGAAGATGGGAGGTCTTGGCATCCAACAAATTTACACGTTTTGCAGCTGCTATTTCGTTCATAACCTCGTTGCGTAACTGCTCTGCATCGGTTGCAGAGGCCTCATAAGAGTGGCTGAATGATTCGCAGAATACGGTCTTCATTTGTGCTGATGCGAGTATTGAGCAGGACAACAGCGTCATTGATAGAAAAATCTTCTTTATCATAATGGTATATTTATTAGAGTTTAGCTTTTGCTTTTTCACTTCCTAAATTCTTGGCTTTCTTATAATATTCGCGGGCTTTCATCTGGTTAGCAGCAATACTGCCACAACCGTTCTCGTAGATGACACCGAGCATGTAGTACGCGTCAGCACTTCCTGAAGCCTGAAATCTCTTTATAGCCTCAAGTCCCTCACCTGCAGTATAGGCAGCCATACCCGCCTCGTAGTTGGCATCAACTTTGGGCTGTGGTTTTGGGGTGGGCTTGGCAGGCGTAGGACGTGGAGTTGTACCACCATTGCTAACTTCTTGAGGCTGTACTCCCGGATTTTCCGGTTTTCCAATGGAGACGGGGTTATCGCTCGATTTCTCCTCGTTGTCTTTGGACTTCTCGACCTGTTCCTTGCCCGTAATCACCGTCACATTCTGCTCTACCGACGAGCCTTTACCAAGCAGGAGGACTACGGCTATGATGACAATAATAGCAAGGAGAAGGATTATTAGTGTGGAGTTGTTTTGTGTATGGGTTTTGGAAGTAGGAGTTTCTACATGGTTGTTATTAGAATTGTTTTTGGGGGAGTTGTCGTTGGTATTTTTATCGTTAGAACTAGTAGGTTTTTTTTCTTCGGATAAGGGTTCTTGGGTAGGAGGAGGGGGCGTGTCCCGACGGTCAAAATCTGAGCCAACTTTGACATCTGCAATTTTTGCCTTGCAGTCAATGTTAATGCAAATGTCCTCCCTCCAGTTGCCAGGAATGGTAACTTTCAGATCGAACATGTTTCCTTCGTTGAGCTTAATCTTTAGTTGGTATTCACGAGACTCAAACAACGGAAGTAACACTTCTCTGCGGTTAGTAGCCTTTGTGTCTGAATAGGTAATTGGTCTATCCAAGGATACTATTGCATTTTCCGAAGTGTTAATGACAACTCGATTTCTTCTGAACTTATTGAATTGAGTTTCTAAATCCTTTGGAATGCCATACTTATGTATTAAAAGAAGGCAGGTTCCTATATGACAATGCAGCAAAAAAAGGAGCGTCAGTGCCCATTTGTTAGGATTGTTGATTATGTTATGTGCCGTTTCGCGATTTCTTGTAATCCGAGCAACATCAAGTGCTGTAGTGAAGTATCGGTAATCTTTTTCTAAATTTTTTTCAATGGCCCTAATCCAATCATTGTAAGTAGGGGTTGTTGTATTCTTGCCAGAGGGCGTGGCGGTGATTCCGAATGTTGTTGCTATTTTTTTAGAAATGTATTCACCTTTATTCAATAGATCTTCGAATTGAGATGCATTTCGTGTAATATTATATATGCCTGGATAGCAGAATCTAACCATGTTCGTGATATGATCCTTGAGAGGATCCTCACTGAATAGGTAGAAGAAGAAGTCAATAGCTTCATCCAATTTGGAATCATCAGTTAACCATCTATAAATTTCGGTTCCGGAATACTTGGGGTTTACGCGAAAACTAAATCTCCAAGGAGCCTTTTTTTCGCCTTTTATGTGCTTATTCCCTTTTTTGTCTGTGTAGGTCTTTCCTTCAAGAGGAATATTATCATTTAGGAAATAATATGTGTCTCCACTATTCCAAAAATCAACACCCTTCATAAAACTTTTAAATTCTTCGAAGGAATATTGGGCGTACGTGTTTTTTAAATGTCTCATAGTGTCCATAATTGTATGTTTTGCAAAGTTAACTTTTTTTTATAATTTTCTTTCAGTTTTTCTTATTTATGTGTTTTCTATAGCGAAAAAGAGTATGTCAGCAATTATCAGCTTTTTAACATTGGTAAATAGTTCCATACAATTCGTCTTCATTTTTAAGCAAAGATACACCTCTTTGGTAGCTCTACATAGGGGAATTCAAAAATCCTCAAATACACTCTTCGTTTTTTATGAAAAGATTGCGGAAACATTAGAAAACCACACTAAAACATTATGCATATATAATTAATGTTATATAACGAAGTGGCTGCGGGTCGGATACGGAGTTCGCCAGTCGAAGGGAAAAGCAACCTTTAGGTCGACGCCCGAAGATTAAATCGAAGGGGTTGAAGTCAAATGCTCAAATAAATTTGGCATTTCTCTCGGTTTGCAGTATCTTTAGCTTGCTTTTGCAAGCTGAAATTAGGCTGCGGCTCGGAAATATTCAAATAAATTTGATATTTCGCTCGCCTTGCACTAATTTTGTACCCTCAAATACAAAACGTTGAAACAATGAACGTATTAGAACTTTCAGAACAAGAGATTGTAAGACGTAACAGTCTGAACGAATTGCGTGCTATGGGCATCGAGCCCTATCCTGCCGCAGAGTATGTGACCAACGCTTTTTCTACCGATATAAAAGAGGAGTTCAGCGACGAGGCTGAGCCTCGTAAGGTTTCTATCGCAGGCCGTCTGATGAGCCGCCGCGTGATGGGTAAGGCATCGTTCATCGAGTTGCAAGACTCAAAGGGTCGTATCCAGGTATATATCACTCGCGACGACATCTGTCCCGAGGAGAACAAGGATATGTACAACGTGGTGTTCAGGCGCTTGCTCGACATCGGCGACTTCGTTGGCATCGAGGGTGTGGTATTCCGCACACAGATGGGCGAGATTAGCGTACATGCCCACAAGCTCACCGTACTCTCCAAGAGCATCCGTCCGCTCCCCATCGTGAAGTACAAGGATGGTGTGGCTTACGATAAGTTTGACGACCCCGAACTGCGCTACCGCCAGCGCTACGTTGACCTCGTGGTAAATGATGGTGTGAAGGAAATCTTCATCAAGCACAACAAGGTATACACCTCAATGCGCGAGTTCTTCAATACACGCGGCTACATGGAGGTAGAGACCCCCGTATTGCAGTCAATCCCCGGTGGAGCGGCAGCACGCCCCTTCATCACACATCATAACGCACTGGACATCCCCTTGTACTTGCGTATCGCCAACGAGCTCTACCTGAAGCGTCTTATCGTAGGTGGTTTCGAGGGTGTATACGAGTTCTCTAAGAACTTCCGCAACGAGGGTATGGACCGTACACACAACCCCGAGTTCACTTGCATGGAGATCTACGTTTCCTACAAGGACTACAACTGGATGATGAACTTCACCGAGCAGATGCTCGAGAAGATCTGTCTTGATGTAAATGGTACGACCGAGGTGCAGGTAGGTGACAACGTGATCAGCTTCAAGGCTCCCTTCGCACGTCGCACCATGACTGAGGCTATCAAGGAGTTCACCGGCATCGATATCACCGGCATGGACGAGGCTCAGCTGCGCGATGTATGCAAGCAGCTCAACATCGAGATTGACGACACCATGGGTAAGGGTAAGCTCATCGACGAGATCTTCGGCGAGAAGTGCGAAGGCAACTACATACAGCCCACCTTCATCACCGACTATCCCATCGAGATGTCGCCCCTCTGCAAGCGTCACCGCGAGAACCCCGAACTCACCGAGCGTTTCGAACTTATGGTCAACGGTAAGGAGTTGTGTAACGCCTATAGCGAGCTCAACGACCCCATCGACCAGTTGGGTCGTTTCCAGGAGCAGTTGCGCCTGAGCGAGAAGGGCGACGATGAGGCCATGTTCATCGATAATGACTTCGTACGTGCACTCGAGTATGGTATGCCTCCCACCTCTGGTATGGGTATCGGTATGGACCGCCTCGTGATGCTCATGACGGGTCAGCAGACCATCCAGGAGGTACTCTTCTTCCCGCAGATGCGTCCCGAGAAGAAGGCACCCAAGGACCCCGTATCAAAGTTCGTGGAGATTGGCATTGCCGAAGAGTGGGTGCCTGTGATCCAGAAGGCCGGATACAACCTCGTGGCCAACATGCAGGGCGTGAATCCCCAGAAGGTACACATGGACATCTGTGGTGTGAACAAGAAGTATAAGCTCGACCTCAAGAACCCCACAGTGGATGAGGTGGCAGCTTGGATTGAGAGAATAAGTTGAGGAGATAAGATATAGGGAGTTAAATGGAGTTAGAAGGAGATAAATGCCAAATGTTTGAACCTTCAAAGAGTTTCGCAGACCTTATAGTATGGCAAAAAGCACATCAGTTTGTGCTAGAGGTCTATAAGGTGACAAGAGGCTATCCGATGGAAGAGCGTTTTGCATTATGTTCTCAGTTTCAACGCGCTGCAGTATCTATTCCTGCTAACATAGCCGAAGGATACAAGAAATTAACTAGAGCAGACAAGTTGCGGTTTCTGAACATATCGCAAGGCAGTCTGGAAGAGTGCAGATACTACATTATACTCTCACGTGATTTATCGTATATAAATAGTAATACATATAATGAGTTGATCGGGAGTTTGGAAGAGACAAGTAAATTGTTGAATTCATACATAAGAGGAGTGCTTAACAAGCAGT
>JAZRMG010000175.1:0-5563 GCA_045647345.1 Bacteroidaceae bacterium | reverse complement strand
CACTCACAGACCTCAGGATGGAGTCTCACCGAGCAGGATCCCTTCAACAACGTGGGCCGTACCTGTATCGAGGCTATGGCAGCTGCACTCGGTCACACCCAGTCACTCCACACCAACGCCCTCGACGAGGCTATCGCTCTTCCCACCGACTTCTCGGCTCGTATCGCACGTAACACACAGATCTATATTCAGGAGGAGACCTACGTATGTAAGAACGTAGACCCCTGGGGCGGCTCATACTACGTGGAGAGCCTCACCAACGAGATTGCACACCGCGCATGGGAACATATCCAGGAGATCGAGAAGCTTGGCGGTATGGCCAAGGCTATCGAGACCGGCTTGCCCAAGATGCGTATCGAGGAGGCTGCTGCCCGCACACAGGCCCGCATCGACTCAGGTGCGCAGACCATCGTGGGTACCAACAAGTACCGCCTCGAGAAGGAGGATCCCATCGATATCCTCGAGGTGGACAATACCGCTGTACGCTTGGAGCAGATCGAAGGCCTCAAGCAGTTGCGTGAGAACCGTGACGAAGCAGCCGTACAGGCCGCTCTCGACGCTATCACCAAGTGCGTAGAGACTGGCGAGGGCAACCTCCTGGCATTGGCCGTAGAGGCAGCACGCGTACGTGCAACCCTTGGAGAAATTTCATATGCTTGCGAGAAGATCGTAGGCCGATATAAAGCAGTAATCAGAACTATTTCAGGCGTGTATTCATCAGAAAGCAAGAAAGACGCAGACTTTGAGCGCGCATGCGCCCTCACCGAGGAGTTTGCCAAGAAGGAGGGTCGCCGCCCCCGTATCATGGTGGCTAAGATGGGTCAGGACGGTCACGACCGCGGTGCCAAGGTGGTAGCAACAGGCTATGCCGACTGCGGCTTCGACGTCGACATGGGTCCCTTGTTCCAGACACCTGCCGAGGCTGCTCGTCAGGCCGTGGAGAACGACGTGAACGTGCTCGGTGTATCATCACTCGCAGCAGGTCACAAGACCCTCGTGCCTCAGGTTATCGAGGAGCTGGCCAAGCTCGGCCGCGAGGACATCATGGTCATCGCTGGTGGTGTCATCCCTGCACAGGACTACGACTTCCTCTACCGTGCTGGCGTAGCCGCCATCTTTGGTCCCGGTACCAATGTGGCGCAGTCGGCCTGCAAGATTGTGGAGCTGTTGCTCGAGGAGTAATCCACAATCACAACCAATGATAAAATCCCTTGCTAGTGTGTGCTGGCAAGGGATTTCTTTTATCCACCAAGTAGGGTTTTCTATTTACTTGGTGCGCCCTACATAGGCATCTGATGATGCACTGTCGAAGGGTACACGATGTTTCTTCATATCGATTATTTCTTTAGAGTTAGACTTGGTTGTCGGGAACAAAAGTACAAAAAAGTGGAAATGAGAGCGTAGTGACGTTTATATTTTTCTACCACAAAAGGTATGTACGATATGTTGTCACGCAAAGAAATTCCGTATAGAAAATCCTATTGCATATTTCAGAATAATCCATTATCTTTGTTGGATATCTTTTGCAAGAAGTACACATTACAATCTATGATAATTTCCTTTAAACCCATTACGGCAGCCGATGCCGACCTATTGCGTTCCTACACCATGGGAAGCAAATGTATGAATTGCGACATGAACGTGGCCAACCTATGCAGTTGGCAATTCCTGTACCACACGGAGTATGCCGTGGTAGAGGGATTCCTCGTGCTACGCTTTGTAACCGATGGACACGTCACCTATATGAAACCCATAGGTAAGGGCAACCTGCGTTCCGTGCTGGAACTGCTGATGGTCGACGCGCGCAGCCTAGGCGACACCTTTCGTATGACTTGCGTGTGTCCCTGTGCACAAGGACTCATGGAAGAGTCTATGCCTGGTGCCTTCACCTATAGTGTCAATCGTGACCGAGCCGACTACCTTTACTTACGCGAAAAACTAGTAACGCTCAGCGGCAAAAAATTGCAGCCCAAGCGCAACCACATCAGCAAATTCAAACGTACCTACCCTAATTACGAATACCGTTCCCTCACACCCGACCTCATTCCCGACTGTATACGTTTGGGAGAAGAGTGGTGCCGCACCAGTGACAGCCGCGAGCAGCGCGCCATGTTGGCCGAACAACAGATGATAGCCTATGCGTTGCAACATATTGACGAACTACACATCGTGGGCGGTACGCTCTTCGTAGGGGGGGAAATGGTGGCCTTTACCTTTGGCGCACGCATAAATGCTGAGACATTCGATGTATGCGTAGAAAAGGCGGACACGAGATACGAAGGCGCTTATGCAATGATCAACAATGAGTTCGTATCACGTCTTCCCGAAGACATCACCTATATCAACCGCGAAGAAGACCTCGGGCTGGAGGGACTGCGCAAAGCGAAGCTGTCTTACCAGCCCGACCTCATACTAGACAAGATGACCGCTACGCTCACCACCATGTCCAAAGAGACGGAGGAGGAGATGCGCGTGCGTTTCGAGACACGCCATCTGTGGGAGCGTTCCTTTATCGACCCACGCGCCTTCATCGACCTCTACTTCCGCGAGAAATACCGTAAGGAGCGCAACGAGACCATCGCGCGCAACGGACGAGTGGTATCAGCATTACAGAAGCTACCCTACCCCATGACCTATGGTGGCCGTATGTTGCCCGCATCATATATCTCAGGAGCCTGCACTGACGAGAACTATCGTCGCCGTGGCCTAATGGCAGAGCTAATCAACCAAACCCACCATAACATGCAGACTGAGAATACTGCATTCGCCTTCCTCATTCCTGCATCAGCAGATCTAACAAGCTATTATTCCAAGTTTGGCTATACACCCTGTTTCCGCTTTGGATGGCATACGGTGGTAGCCGATGCATTGGACGAAAACCTGAAGGTATCCCCCTCCACAGAACCACCATTGGGATATATTCGCGACAAGATGCAGGAACGCACAATGTGCATACAGCACCCACTGAGTGACTTACGAGCCGTAGTAGATGATATGCGCATGACTGGTGACACCATGTGGGAGGCTCGTCGCGACGATCTCATAGTAGCCGTGGCCATCTGTCGCACCGAACCCAATGGGATATTGCTGCGCGAATGCATATACGATGATGAGGCTGCCCGCGACGGGCTCATCGCCGCCATCGCTGCCCACCATAACCGCAGCGAAGTAGATGTACTCGACACTACCGGACGAGTAGGTGACTATTTCGGTATGGCGCGTGTCATCGATGCCGAGACCATGCTCACAGCCTATGCGGCATTGCACCCCGAACTGAAGCTCACGCTGAACGTCACCGACACTCTGCTCACTGGGAACAATGGATGTTACCGGATAAAAAATGGAATATGCGAACACCTAACCGAGTCGTGTGCCGAGGCTGAGCCGCTTACGATAGCCCAGCTCACCCATCTTGTGCTCACCGAAGAGAATCCCCTAATGAGTCTAATGATGAATGACTGATAGCATGAGAAAATTAATTGCGTTCATAATCGTATTGACATTTTATAATTGCACCAGCAATACCATTCACGATGCCGTAGAGCGTCAGATGACACAGTTTCCCCTATCGACGCTGCAGGATCTGTACAAGAGTTTCTTCCAAGACCGCTTCGGTCCTGGCCACCTCATTGCTGATGAGGCGATGGCACTGCGCTACTTACAATATGAATTGGCTACGATGGATAGTTCCGCAGGCCCAATGCTGGAACCTACGGGATATCGCGGCGAGTACACTCGGGTAAACCTTTCGGTCATCAAGGATAGCCTCGTCACGGCTGAGCGATTCTTCAAGGTGTTCATGCGCTCGGCGTTGATGGCCGATACAGTGGATGTAGCCCAGTGGCATCAAGAGTGGCGTAAGATAGAGCACGAGATACGCGCTTGCGGACTTGATACCCTATCCGACTATGCCCGAGACAGTCACACAATAGACAGCCTGCTCCACGCTGGACACTACGTGATGCATCATAGCGAACGGTATAGTAAAGCCTATCGTCCGCACTATCGCATTATTCGTACAGAATTGGTAAAAGAGCTAAGACTCGACAAGCAATCACAAAACTACTAACACATCCTCCCGAGTATCGAAAAACGCATATATAATGCATAATAATTCCACACAAATAGTCCAACAGCCCATTTTATGCACTTTGCGCTTGTTGTTATGAAAAAAAACAGAACAACTTTTGTTTTTTCGCTTGTCTTACACTAATTTTGCAGCCTATTATATATAGGTAAAGTTTTACAAGGTTCTTAAGATTGTTTCTGTTAAAGAAATCCCCATTATTATGGATACAAATAATATCGCAGTGAGATACGCCAATGCCTCGCATGCCCATTATGCCGAGCACATCTGCCAACTCATCTACGAGTCGGCCCTGCAGCGCGGCACAGGTATTGCCAAGCGCTCGCCCGAATACATTGCCGAGAAGATCAATGGCGGCAAAGCTGTAGTGGCACTTGATGGCGAGAAACTAATCGGATTTAGCTATATCGAGAGCTGGAGCCACGGCGATTTTGTGGCGACATCAGGCCTCATCGTAGACCCTGAGTATCGCCGTTTGGGACTCGCCAGCCGCATAAAGAAGAAGACTTTCGAGTTGGCCCGCGAGCGATTCCCCTACGCCAAGCTGTTCAGTATCACCACATCGCTACCCGTGATGAAGCTCAACACCGCCATGGGATATGTACCCGTGACACTAACCGAACTGACACAGGACGACGAGTTCTGGAAGGGATGCGAGGGATGTAAGAACTACGACATCCTGCAACGCAACAACCGTACCCGATGCCTCTGCACAGGTATGCTCTTCGACCCCAAAGCAACTCCCATCGACCCCGATGAGGAGGTACCCACCATGTCGAAATGGCAAAACCGCCTGCGCAAGATGCTGCATCTGAAGTCAAAGAAGAAATAATCAAAATTTACGATTTGTTGATTTACGATTTACTATTGATTTATGATTTATTGATTTATATCGTAACAATAAAATTGTAAAATAGTTAAATGGTAAATAAATCGTAAATAGTAAATTTAGAATTGTAAATTAATCAATATGGAACAAAAGAAGAAAGTAGTAGTCGCCTTCAGTGGCGGACTTGATACCTCGTACACCGTGATGTACTTGACCAAGGAGATGGGTTATGAAGTACATGCCGTGTGTGCCAATACAGGCGGATTCAGCGAAGAGCAACTTCGCACCAACGAAGAGAATGCCTATAAGTTAGGCGCAGTCAAATATATGACCCTCGACGTCACCCAGGAGTACTATGAGAAGAGCCTCAAGTACATGGTGTATGGCAATGTGCTCCGCAACAACTGTTACCCTATCTCGGTGGGCTCGGAGCGTATCTTCCAGGCATTGGCCATCGCACGCTATGCCAAGGAGATTGGTGCTGATGCCATCGCACACGGCTCAACAGGTGCCGGTAACGACCAGATCCGTTTCGACATGACCTTCCTCGTGATGGCTCCCGGTATCGAGATCATCACCCTTACCCGCGACAAGACCCTCACCCGCAAGGAGGAGGTGGACTACCTCAACGCTGGTGGATTCAATGC